>NZ_JBHWUO010000054.1:0-44663 GCF_042736975.1 Streptomyces sp. NPDC059989
GGCATGTTCGGGATGCGGAGGGCGGCCGCTGCGCGGGGTCTGGGGCGGAGCCCCAGGGAACGGTGGAAGGGCGGGGAGGGGACCGGCTCCGCGCAGCGGCACCCCGGCACCGCCCCCGGGCCAGCATTTCCGTTCGGGCAAGGCCCCGTTCAGGGAATCCGGCTGCCGATCGGGGGAGAGGTGCGGCAGGATCGCTGAATGGAGCACCTACGCGATCTCACGCTTCTGCCAAAAGCACACCTGCACCTGCACTTCACCGGCTCGATGCGCCCATCGACCCTCCTGGAGCTGGCCGACAAGTACGGCGTCCGCCTCCCGGACGCCCTCACCGCCGGCGAGCCACCGAAGCTCCGGGCCACCGACGAGCGCGGCTGGTTCCGCTTCCAGCGGCTCTACGACGCCGCCCGCTCCTGCCTCCGCGAGCCCGACGACATCCGTCGCCTCGTGCGCGAGGCCGCGGAGGAGGACGTACGGGACGGCAGCGGCTGGCTGGAGATCCAGGTGGATCCGACCTCCTACGCGCCCCTCCTCGGCGGGATGATCCCGGCCGTCGAGATCATCCTCGACGCCGTCGACTCCGCGTCCCGCGAAACCGGCCTCGGCATGCGCGTCCTCATCGCCGCCAACCGCATGAAGCACCCCCTCGACGCCCGCACCCTGGCCCGCCTCGCCGTCCGCTACGCCGACCGCGGCATCGTCGGCTTCGGGCTCTCCAACGACGAGCGCCGAGGCATGGCCCGCGACTTCGACCGGGCCTTCGCCATCGCCCGCGAGGGCGGCCTCCTCGCCGCCCCGCACGGCGGCGAGCTGACCGGCCCGTCCTCCGTCCGCGACTGCCTCGACGATCTGCACGCCTCCCGCATCGGGCACGGCGTACGGGCCGCCGAGGACCCGCGCCTCCTCAAGCGCCTCGCGGACCGCCAGATCACCTGCGAGGTCTGCCCGGCGTCCAACGTCGCCCTCGGGGTCTACGAGCGCCCCGAGGACGTCCCGCTGCGGACCCTCTTCGAGGCCGGGGTGCCCATGGCGCTGGGCGCGGACGACCCGCTGCTCTTCGGCTCCCGGCTCGCGGCCCAGTACGAGATCGCCCGCCGCCACCACGCCTTCACGGACGCGGAGCTCGCCGAGCTGGCCCGCCAGTCGGTGCGCGGCTCGGCCGCGCCGGAGGACGTGCAGGCCAAGCTGCTGGCCGGGATCGACCACTGGCTCAGCGGGTGAGCCGCAGGTCCCCCTCGTAGCAGTCGGCGCGCACCCGGCCCCCGTCGGGGAAGCCGATCTCCAGGTGGGTGCGGCCCTGCTCGGGCAGCGCGAACTCGGCGACCGAGGCGACGGTCTCGCCGAGGTGCCGCAGGAAGGGGTGGTCGCCGAGGTCCTCGCCCACCTCGATGCGGCCCCACTCCCCCATGTCGTACGGCTCGTGCGGCGCGGCGGACTCGACGATGAGGCACTGGTCGGACCCGGTGGTGATGCGGATGCAGTCGCCGAGGCTGTCGATCAGCCAGACGTCGAGGGGAGCCTCGGAGCGCTCGCCGTCGCTGATGTGCCAGGACGCGACGACTCTGCTGAGCGTGCGCCCCACGAGGCGGGTCGGGTCCGTACCGGCCCCGTGCAGGGGACAGAGCATGGGCGGCCGGGGCTCCTCAGATGCTGACGCCGACCGTCACCGGTTCGTTGACCAGGGTGACGCCGAAGGCCGCGTGGACGCCCGCGACGACCTCGCGGGCCAGGGCGAGGAGGTCCTCGGTGGTGGCCTCGCCGCGGTTGGTGAGGGCGAGGGTGTGCTTGGTGGAGATGCGCGCGGGGCCGGTGCCGTAGCCCTTGGTGAAGCCGGCCTTGTCGATCAGCCAGGCCGCGCTGGTCTTCGTACGGCCGTCGCCCGCGGGATAGGCCGGCGGGGCGGTGTCGGGGCCGAGGCGGTCCTGGACGCGGGCGAGGAAGGCGGCGTAGGCCTCGTCGGTCAGGATCGGGTTGTGGAAGAAGGAGCCGGCCGACCAGGTGTCGTGGTCGGCGGGGTCCAGCACCATGCCCTTGCCGGCGCGCAGCCGCAGCACGGTCTCGCGGGCGGTGGCGGCGGGGACCCGGTCGCCGGCCTCGACGCCGAGGGCGCGGGCGGTCTCGGGGTACTTGATCGGCGCGGACAGCCCGCCGGCGTCCTCCAGGGCGAAGCGCACGCGGAGCACCACGTACCGCTCGGGATCGTGCTTGAAGAGGCTGTTCCGGTACGAGAACGCGCACTCGGCGGCGGTCAGCGTGACCGTCTCGCGGCGGGTGCGGTCGTAGGCGACGACCTCGGTGATGGTGTCGCAGACCTCCTGGCCGTACGCACCGACGTTCTGGATCGGGGTGGCGCCTGCGGAGCCGGGGATTCCGGCGAGGCACTCGATCCCGGCGAGGCCCGCCTCGACGGTCCGGGCGACGGCGTCGCTCCAGTTCTCGCCCGCGGCGAGCTCCAGCCGCGTCCCGTCCAGGTCGAAACCGGTGGTCGCGATGCGCAGGGCGGTGCCGTCGAAGCCCCGGTCGCCGATGACCAGGTTGCTGCCGCCGCCGATGACCAGGAGCGGGGTGCCGCTCTCGTCCGCGGCGCGGACGGTGGCGACCACCTCGGCGTCGGTGGTCGCGGTGACCAGGCGGGCGGCGGGGCCACCGAGGCGGAAGGTGGTCAGCGGGGCGAGGGGGGCATCGTGGAGTTCCTGCACGTGGACAAGAGTACGGTCCGTGCCCCTCGCCTCCCGGCGGGGCCACGGACCGCGGCTCAGTGGTTCGACTTCTGCTCGGCCAGCCGGCGCTCCGCCTCGGCCCAGGTGAGGGGCAGCTCGGAGGCCCGTACGGTCCAGAAGGTGAAGGCCGACTCCTTCATGAAGCCGGCGGCCGCCCGGGAACTGGAGACGTGCGGCTCGCTGCGGGCGAACCGGTAGAGCGCGTCCCGGTCCTCCCAGGCGGAGAGGGTCAGGAACGTGCGGCCCAGGACCCGGGCCCGCAGGGCGACGCCGTGGGCACCGGGGGCCTTGCGGATCTGGAGGACGATCCCGGGGGCCTTGAGGAAGAACCGGACGGCTCCGGCGAGGGTGGCGGTCTCGAAGCGCGAGGCCATGACGTAGACCTCGGCGTCGGGAGAGGCCTGGGTGGGGGTGGACCAGGGGATGTCGGGCATGGCGGGCGCTCCTTCACGATGAGTCGTACGGATCTTCGTGCGCGGGCGGTGCTGCGGTTCTCACACCCGGCTCCCGGCCCGGCGCGGCCCGGCGAGCGGGGTCGGGCGGCCGGGTCAGCGCGCGGCGGGCACCTTCTCCGCCGTCGCGACCGCCTCGACGGCGACGGGGACCGGGGAGGGCTTCGCCCGGCGGGGCAGGAGCAGGGCGAAGGCGGCGGCCAGGGCGACGGCGCCCGCGCCGATCCACAGGGCCGGGACGGTGCCGTCGGTGAAGGCCTGCGGGGATTCGTAGCCGCCCTGGGCGGAGAAGACCGAGGCCAGGACGGCGACGCCGAGGGCTCCGCCGACCTCGCGCAGGGCGTTGTTGGCGCCGGAGGCCTTGCCCTGGTCGGCGGGGGCCACGGTGGACATCAGGACGTTGGCGGCGGGGGCGAAGTAGAGGGCCATGCCGATCCCGCTGAGGATCAGCGGCGGCAGCTGGGCGGCGTAGGAGACGTCCGTGCTCAGGATCGCGGCGAACCAGCCGAGGCCGAGGGCCTGGAACGCGAGCCCGGCGGCGACGACGGGGCGGCCGCCGATGCGGTCGGAGAGGATCCCGGCGATCGGGGCGACGATCATCGGCATGCCGGTCCAGGGGAGCATGCGCAGTCCGGCCTCGGTGGGCGAGTACCCGACGACGCCCTGCAGGAACTGGCTGAGCAGGAAGATCGAGCCGAACATGCCGAGGAACATCAGCAGGCTGGCGATGTTGATCCCGAGGAAGCCGCGGTTCTGGAAGAGCCGCATGGGAAGCATGGGGTTGGCGTTGTTGAAGCCGTGGTGGATGAAGCCGCCGACGAGCGCGGCTCCGACGATCAGGCCGGTCAGGACCGGGGCGCTGGTCCAGCCCTCGGAGTTGGCGTTGACGAGGGCGTAGACGATGCCGAAGAGGCCACCGCTGATGAGCAGGGTGCCCGGGATGTCGAGCCGGGAGCCGGGCGCGGTCGACTCGGCGAGCCGCAGGCGGGCGAGCGGTATCAGCGCCAGCCCGATCGGAACGTTGAGCCAGAAGATCCACTGCCAGGAGATGTGCTCGGTGAGGCTGCCGCCGATCAGGGGGCCGCTGGCGACGGCGAGGCCGGTGACGGCGCCGTAGATGCCGAGGGCCATGCCGCGCCGCGCGGCCGGGACCGCGGCGGTGAGCAGGGTCAGGGTGAGCGGCATCATGATCGCGGCGCCGACGCCCTGGACGGCGCGGGCGGCGATGAGCGCGTCGATCCCGGGCGAGAGGGCAGCGGCGGCTGAGGCGCCCGTGAAGACGGCGAGACCGGCGATGAACAGCCGCCGGCGCCCGAACCGGTCCCCGAGGGCCGCGCCGAACATGAGGAGGACGGCGAAGGTGAGCGTGTAGGCGTTCACCGTCCACTCCAGGTCCTCGAGCTTGCCGCCGAGGTCCGCGCGGATGGCGGGCAGGGCGGTGGTGACGACGAGGTTGTCCAGGGCGGCCATGAAGCTGGCGACGCCGGTGAGGACGAGGGCCCAAACGGCGGGCCCTCGGAGCTTGGTGTCCGAGGCTTGGGTGTTCACGCTTCCCCCTGAAGGTTGTTAGTTATTGCTGACTAACTTTCGTGCGCATGAGTGACCCGCCGGACAGGCGGCGCGCCCCTCATCTCGTGCCGTCACATCCCACTAGTGCCGTCACATCCCACTCGTGCCGTCACATCCCACTCGTGCCGTCACATCCCACGCCCGTCACTTCTCCAGGCGCCCCTTGACGCGGGCCGAGGGGTACAGCCCCTCCCAGACCCGGTGATCGGCCGGGAAGCCCATGGCGGCGAGGGTGTTGATCAGCATCCCGTACGCCATGAAGGTCGTGGTCTCGTTCACGTCCCCGCCGAAGGGCACGCGGACCGTTTCCCAGAGCTCCATCCAGCCCTTCCGGACGAGCTCGCCGAACTCGTGGTCCCCGGCCGCCTCGGCGGCGGCGACGGTGACGTACATCTGGAGCTGCATCTGGAGCTTGTCCGGATCCTCGGCGATGAGCCGGGTGTAGGCGTTCGCCATGGCATCCGTGGCCTCCTCGCCCTGCAGCCCTTCGGCGGCGACGGCGAAGACCTCACGGGTCTCCCGCAGGCAGCGCTCGACGGCGGCGAGGAAGATGGCGGGCTTGTTCGGGAAGAGCCGGAAGAGGTACGGCTGCGACACACCCACCCGCTTGGCGATCGCCTCGGTGGAGGTCCCGTAGTAGCCGCCGCGGGCGAACTCGTGCATCGCCGCACGAATGACGCTCTCACGCCTCTCTTCTGCACTCATCCTGACCATGTCTACAAGTTAGTGCTCAATCACTAACTTGGTCAAGGGTGGGAGTGGAAGGAGGTCGAGGGTGGCGGGGGCGGGCGGAACCGGAGAGGGCTGGGGGCGCGGAGCGCGCCCCGAAGCCCCCCGCCCCACCCCTCAGGCCAGCTCGACGACCGCGCGCGACATGCCCAGCACCTTCTGGCCGGCGCTCATGGCCGTCAGGTCGACCCGTACGCGGTTGTCGTCCAGCTTGGCGGCGACCTTGGCCGTGACCTCGATCAGACCGCCCCGGTCGTCGTTGGGGACCACGACCGGCTTGGTGAAGCGCACGCCGTACTCGACCACCGCGCCCGGGTCGCCGACCCAGTCGGTGACCACGCGGATCGCCTCGGCCATGGTGAACATGCCGTGCGCGATCACGTCCGGCAGTCCGACCTCCTTGGCGAACTTCTCGTTCCAGTGGATCGGGTTGAAGTCACCCGAGGCACCGGCGTAGCGGACGAGCGTGGCGCGCGTCACGGGGAAGGACGCCGCCGGCAGCTCCGTGCCGACCTCGACGTCGGCGTACTTGATCTGCGCTGCCATGTCAGGCCTCCTCGGGGGCGCGGGAGACGAGCTTCGTCCACGCCGTCACCACGTGCTCGCCGGTCTCGTCGTGGACCTCGCCGCGGATGTCGATGATGTCGTTGCCCGCCATCGACTTCACGGCCTCGATGGTGGAGGTCACCGAGAGCCGGTCACCCGCACGCACCGGCCGGGAGTACGCGAACTTCTGGTCGCCGTGCACGACACGGCTGTAGTCCAGCCCCAGCTGCGGGTCCTCGACGACCTGCCCGGCCGCCGCGAAAGTGATCGCAAACACAAAAGTCGGCGGGGTGATCACATCGGGGTGACCGAACGACTTGGCGGCTTCGGGGTCGGTGTAGACGGGATTGGCGTCACCCACCGCTACCGCGAATTCGCGGATCTTCTCCCGGCCGACCTCGTACGGATCGGTGGGCGGGTAGCTCCGCCCCACGAAGGACTGGTCGAGAGCCATGACTCACTACCTCCTGCTGAAGGAACACGAATAACACAAAGACCGGTGCAACGGCGGGCGCGACGACTGCAACATCTCACCCCCACCCACCGGGCGCGGAAACGACACAAGGCCGCCCCCCAATGAAGGGGACGACCTCATGACGGTGCCTGTATACGAGACTTCGCTGGGGTCAGCGGGTCTCGCGGTGCGCGGTGTGCGAGTTGCAACGCGGGCAGTGCTTCTTCATCTCAAGACGGTCCGGGTCGTTACGCCGGTTCTTCTTGGTGATGTAGTTCCGCTCCTTGCACTCCACGCAGGCCAGCGTGATCTTCGGGCGGACGTCGGTGGCAGCCACGTGAGTGCTCCTTGACGGAAAATGGGACGGATGAACGCATACAAGAGTAGCCGACCGGGAGACCGACCCCGCAATCGGCTACTGTGTGTAGCGGCGACCGGACTTGAACCGGTGACACAGCGATTATGAGCCGCTTGCTCTACCGACTGAGCTACGCCGCTTTGATGGGATCGACTCCCCACCCGAGGGTGGGGAACCTCTCTCACCAGAGCCCCAATGCGGAATCGAACCGCAGACCTTCTCCTTACCATGGAGACGCTCTACCGACTGAGCTATTGGGGCGAGCGATGAAGACATTACACGGTTGCCCGCCGATCGCCCAAATCCTTTGCGGGGACAGGGCTCCGAGGGGTTCGGAAGCCTTTCTTGATCAGCGCGACAAGGGCTCCGCACCCACTTTCGGCCCGGAATGTGTGCGGGCTCACACCGCGCCGGGGCTGCCGGGGGCCGTGCGGCGCACGCGCGGGCGCCGAGGCGCGTGGGCACCACACCGGTACGACTATTGCGCTCTTCCGTGAAGCGGGCTCCCCCGCGCCCTAGGCTCTGAGCACGCTGCGTGATCTTGGGCCGCGGGCCGCGGCCAAGGGCCCAGGAACCGCCCGAGCCACCGCAGGAGCGCGATGTCCGACAGCCAGCCGCAGCAGCCGTTCCACTCCCCGCGCAGCGGCCGCGGCGAGGGCGGCGGGCACGGACCCGCACACGGCCCCGCCCACGGCCCCTCCCAGAGCCCGTCCCACGGCCCCTCCCACCTCCGCGGGGCCGGCGCCGCATCCGGGAACGCGGCCGCCGCCGAGGCCACCACCCTGCTGCTCGCCGGGGCCCGCCTCACCGACGGCCGTACCGTCGACGTCCGCCTCAGCGGCGGCCGGATCCAGGCCGTGGGCACCGCCGGCAGCCTCCCCGCCCCCGCCCTGTCCCGGGTGGACCTCGGCGGCTACCTGCTGCTGCCCGCCCCCGCCGAGCCCCACGCCCACGGAGACACCGCCCTGACCGCCGACGGCGAGGGGCCCGTCTCGTACACCCCCGACGAGGTCCAGCGCCGGGCCACCGAAGCCGCCCTGCTCCAGCTCGGCCACGGCGCCACCGCCGTCCGCTCGCACGTCCGCATCGGCGACGTGCACGGCCTCGGCCCCATGGAAGCCGTCCTCCAGGCCCGCCGCTCCCTGCGCGGGCTCACCGACCTCACCACCGTCGCCGTCCCCCGGCTGCTGACCGGGGTGGCCGGCGCCGACGGGCTCGCCATGCTGCGGGACGCGGTCAAGATGGGCGCCTCCGTCATCGGCGGCTGCCCCGACCTGGACCCCGACCCGACGGGCTTCCTCGAAGCCGTCCTGGAACTCGCCGACGAGCACGGCTGCCCGGTGGACCTGCACACGGACGGTGACGATCCGGCCCGCCTGGCCCGGCTCGCGGCGATGGCCGGCGGGCTCCGCCCGGGGGTGACCATCGGCCCCTGCGGCGGACTGTCCCGGCTCCCGCTGGACGCGGCGACCCGCGCCGCCGACCAGCTGGCCGCGGCCGGCGTACGGGTGACCTGCCTGCCCCAGGGCGACTGCGCGGCCCTTGAACGCCGCGGCCTGCGCACCGCTCCCGTACGCCTGCTGCGCGCCGCCGGGGTCCGGGTGTCGGCGGGCAGCGGGGCGCTGCGGGACGCCGGGAACCCGGTCGGCCGCGGCGACCCGCTGGAAGCCGCGTACCTGCTGGCCTCCCAGGGCGGGCTCCGGGCGGGCGAGGCCTACGAGTCGATCAGCAGCGCCGCCCGCGAGGCCATGGGCCTGCCGGAGGTCCGGGTGGAGGCCGGTTTCCCCGCCGAGCTGCTCGCCGTGCGCGGGGACCGGATCGCGGGCGTGCTGTCCCTCGCGTACAGCCGCATCGTGATCCACCGCGGGCGGGTGGTAGCCCGTACGAGTGCCGTACGGGAGTACTGCGACTCCGCCGTCGCCGTGGCCCTGGACCTGCCCCGGCAGGGGCGCACGGAGCCCGGACCCTGAAGGTCCCCCGGTGCGTTCGCGGGCGGGGGCGCCCGGCTCGTCGTACGGTCGGGTCATGCGCATCGTCATCGCTGGTGGACACGGTCAGATCGCGCTGCGGCTGGAGCGCCTGCTCTCCGCGCGCGGGTACGAGGTCGCGGGGATCATCCGCGACCCGGCACAGGGCGACGACCTCAGGGAGGCGGGCGCCGAACCGGTGCTGTGCGATCTGGAGTCGGCCTCGGTGGAGCACGTGGCGGGGATCCTGCAGGGCGCGGACGTGGCGGTGTTCGCGGCGGGCGCGGGTCCCGGGAGCGGCATCGGGCGCAAGGACACGGTGGACCGGGGCGCGGCGGTGCTGTTCGCCGACGCGGCCGAACGGGCGCGCGTACGGCGCTTCCTGATGGTCTCTTCCATGGGCGCGGACGCGCACCACGGGGGCGACGAGGTCTTCGACGCCTACCTGCGGGCCAAGGGCGAGGCCGACGACCACGTCCGCACCCGACTGGGCCTGGAGTGGACGGTCCTGCGCCCGGGCTCGCTGATCGACGACGCGGGTACGGGCCTGGTCCGCCTGGAGGCGCGGACGGGCCGCGGGTCCGTCCCGCGCGACGACGTGGCGGCGGTGCTGGCCGAGCTGGTCGAGACCCCGGCGACGGCGGGCCTGACGCTGGAGCTGACCTCCGGTTCGACGCCGGTGACGGTGGCCGTCAAGGACGTGGCGGGCAACTGACGGGGCGTCGTGCCGGAGCGGCGGCCGGGACACCGGCAGGGTGTTCGGCCGCCGTCGCCGCCGCGGCCGGCTCGGAGACCGGCCGAGAACCGCGATCAGAACCCGGCGCTGACCTTGTCGTCGGACCGTCCGACCGAGTCCTGCCGGTACTGGTCCTCGTAGGCCTGCCGGATCCGCTCGATGCGCGTGTTGCGCGCGTCGGCCTCCTTCTCGGGGTACAGCAGCACCACCTCGTACGAGGTCTCGTGGACGACCTTGCCGTCCTGGCCCCGCCATTGGCCGTACCCGTCCTGCAGCGTCAGCCCCTCCGGGAAGGCCGGGGTGATCTCGCGGTTCAGGAACCGCATGAACTCCTGCTCCTCGACCGGGCCCCGGCCGTCGGTGCGTTCGGTGCCGAAGTAGAGCCGGGTCTCCTGGTACGGCTCCCCTACGCTCGGGTGGAGCGCGGCCCCCACCAGAGCCGGAATCCCGGCGCCGAGCAGGGCGATGAGCACCCCGCCGCCTACTTTCCCCCGCGTGTCAGTTGTCCATTTCACCCCCGGAGAACGAACAGGAGACGCCGACGATGCGGTCGATGACGGGCACGGACGTCGAACGGGCGGCGGCCGAAGCGGTATCGGCCCTTGCCCCGCACAGCGGGCTGGACTGGCAGGTGCGGGCAGGTTCCCTCGACTGGTCCTGCTGGACGACGGCGGCGCACATCGCGCACGACCTCACGGCGTACGCCGCCCAGCTGGCCTCCCGGGCCCCGTCGGCGTACCTGCCCCTGGACCTGCGCGTGCGCCCCGGCACTCCCCCGGCCGAGGTCCTGACGGTGGTGTCGGCGAGCGCCCGCCTGCTGGGCGCGGCGATCACGGCCGCGGATCCCGGGGACCGGGCCTGGCACTGGGGTCCCTGCGATCCGGGCGGCTTCGCGGCGATGGGGGTGGCGGAGCTGCTGCTCCACACGTACGACATCGCCCAGGGCCTGGGTCTCCCCTGGCGTCCCCCGCCCGCCCTGTGCGCGCCGGTCCTGGCCCGCCTCTTCCCGGATAACCCGCAGGGCCCGCCCACGGAGGCCCTCCTCTGGTCGGCGGGCCGCCTGGCCCTCCCGGACCGCCCCCGGCGCACGTCCTGGTCCTGGCAGGCGGCGCTCACGGATTCTCCAGCCGCCGGCACCACCACGGATCTCCCGGCGGGGCGAACGGATCGTTGAGGGTGCGCGCGAGGAACCGCTCGTCGAGCGGGGCGAGTACGGCCAGCAGCTCGCGCCCGGCGGCTCTGGGGAGGGTGAGCCTGACCTGCTCCAGGGCGCCCCGGCAGCCGGTCATCGGGTCGCAGCACTGCTCATCGACCGGGTAGATCACGCGGGGTCCGGGCCGGTGGGCCGTCCACCGCCAGTGGGTGAAGGCCAGGCGGGTCCCGCCGACCCAGAGCCCGCCGCTGCGCCGCTCGATACGGGCGATTTCCGCGAGGGTCTTGCCGGAGAGGCCCGGTATGACGGCCCGGCTCTCCCAGGAGCGGGCCTCGCGGGGCAGATCCGCACGGACCTGCGAAGGGGGCTTACGCGGCATGGGCCTTTCTGATGCTGATCATGCCCCCAGCATGCACGCACGCCCCGCTCACACCCAGCGATTTTCCGGCCCGCACGGCTCCGGGGACACGGGGACCGTGAACTCCATTCGTTCCGCTACGCCTTGAAGCCGAAGCGGAACGGTCGACTGCCCGCGTTCGCATACGAAGAAACCCCCGTCCACTGCGCTTCCGCAGATGAACGGGGGTCCCACTCGCGTGGCGGCGCCAGGGTTCGAACCTGGGTAGGCTGAGCCGGCAGATTTACAGTCTGCTCCCTTTGGCCACTCGGGCACACCGCCAAGAGGTGCTGCCATTTTTTTCCGCCTCGCGGCGGCGCTCCCTGGCAACGACGTAAACGATACCTGATGACCGGGGGTGGTTCACCACCGGATTGATCAGCGCCGCGGGTGGGTGCGGTGGCTAGGCTTTGCGGAGCGGGCCGGGGACGTCCGGCCGCGCCCTCCGGGGCGATCACACCCGACTTCAAGGAGCCACAGCACATGGCCGACTCCAGTTTCGACATCGTCTCGAAGGTCGAGCGGCAGGAGGTCGACAACGCCCTCAACCAGGCCGCCAAGGAACTCTCGCAGCGCTACGACTTCAAGGGCACCGGCGCCACGATCGCCTGGTCCGGCGACAAGGTCCTGATGGAGGCGAACTCCGAGGAGCGCGTCAAGGCCGTCCTCGACGTGTTCGAGACCAAGCTGGTCAAGCGCGGGATCTCGCTGAAGGCGCTGGACGCCGGCGAGCCTCAGCTGTCCGGCAAGGAGTACAAGATCTTCGCCACGATCGAGGAGGGCATCTCCCAGGAGAACGCCAAGAAGGTCGCGAAGATCATCCGGGACGAGGGTCCCAAGGGCGTCAAGGCCCAGGTCCAGGGCGAGGAGCTGCGCGTCAGCTCCAAGAGCCGTGACGACCTCCAGGAGGTCCAGGCGCTGCTCAAGGGCAAGGACCTGGACTTCGCGATCCAGTTCGTGAACTACCGCTGACCCAGGTCCGCGACCTGCCCGCACGCCGGCCCGGCGGTCTTCACCGACCGCCGGGCCGCGGCGTTCGCGGGAGTGTGTGCGGGGCGTGAGCGGCGCGTGCGCCACCGCGGGCTTCTGTGTGCACTGGGCAGGGACGAGTGCGCCCACCACGCTGGTGACATCCATCACCGCTTGTCAGGGGGGTTCTCGCATGCCTGGGGCCGGCACGTTTCGCGCAGACTTCGGGGCGTCGGTCGTCGTCGCGCTGGTCGCCTTGCCCCTCTGCGTGGGGGTGGCCGTCGCCTCCGGGGTGCCGGCCGAGTTGGGGATCGTCACCGGGGTGATCGGCGGGCTGGTCGCCGGGTGGTTCCGGGGCAGCTCGCTCCAGGTGAGCGGCCCCGCGGCCGGACTCACCGTGCTGGTCTACGAGGCGGTGCAGTCGTACGGTCTGCCCGCGCTCGGCGTACTGGTGCTGGCCGCCGGGGTGGTCCAGCTGGGCATGGGGGTGCTGCGGCTCGGGCGGTGGTTCCGGGCGATCTCCGTCGCCGTCGTGCACGGGATGCTGGCCGGGATCGGACTGGTTCTGATCTCCGGGCAGCTGTACGCACTGGGCGGCGTGGAGGCTCCCGGGCAGACCCTGGCCAAGCTGGGCGGGGTGCACGAGCTCGGAGCACAGGCCGACTGGGCCGCCGTGGCGCTGGGAGCCGGGACCATCGCCGTCATGGCGGCCTGGCGCCGGATGCCGGAGCGGCTGCGCCTCGTACCCGGAGCACTCGCCGGGGTGGCCGCCGCCACCGTTGTCGCCGCCCTGCTGCGGCTGCCCGTCGAGAAGGTGCGCGTGACGGGGGTGCTGGATGCCGTGTCCCCGCCCGGCTGGGCCGACTTCGGGGTGCTGGCCTCCGTCGGGGCGATCGGGACCGTGATCGCGCTGGCGCTGATCGCCTCCGCCGAGACGCTGTTCAGCGCGGCCGCAGTGGACCGCATGCACGACGGGCCGAGGACGGAGTACGACCGCGAGCTCATCGCCCAGGGGGTGGGCAACAGTGTGTGCGGGCTGCTCGGGGCGCTGCCGATGACCGCCGTGATCGTGCGCAGCGCCGCCAATGTGGAGGCCGGGGCGCGCACCCGGGCGGCCCGGGTGCTGCACGGCGGCTGGCTGCTGCTCTTCGCCGTGGCGTTCCCGCAGGTGCTGGAGATCGTGCCGCTCGCCGCGCTGGCCGGGGTACTGCTGCACGCGGGCTGGAAGCTGCTGCCCGCCCGGGCGGTGGCCGCGCTGTGGCGAACGCACCGGGGCGAGGCCGTGGTGCTGCTGGCCACGGCCGGCGCGATCGTGGTCACCAACCTCTTCGAGGGCGTGCTGGTCGGGCTGGGCCTCGCCGTCGCGAAGGCGGCCTGGGAGACCTCCCACGTGCACATCGAGGAGGTGTGGGAGGGCGAGGAGCTGTGCGTCCGGGTCGTGGGGAACGCCAGCTTCCTGCGGCTGCCCAAACTGCTCGATGCCCTGGACGCGTTGGACGCGGTGCCGCGGGGGCGGGTGATCCGGCTCGATCTGAGCGGGCTGCGGCATCTGGACCACGCCTGTCTGACGGCCCTGGAGGGGTGGGAGCGCACGCGGATGCCACTCCCCGGCAAGGAAGGCGTCAGCTAGTCCGGTTAGCCTCCGCGGGTGGAACCCGAACTGAAGCGGACCCTTGGCGTCTCCGACGCCGTCGTCGTCGGACTGGGCGCGATGGTCGGCGCCGGCATCTTCGCCGCCCTCGCCCCGGCGGCGCGCGCGGCGGGCGGCGCGCTCCTCGCGGCCCTGGCGCTGGCGGCTCTCGTCGCCTACTGCAACGCGCACTCGTCGGCGCGGCTCGCCGCCCGGTACCCGGCCTCCGGCGGCACGTACGTCTACGGGCGCGAGCGGCTCGGGCCCTTCTGGGGCTATCTGGCCGGCTGGGGCTTCGTGATCGGCAAGACGGCCTCCTGCGCGGCGATGGCCCTGACCGTCGGCGCGTACGTGTGGCCCGGGCAGCAGCACGCCGTGGCCGTCGCGGCGGTGGTGGCGCTGACCGCCGCGAGTTACGGCGGCGTGCAGAAGTCCGCCCGGATCGCCCGGCTGATCGTGGCGGCGGTGCTGGCGGTACTGGCCGTGGTCGTGGTCGTCTCCCTGTCGTCCGACGCGGCCGAGGCGGGGCGGCTCAGCGGCTCGGACTGGGGCGCCGTCGGGCTGTTGCAGGGCGCGGGCCTGCTGTTCTTCGCCTTCGCCGGCTATGCCCGGATCACCACCCTGGGCGAGGAGGTGCGCGACCCGGAGCGGACCATCCCGAGGGCGGTGCCGCTCGCGCTGGGGATCGCACTGCTGGTGTACGCCGCCGTGACGGTGGCGGCCCTGTCGGTGCTCGGCGCCGACGGACTGGCCGCATCGGCGGCTCCGCTGGCCGATGCGGTGCGGGCGGCCGGATGGCCCGGACTGGCCCCCGTCGTCCGGGTGGGAGCGGCCCTCGCCGCGCTGGGCTCGCTGCTGGCCCTCGTGCTCGGTGTCTCGCGGACCGCCTTGGCGATGGCCCGGCACGGCCATCTCCCCCGCGTGCTGGCCGCCGTACATCCCCGGCATCAGGTGCCGCACCATGCCGAGCTGGCAGTGGGCGCGGTCGTGGCGGTGCTCGCGGCCACCGCCGATCTGCGGGGCGCGATCGGATTCTCCTCCTTCGGAGTGCTGGCCTACTACGCGATCGCGAACGCTTCTGCGTGGACGCTCGATTCAGGTGTCAAGGGCCGGGCCGTGGCAGCGGTCGGGCTGTCCGGCTGCGTGGTGCTGGCCTGCGCGCTGCCCCTCGCGTCGGCGGTCGCGGGGGCCGTGGTGCTGGCGCTGGGCGCGCTGGCCTACGGGGTGCGCGGGCGGCTCAGATCCGGGATCTGAACTCCGGCCAGGGAACGAGCTCCAGGTCGAGCTCCTCCCCCAGGCCGGACTCGTCGCAGAACCAGGCGGTGCCGTCGAGCCAGCCGCGGAGCCAGCCGGCCAGGCTCGGGGTGTCGATGGACCACGCGAGGTCCGGCTCCCCGAGACTCGGGTCGAACAGCAGCACTTGGGCGGTTTCGGAGCGGCAGTCGACGCAGGCGAACATGGTGCAGCCGAAGTCGGCTATCGGCAGCACGCCCTCCGGCCAGCGCCATCCGGACGCACGGTGCGCCTCGTACGTCTGTACGGCGTGACGCAGCGGCAGCAGCCCGCTCTCGGGGCCGAATCCGCCGTCGCCGATGCGCGCGTAGAGCTGTGCGAGCAGAGGCGACAGGGCGAAGCCGAGTATGCCCTCGGCGGCGGTGATCTCTCCGGTGCCCAGCGGTGTGGGCAGGGGCGTTCCGTGCCCGCGCGCGGAGTTGCGCACGCGGTCTGCGACTTGCTCCAGCAACTGCTCGGTCTCGTTCATGCGTTCATGGTGACGCACCCCACTGACAGTCCGCCCTGCCTGTGGACAACTCAGTGGACGACTGACTCACCGAGAGGCGAACGGGGCGTCCGTCGGGACGATCTCGCGGCCCAGCGGGAGCAGGGAGAGCGGGACCATCTTGAAGTTGGCGATGCCGAACGGGATGCCGATGATCGTGATGCAGAGCGCGATGCCGGTGAAGATGTGGCCCAGGGCGAGCCACCAGCCCGCCAGGATCAGCCACAGGACGTTGCCGATGGCGGATCCCGCGCCCGCGTCGCGGCGCTCGACCGTGGTGTAGCCGAAGGGCCAGAGGGCGTAGACCGCGATGCGGAAGGCGGCGACGCCGAAGGGGATGCCGATGATGGTGATGCAGAGGATCAGACCCGCGAGGCAGTAGCCGAGGAACAGCCAGATGCCGCTGAGTACGAGCCAGATGAGGTTGAGGATGGTCTTCACTGCCTGCGGCCTGCCATCTGTTCGAGCCGGGCGATGCGCTCGGCCATGGGGGGGTGTGTCGAGAACATCTTGGACAATCCCGCGCCGGGGCGGAAGGGGTTGGCGATCATCATGTGGCTCGCCGTCTCCAACCGGGGCTCCGGGGGCAGCGGGAGCTGCTTGGTGCCCGCGTCGAGCTTGCGCAGGGCGCTGGCCAGGGCGAGCGGGTCTCCCGTCAGCTGGGCGCCCGAGGCGTCGGCCTCGTACTCGCGCGAGCGGCTGACGGCCAGCTGGATCACGGAGGCGGCCAGCGGGCCGAGGATCATGATCAGCAGCATGCCGAAGAGGCCGGGGCCCTCGTCGTCGTTCGAGCGGCCGACCGGAATGAGCCAGGCGAAGTTCACCAGGAACATGATCACCGAGGCGAGGGCGCCCGCGACCGACGAGATGAGGATGTCGCGGTTGTAGACGTGGCTGAGCTCGTGGCCGATGACCCCGCGCAGTTCGCGCTCGTCGAGGATGCGCAGGATGCCCTCGGTGCAGCAGACCGCGGCGTTGCGCGGGTTGCGGCCGGTGGCGAAGGCGTTGGGCGCCTCGGTGGGCGAGATGTAGAGCCGTGGCATGGGCTGGCGCGCGGACGTGGAGAGCTCGCGCACCATGCGGTAGAGCGCGGGGGCCTCGAACTCGCTGACGGGGCGGGCGCGCATCGCGCGTAGAGCCAGCTTGTCGCTGTTCCAGTACGCGTACGCGTTCGTCCCCAGGGCAACGAGGACGGCCACGATCAGGCCGCCCCGGCCGAAGAAGCTTCCGATGACGATGATGAGTGCGGACAGCCCGCCGAGGAGTACGGCGGTCTTGAGCCCGTTGTGCCGGCGGTGCACGGTACGCCCTCCAGGTGGTGCGGCAGGGGAGCCCGTCATGGATGTGAGGGTCTACGGTCCAGTGGACCCTCCCTTCCTGGTCAACGCGAGGTGGGGGCGTCAGGTTCCCAGGGCGCGCGGGGGCCGCCGCCCCGGTGGCCGGGGCGGCGGGGGCGGCGGGACCGCCGTGGGCGTTGCTCCGTACGGGTTACCGGCGTACGGGTTAACGGCGTACGGGCTACCGGCGTACGGGCTACTGCGGGAACAGGCTGCCCGCCGCGAAGCGCAGGACCAGCTGCGGGGCGCCCGAGAGGACGAGCGCCGTGGCCGCGGTGAGGACGATCGCCACCGTGACCGGCCAGGGGGCCTTGGCCTTCGCAGGGGTCCCGGCAGCGGCCTCCGCCGTGCCCTCCGCCGCACCGTCCGGCGCGCGGAAGAGCAGTGCCGTCCAGCGCAGGTAGTAGTAGAGGGCGATGACGACGTTGACCGCCATGACCACGGCGAGCCAGCCCAGGCCCGCGTCGACCGCGGAGCGGAAGACGGTGACCTTGGCGAAGAGGCCGACGATGCCCGGGGGCAGGCCGGCCAGGCAGAGCAGGAAGAAGGCCAGGGAGAGGGCGGCCAGCGGGCGCTCGGCGTACAGGCCCCGGTAGTCGCTGATCCGGTGCAGCGGCTTCGTACGGGCGACCAGCGCGGCGACGGCGAAGGCGCCGAGGTTCACGACGGCGTACATGAGGGCGTAGGCGACGGTCGAGCCGATCTGGTCGCGCGCGGCGTACGCGGCCGCGGCGATCGGGACCAGCAGGTAGCCGGCCTGGCCGACCGAGGACCAGGCGAGCAGCCGTACGGCGCTGTTCGGGCGGTCGGCGGACTGGCGCAGCGCGGCGGCGTTGCCCAGGGTCATGGTGAGCGCGGCCAGGACGGCGAGGGCCGGGCCCCAGATCTCGGAGTACGCCGGGAAGGCGATCACCGTGACGAGGATGAGGCCGGTGAAGCCGACGGCCTTGCCGATCACCGAGAGGTAGCCGGCGATGGGCAGGGGGGCGCCGACGTAGGTGTCGGGGACCCAGAAGTGGAAGGGGACGGCCGCGGTCTTGAAGGCGAAGCCGACGAGGGTGAGCGCGACGCCCGCCATGGCGAGGGTGTCGAGCTGCCCGGGGACGTCCTGGAGGCCATCGGCGACCTGGGTGAGGTGCAGGGAGCCGGTGGCGGCGTAGACGAAGCTGATGCCCATCAGCGACACGGCGGTGGCGGTGACGGAGGAGAGGAAGAACTTGAGGGCGGCCTCGGAGGAGAGCCGGTCGCCGCGGCGCATGCCGACGAGGGCGAAGGCGGGCAGCGAGGCGACTTCGAGGGCGACGATCAGGGTGGCGAGGTCGCGCGCGGCGGGCAGCAGGGCCGCGCCGGCGGCGGAGGACAGCAGCAGGAACCAGTACTCGCCGGCGGGCATGCGCGCGTCGCGGACGGCGGTGACCGACAGCAGGGCCGTGACCAGCGCGCCGCCCAGGACGAGGAACTGGATGACGAGCGCGAAGTGGTCGGCTGTGTAGCTGCAGGCGGCCGGGTCGCCGGTGAGGCAGAAGGTGGTGCGGTCGCCGGCGCGCAGCGGCAGCAGGGTGGCGGTCGCGGCGGCCAGGCCGGCCACGGAGATCCAGCCGAGGGCGGGCTTGGAGCGCTCGGGTACGAAGAGGTCGGCGATCAGGACGACCAGGCCGACCGCTGCGGTGATCACCACGGGTGCGATGGCGAGCCAGTCGACGGACTGGACCAGGCTGGGGGTCTCGGCGGCGGCGAGGGCCGTGAGGGCCGTCATGCGTTGCCTCCTGCGAGGAGCTTCTGGACGGCCGGATCGGTGAGGCCGAGGAGGACCGCGGGCCACAGGCCGGCGAGGACGGTGAGGGCGACGAGCGGGGTCCAGGCGGCGAACTCGTAGCGCTGGATGTCCGCGAGGACGAGCTCGGGACCGGCCTTCGGGTCGCCCATGCAGACGCGCCGTACGACGACCAGGAGGTACGCGGCGGTGAGCAGGGTGCCGAAGGCGCCCATGGCCATGAAGGTGAGGAAGGCGGGCCGCGAGAGGCCTTCGGCGGGGTCGAAGGCGCCGAAGAGGGCCAGCATCTCGCCCCAGAAGCCGGCCAGGCCGGGGAGGCCGAGGGAGGCGACGGCGGCGAAGGCGAGGAAGGCGCCGAGACGGGGGGCGCGGCCGTAGAGGGCGGCGCCGGTGGCTCCGGCGAGGGTGTCGAGGTCGGCGGTGCCGTAGCGGTCCTTGAGGGCGCCGACCAGGAAGAAGAGGAGACCGGTGATCAGGCCGTGGGCGATGTTGGCGAAGAGCGCGCCGTTGACTCCGGTGGGGGTCATGGACGCGATGCCGAGGAGCACGAAGCCCATGTGGCCGACGGAGGAGTACGCGATGAGGCGCTTGAGGTCGCCCTTGTTCCCCTTGCGGGCCAGGGCGAGGCAGGCGAGGGATCCGTAGATGATGCCGATGGCGGCGAGGGCGCCCAGGTAGGGGGCGAAGGTGGCCATGCCGTCGGGGGTGACGGGGAGCAGGATGCGGACGAATCCGTACGTGCCCATCTTGAGCAGGACGCCGGCCAGCAGGACGGATCCGACGGTGGGCGCGGCGGTGTGGGCGTCCGGCAGCCAGCTGTGCAGCGGCCACATCGGGGTCTTCACGGCGAGGCCGATGCCGATGGCGAGGACGGCCAGGAGCTGGGTGGTGTGGGTCAGTCCGCGGCCGTTGTCAGAGGCGAGTGCCACCATGTCGAAAGTGCCGCTGTTCAGTCCGATGAGCAGCAGACCGAGCAGCATGACGACGGAGCCGAGGAGCGTGTAGAGGATGAACTTCCAGGCGGCGGCCTGCCGCTGAGCACCGCCCCAGCGGGCGATGAGGAAGTACATCGGGATGAGGACCATCTCGAAGGCGAGGAAGAAGAGCAGCAGGTCGAGGACGGCGAAGGTCGCGAGGGTGCCGGACTCCAGGACCAGGAGCAGCGCGACGAAGGCCTTCGGGGAGGGGCCTGCGGGGAGCTTGAAGTAGCTGTAGAGCGCGCAGAGGAAGAACAGCAGCGCGGTCATCAGGAGGAGGGGGAGCGAGATGCCGTCGATGCCGAGGTGGATCCGGACGTTCAGCGCCTGGATCCAGCTGATGTCCGTCGTCGCCTGGAACCGGGACGGGGCGTCGTGGTCGAAGCCCAGGGTGAGGGCGATCGCCGCGGCGAGGATGACACCCGTGACGGTCACGCCGTGGCGGAGCACGGCCTGTTCGGGGCCGCGGCCCTTGAGCCCGGGCGGGGGCGGCAGGAGGGCCGCGGCCGCGCCGAGGAGCGGGGCGACCACGATGAACGCCAGAAGGAACTGCATCACGGACGGGCTGATATCAATCACGGCTGACTCACGGCTCACGATCCGGCGTTGACGTTGGCGAGGACGGCGGTGGCGATCGCCAGGACCACGGCGCCGGCGAGCAGGGCGCTCAGGTAGCTCTGCACGTTGCCGGTCTGGGCCCGGCGTACGAGGCTGCCGAGCAGCCGCGGGCCGGCGCCCGCGCCGCGGACGTACGTGTCCACGACCTCGCGGTCGAGGAAGCGGACCAGGCTCGCGGCCGCCCGGACGGGGCGCACGAAGAGCCGGTCGTAGACGGCGTCGAGGTGGAAGCCGTCGGCCGCGTGGCGGTGCAGGGGGCCGAGGAACGCCTTGCCGGGGTCGGCGGTGGGGCCGACCGGGGCGGCGGGGTGGTCGTGGGTGACCTCGGCGACCTCGGGGGTCTCGGCCTCGGACTCGGCGACCGTGGCGGCGACGGCGGCGTCCGCCGCGAGGCCGTTGCCGGGCGCGGTGGCGGCTGCGACGGCGGCGGCGCGGACCGTGGCGCGCTGCCAGAGGCCGTAGGTCAGCAGGGCGCCGATGAGCGCGGCGCCGATGCCGAGGAGCGAGGTGGTCAGGGTCGGGGTGAGCTGCCCGCCGTCGAACCAGTCGGCGAGGGGGCCGGCCGCGAGGCCGAAGCCGATGGACGGGACCGCCAGCAGCCACAGCACGCCGGTCATGGCGGCGGGTTCCTTGCCGTGGTCGGGCGCGGGGGCGCCCGTACCGCGGAAGGCCATCAGCCACAGCCGGGTGGCGTAGGCGGCGGTGAGCAGGGCGGTCAGCAGGCCGGCGACCAGGACCAGCCAGCCGGCGGCGCTGGGAGCGAACTCCGAGTGGCCGGTGGCGGTGTGCTCGGCGGCGACGAGGACGGCTTCCTTGGAGAAGAAGCCGGCGAAGGGCGGGATCGCGGCGAGCGCGAGGAGCGCGATCGTCATCGTCCAGAAGGCGTCGGGGATGCGCTTGGCCAGGCCGTCCATACGGGACATGGCGGCCAGGGAGTTCGTCCCGGCGGCGTGGATGATGACGCCCGCGCCGAGGAACAGCAGCGCCTTGAAGGCGCCGTGGGACAGGAGGTGGAAGACGGCGGCGCCACGGTCGCCGACGGCCAGGGCCCCGGTCATGTAGCCGAGCTGGCCGACCGTGGAGTAGGCGAGCACGCGCTTGATGTCGTCCTGGGCCAGGGCGGCGAGGGCGGAGCCGACCATCGTGATCGCCGCCATGACGGCCATGACCACCAGCACGGCGCGGGAGGCCGCGAAGACGGGGAGGAGACGGGCGATGAAGTAGACACCGGCGGCGACCATCGTCGCGGCGTGGATCAGCGCGGAGACCGGGGTCGGGCCCGCCATGGCGTCCGGGAGCCAGGTGTGCAGCGGGAACTGCGCTGACTTGCCCGCGACTCCGGCGAGCAGGAGGAGCGCGATCAGCGTCGGGTGGTCGAGCCCGCCCGCGGCGACGGTGCCCAGGATCTTGGTGATCCGGAAGGAGCCGGCGTCGGCGGCGAGTGCGAACAGCCCGATCAGGAAGGGGACGTCACCGAGCTTGGTGACGAGGAAGGCCTTCAGGGAGGCGGAGCGGGCCGCCTCGGTCTCCCAGTAGTGGCCCACCAGGAAGTACGAGCAGATGCCCATGATCTCCCAGCCGACCAGCAGCACCATCAGGTCGCCGGAGTAGACGACGAGCAGCATGGCGGAGGTGAACAGTGAGACCAGAGCGGCATACGACGGGTAGCGCGGGTCTTCGCGGAGGTACGCCGTCGAGTAGAGCTGTACGCAGGTGGCGACGACCCCGACCAGGACGGCGACCAGCACGGCGAAGCCGTCCAGGTGGAGCGAGAGCTCGATCGGGACGGAGCCGGTCGGGGTCAGTTCGGTCGCGGTGTCGATCGCCTTGCCGCCGCCATGGCGGACGGCGACGAGCACGGCCAGTACGGCGGCGGCCAGCGTCGGCAGGATGGCGAGCGGCCGGACGAATCCGGGGGCGCTGCGGCCGAAGAGAAGTCCCGCGACCGCGCCCAGGAAGGGGAGGAGGGGGACGAGGACGGCGAGGGTCGTGGTGCTCACGCGGCGACCTCCGGCCGGGCGGTGCTGTTGCTGTCGTTGGCGGTGGGGTTCCGGTCGGGCTCGTGGCCCTCGGCGGTGTCGCGCAGGCGGTCGACGTCCGAGGTGCCGCGGTTCCGGTACACCATCAGCACGATCGCGAGGCCGATGCCGATCTCGGCGGCGGCGATGGCGATGGTGAAGAGGGTGAGGGCCTGGCCGGCGTGCAGGGTGTCGCGCAGCCAGACGTCGAAGGCCACCAGGTTGAGGTTGACGGCGTTGAGCATCAGCTCGACGGACATCAGGACCAGGATGGCGTTGCGGCGGGCGAGTACTCCGTACAGGCCCGTGCAGAAGAGGAGCGCCGCCAGCACGGCGGGGTAGGCGAGGTGCATCAGCGCTGGCCCTTCTTCTCGCCGGCGGCTTCGTCTTCGGCGGGGGTGTTCCTGCGGGACAAGACGATGGCGCCGATCAGGGCCGCGAGGAGGAGGACGGAGAGCGCCTCGAAGGGCAGCACCCAGTGCTGGAAGAGGATCTCGCCGGAGACCTTCGTGGAGCCCTGGACCGGGCCGTCGAGGTCGATCCAGGTGGCGCGGAAGGCATCGACGACGACCCAGACGAGCGCGACGGCCGCGACGCCGGCGACCCCGGCCGCGACCCAGCGGTTGCCGGAGTCGGCGTCCGGGGAGCGGCCGATGGGCGCCTTGGTGAGCATCAGCCCGAAGAGGAGGAGGACGACCACGGAACCGAGGTAGATCAGGACCTGGACCCAGGCGATGAACTCCGCGGTGAGCAGCAGGTACTCGACGGCGATGCCGCCGAGCGTGACGACCAGCCAGAGGGCGGCGTGCACGAGCTGCTTGGTGCGGACCGTGACGAGGGCCGCGCCGAGGGTGGCGAGGCCGACGAGGACGAAGGCGATCTCGACGCCGGTCGGCGACAGGAAGCCGGCGCCTTGGGCGGCGGCGGCAAGGTGGGCGGTGAGCATCAGGCGGCGCCTCCCGCCGGGTCGGTGCCGGATCCCGTGCCGGGGGCTTGGCCGGGACCGGGGTCGGCGGGCGTGCCGGATCCCGTGCCGGGGGCGATGCCGGTGCCGGGCTCGGAGCCCGTGCCGGTGCCCTGGCCGGGGGTGGCGGTGCCCGGGGTGGCGGTGCCCGGGGTGGCGGTGCCCGGGGTGGCGGGCTTGGTGGGCTCTGCCGACTCGGCCTCGGCCTCGGTCTCGGCTGCGGCGGCGGCCGCGGCGGCTTCGGCCTTTTCGACCGCCTTGCGGGCGGCGGCGACTTCCTTGGGCTCCTCGGCGGCCGGGTCCAGGGCGGGCGGGGCCGGGACGGTCCACATCCACTCGCGGAGCTTGTCCCGCTCGTGGGTCAGCTCGTGGATGTCGGTCTCCGCGTACTCGAACTCCGGCGACCAGAAGAGGGCGTCGAAGGGGCACACCTCGATGCAGATACCGCAGTACATGCAGAGGGAGAAGTCGATGGCGAAGCGGTCGAGGACGTTGCGGCTGCGCTCGCGGCCACCGGGGGTGGAGGCCGGGACCGTCTCCTTGTGGGAGTCGATGTAGATGCACCAGTCGGGGCACTCACGGGCGCACAGCATGCAGACCGTGCAGTTCTCCTCGAACAGGCCGATGACCCCGCGGGAGCGCGGCGGGAGGGAGGGCTGGACCTCGGGGTACTGGGCGGTGTGCGAGCGCTTCGTCATCGTGCGCAGCGTCACGGCCAGGCCCTTGGCGAGGCCGGATCCGGGGATGGGCATCAGTTGATCGCCACCTTCACGATGCCGGTGAGCGCGATCTGGGCGAGCGCGAGCGGGATGAGTGTGGTCCAGGCGAGCTTCTGGAGCTGGTCCTCGCGCAGCCGCGGGTAGCTCACGCGGAGCCAGATCACGACGAAGGCGAGGATCGCGGTCTTGAGCAGGGTCCAGACCCAGCCGAGGCCGTCGCCGCCGAAGGGGCCCTGCCAGCCGCCGAGGAAGAGGACGGTGGTGAGGGCGCAGAGGACGACGATGCCGGCGTACTCGGCGAGCAGGAACAGCGCGAAGCGGAGTCCTGTGTACTCGGTGTACGCGCCGAAGATGATCTCGGAGTCGGCGACGGGCATGTCGAAGGGGGGCCGCTGGAGTTCGGCGAGGCCCGCGGTGAAGAAGACCAGGGCGCCGACGATCTGCCAGGGCAGCCACCACCACTGGAAGGACTCGACGATGCCGGGGAGGGAGACCGTCCCCGCCGCCATGGCCACGGAGGCGGCGGCGAGCAGCATGGGGAGCTCGTAGGCGAGCAGCTGGGCGGCCGTACGGAGGCCGCCGAGCAGGGAGAACTTGTTCGCGGAGGCCCAGCCGGCCATGAGGGAGCCGAGGACTCCGACGCCCATGACGGCGAGCACGAAGAACAGCCCGGCGTCGATGACCTGGCCGACCGCGCCCTCGCCCGGGCCGATCGGGATGGCGAGGAGGACGAGGAGGTACGGGAGCAGGGCGACGGCGGGGGCGAGCTGGAAGATCCGGCGATCGGCGTTGGCCGGGACGATGTCTTCCTTCTGCGCGAACTTCACGCCGTCGGCGACGAGCTGGGCCCAGCCGTGGAAGCCGCCGGCGTACATGGGGCCGAGGCGGCCCTGCATGTGGGCCATCACCTTGTGCTCGGTCTGCCCGACGACGAGCGGGAGCACGAGGAAGACGGCGAAGACGACGATCAGCCGCAGGGCGACGTCGAGGACGTCGTTCACGCGTCGCCTCCGTTGTCAGGGGTGGGGTGGTCTGTCTTGGGTTCTGCCTCGGGGTCCGGCTGCCGCTCCGCCTCCGGCGCGGGGGCCGGATCCGGGGCCGGAGCCGGGGCCGGAGCCGGGGCCGGAGCCGGAGGCGTGGCGGCGTCGAAGGCCGGCTTCGGGTCGTGCCAGGGCGCGTCCGTGCTGCGGGGGGCGGGGCGGCGCGGCGGGGCCGCCTCGTCGGCTGCCGGCGCGGCGTCCGGGACGGCCGCCTGGCTTGCCGAGCCGTCCGCCACCGAGCGGGTGCGGCGCGGCGGGCGGGCCGGGGACTCGGCATCCGGGGTCGGCGGGGTCGCCGAGCCCTCCGTGTCCGGGACGGCCGCCTGGCTCGCCGAGCCGTCGGCCACCGAGCGGGTGCGGCGCGGCGGGCGGGTCGGGGACTCGGCGTCCGGGGCCGGCTGGGTGGCCGAGCCCTCCGCGACCGAGCGGGTGCGGCGGACCGGGGCGCCCTCGCGCGGGGTGCGGGCGGCGGCGCCCGCCGCGCCTGCGGCGCGCGGGGTGCGGGCCGGGCGGGCGGGGGCCGGCGGGAGCTGGCCCTTCATCGGGCCCCAGTCGTTGGGGTCCGGGACGCCCGGCGGAAGCATCTGGCGGCGCTTCGGCGCGTCCGGGTCGTGGGCCTCGCCCGGCTCCTTGGCGCCGGGCCAGGCCTTGGCGACGCGCGCGGCCAGGACGAAGTCCTTGCGCAGCGGGTTGCCCTCGAAGTTCTCCGGGAGGAGGAGGTGGACGAGGTTCGGGTGGTCCGTGAAGACCACCCCGAACATCTCGAACGTCTCGCGCTCGTGCCACTCCGCACCCGCGTACACGGCGACCGCCGAGGGCAGCGAGGGAGCGGAGTGCGGGACGGTCGTGCGCAGCAGGAGGCGGCGTACGCGGTGGTTCTCCAGCGAGACCACGTGCGCGCAGATCCGGAAGCCGGTGCCCGGCTCGTCGACGGCGCTCAGCCAGTCGAAGTACGTGCAGCCCAGCTTGTCGCGGGCGATCTCCAGGGAGGAGATCCACGAGCCGACGGGCACGTCCACCGTCAGCAGGTCGTACGAGACCTCGGCCAGGGCCTCTTCGCCGAAGACCGTCGCCGCCGCGTCGGGGAGGGAGTCGTAGAGGTTCATGCGCCGGCCCCTGGGGGTGTGACCAGGCCGCTCGTCAGCTGGGCCACGGACGGACCCGACGCGTAGCGGTCCGCCAGCGACTCGCGGGCGATCTTCTCCTGGAGCTTGAGGATGCCCTGGAGCAGCGCCTCCGGACGCGGCGGGCAGCCGGGCACGTAGACGTCGACGGGGATGATCTGGTCGACGCCCTTGGTCACCGAGTACGAGTCCCAGTACGGGCCGCCGCAGTTGGAGCAGGCGCCGAAGGAGATGACGTACTTCGGCTCCGGCATCTGCTCGTAGAGCCGCTTCACGGCGGGGGCCATCTTGTCCGTGACCGTACCCGAGACGATCATCAGGTCGGCCTGGCGCGGCCCCGGCGCGAAGGGGATGACGCCGAGGCGGATGAAGTCGTGCCGGGCCATCGACGCGGCGATGAACTCGATCGCGCAGCAGGCGAGTCCGAAGTTGAAGACCCACAGGCTGTACCGGCGGCCCCAGTTCAGGACCACCTTCATCGGTTCCGGGGCCAGGCGGGAGAGGACTCCCAGGCGCTTGGGCTCCGGGAGCAGCTCCGGCTGAGGTGTCACGTCCATTCGAGGACGCCCTTCTTGTACGCATAGAGCAGGCCGACGGCCAGGAAGCCCAGGAAGATGAACATCTCCACCAGGGTCGTGGCGCCGTAACCGGCGGCGGCGAACACCGTCGCCCACGGGAAGAGGAAGATCGAGTCGACGGCGAAGATGACGTAGAGGAACGCGTAGACGTAGTAGCGGACCTGGGTGTGCGCCCAGCCCTCGCCCACGGGGTCGACGCCGCATTCGTACGTCAGGAGCTTCTCGTGGGTCGGGACCACGGGCCGCAGCAGGCGGCCGGCGCCGAAGGCCACGGCCACGAAGAGCACGCCGATCGCGGCCAGCAGGCCCACGACCGAATAACTCCGGAAGTAGTCCGCCGCGAGCACGGTTACGGTCGATACCGTTGGTTCGGGCACGTCCGTTCCTCGCTCCTCGGTCAGTGTCGACGATCTGTTCACGCGGGAGTCTAGGGCCTGCTCACACGGGGTGGGGTTATCCCCCGTTCACAGCACCCCGGCCACCCCATGGCATCGGCGGCCCGGGCTTGGCAGGCTGTGCCGCATGACCATGAGCCAGGGCATCCCCGACAGCGACCGTCCGCCCCCCGTCCGAGCCGTCTTCAGCGCCCTGACGTGGAAGGAGATCGCCCATCTGGTGAGCAACATGCCCGTGGCGATCGTCGGATTCGTTTACACGGTTGTCATGGTTTCGGTCGCGGGCGGTCTGTCCGTGACCGCGGTGGGACTTCCCTTGCTCGCATGTGGTCTCTATTTGTCTCGGCAGTTGGGACGGCTGGAGCGGGCACGCGCCCGGGTGCTGCTGGGCGTGCGGGTGGAGGAGCCCAGTCCGATTCCCGGCCCGAAGCGGGCCGGCGGGTTCTTCCCCTGGCTGTGGACGAGCATCAAGGATCCGGTCGGCTGGCGGACGGTGCTGTACGAGCTGGTCCGGCTGCCGTGGGGAGTCTTCACCTTCACGGTAGTCCTGACCGGCCTGTTCGTGCTGTGGCCGGTGCTGCCGTACGTGGTGCGGATGCTGGCGAACGCGGACCGCGCGATGGTACGGGGGCTGCTGTCGCCCGTCGACGAGCTGGAGCGGCGGATCGCCGAGCTGGAGTCCGACCGGGGCGTGGTGGTCGACACCGCGGCGGCCGACCTGCGGCGCATCGAACGGGATCTGCACGACGGGGCGCAGGCGCGGCTGGTGGCGCTGGCCATGGGGCTGGGCCTGGCGAAGGAGAAGCTGCTGGAGGACCCGGAGGGCGCGGCGGCGATGGTCGACGAGGCCCACGGGGAGGTGAAGCTGGCGCTGCAGGAGCTGCGGGACCTCGCGCGCGGAATCCATCCGGCGGTGCTGACCGACCGGGGCCTGGACGCGGCGCTGTCGTCGGTGGCTTCGCGGTGCGTGGTGCCGGTGAAGGTGGCGGTGGACCTGCCGGCGCGGCCGGCGGAGGCGATCGAGGGGATCGCGTACTTCGTGGTGTCGGAGCTGCTGCAGAACGTGAGCAAGCACGCGGAGGCGCGGGGCGCGAGCGTGGAGGTGTGGCGGGCGGGGGCGCGGCTGCTGATCCGGGTGTCGGACGACGGTCGGGGCGGGGCCTCTGCCGCCGGGGGCAGCGGGCTGGCGGGGCTGGCCGAGCGGCTGGGTGCCGTGGACGGGGTGCTCGTGGTGGTCTCTCCGGAGGGGGAGGGGACGGTGGTGACGGCGGAGCTGCCGTGGCGCGACCGCGCGGGGGCGGGGGTTGGGCGGGGCTAAGCCCCGGGCCCCCTGTATTTGCTGATCGGGACTCCCGTCCGGGGTTGGGCGGGGGTCCCTTGGCGTGGGGTGGGGGTGCGGGTGGTCGGTGCCCTGCGGGCCGCCTCCCGGGGCTCCGCCCCGGACCCCGCGCCTCAAACGCCGGCGAGGCTGGAATTGGCGCGGGTGATCCGTGCCCTGCCGGCCACATCCCAGGGCTCCGCCCCAGACCCCGCGCCTCAAACGCCGGCGAGGCTGAACGCGCCCCGGGGTGGGGTTAACCCCCCGGTGGACAGGCCGACTCGCCGCATGGTTCGGGGTGGGTGGGGGCGGCAGGGTTGAGGGGTACGGGTAGACGGAAGGGCGGGTCGGGATCATGGACAACGGCATGGGCGCGGGCACCGGCACGGGCACCGGCGGGGGGATCGGCGCGGTGTTGCGGGCGCCCGTCGAGGGGCGGACCTGGCGCGAGTTCGGGTACCTGCTGATCGGGCTGCCGCTGAGCACCCTGTACTTCTCGCTCGCGATCACCGGCCTGAGCCTCGGCGCCGGGCTGCTCGTCACCTTCCTCGGCGTTCCGGTCCTCGCCGGCATGCTCGCCATGTGCCGCGGGTTCGGCCACCTGGAGCGGGCCCGGGTCCGTACCCTCCTCGGGACCGACATCCCCGACCCCGCGCCCGTCCGCGCCAAGAAGAGCGGGGCCCTCTCCGCCATGGGGGCGCTGCTCAAGAGCGGGAGCGCCTGGCGGCACGTGCTGTACTCCGTGATCCACTTCCCGTGGGCGGTGTTCGGCTTCTGCGTGGCACTGACGTTCTGGGCGTACGGGTGGGGCTTCCTGCTGTACCCGCTCTGGTTCTGGGTCTTCCCGGCCTACACCGACCAGTCCGGGCTCATGGTCTTCAACAACGGCGACTACGCCCTCACCCTCGACTCCCCCGTGGAAATCCTGCTCACGTCCCTCGTCGGTCTCGCGCTCACCCTCGCCGCTCCCTGGGTGTTCCGGGCCCTGACCACCGTCGACCGGGTCATGGTCGGCGGGCTGCTCGGGCCGTCCCGCCTGGCGACCCGCGTCACCGAGCTGGAGTCCGACCGGGGCGTGGTGGTCGACACCGCGGCGGCCGACCTGCGGCGCATCGAACGGGATCTGCACGACGGGGCGCAGGCCCGCCTGGTCGCGCTCGCCATGGACCTGGGGCTGGCCAAGGAGAAGCTGGCGGAGGACCCGCAGGCCGCGGCCCGCATGGTGGACGAGGCCCACGGAGAGGTGAAGATCGCCCTCCAGGAGCTGCGGGACCTCGCGCGCGGGATCCACCCGGCGGTCCTGACCGACCGGGGTCTGGACGCGGCGCTGTCCGCGGTGTCCTCGCGCTGCGCCGTGCCGGTACGGGTGGCCGTGGATCTCCCGGGGCGGCCGGCGGCGGCGATCGAGGGGATCGCGTACTTCACGGTCTCGGAGCTGCTCCAGAACATCAGCAAGCACGCCATGGCCCGCTCGGCCTCGGTGGACGTGTGGAAGTCCGGGGAGCGGCTGCTGATCCAGGTCGCCGACGACGGGCGGGGCGGGGCGAGCACCCGGTCCGGTTCGGGGCTGGCGGGGCTGGCGGAGCGGCTGGACTCGGTGGACGGGGTGCTGGTCGTCGACTCCCCCGCGGGCGGCGGAACCACCGTCACCGCCGAGCTCCCGTGGCGGGCGTAGGCCCCCACCCGGATACACGCACAAAGCCTTCCACTGGACCACCCGCACGACCCCCGCGAGGGAAAACTCCCGCCGTGCGCCCACTCGTTGCCCCGGCTCTGCCTTGATCGTGCTTTGAGGCTGGGATGCTTGGCTGAGTCAGGGAGTGCGGGAACGAGTGGACGCGGGAGCTGCAGAGACGTGGAAGACAGGGTGCGGGTGGTCATCGCCGAGGATTCAGTGCTGCTGCGTGAGGGCCTGACCCGGCTGCTGACCGACCGGGGGCATGACGTCGTTGCGGGCGTCGGGGACGCGGAAGCCCTGATCAAGACGGTGGCGGAGCTGGCGGCGGAGGACGCGCTGCCGGACGTGGTGGTGGCCGATGTGCGGATGCCGCCGACGCACACCGACGAGGGCGTGCGGGCCGCCGTACGGCTGCGGCGCGACTACCCCGGGATCGGGGTGCTCGTGCTGTCGCAGTACGTCGAGGAGCAGTACGCCACCGAACTCCTGGCCGGTTCCAGCACCGGGGTGGGGTACCTGCTCAAGGACCGGGTGGCCGAGGTACGGGAATTCCTGGACGCGGTGGTACGGGTGGCCAGGGGCGGTACCGCCCTGGACCCGGAGGTCGTCGCCCAGCTCCTCGGCCGGAGCCGGAAGCAGGACGTGCTGGCGGGGCTGACGCCTCGGGAGCGCGAGGTGCTCGGGCTGATGGCCGAGGGCCGCACGAATTCGGCCGTGGCCAAGCAGCTGGTCGTCAGCGACGGCGCGGTGGAGAAGCACGTCAGCAACATCTTCATGAAACTGGGGCTGTCGCCGAGTGATGGGGATCACCGGCGTGTTCTGGCCGTTCTCACCTACCTGAAATCTTGATCGACTGACACTCTGTCAGATACGGCAGTTACGGCAAACCGGTCGGCCGTCTCAAGGGGCGGTCCGACGGTCCAGAATGTGGTCGCCCCCTGGGACGAGCACCCTGCGGACGTAGGGTGGGTCCTGTGGGGGTGCCCACGCCTCGAAGGAGGTCCAGTTCAGTGACCAGCCAGGTCAGTAGCCCAGCCGAGCAGGCCGACGGGGCTGGGGGTGCGGTTGTCGGTGGACAGCGCACTCCGGCGAGCCCGGGCGGCAAGGAAGTACGTCGCCTCGATCGTGTGATCATCCGATTCGCGGGTGACTCGGGTGACGGTATGCAACTCACCGGTGACCGGTTCACCTCGGAAACGGCATCCTTCGGCAACGACCTCTCGACGCTGCCGAACTTCCCCGCCGAGATCCGGGCACCCGCCGGAACCCTCCCCGGCGTGTCTTCCTTCCAGCTCCACTTCGCCGACCACGACATCCTGACCCCCGGCGACGCGCCGAACGTGCTGGTCGCGATGAATCCGGCCGCCCTGAAGGCGAACATCGCCGACGTGCCGCGCGGCGCGGAGATCATCATCAATACCGATGAGTTCACCAAGCGCCCCATGGCCAAGGTCGGCTACGAGACCTCGCCGCTCGAAGACGGCTCGCTGGACGCCTACAACCTGCATCCGGTGCCGCTCACGACGCTGACGGTCGAGGCGCTGAAGGACTTCGGGCTGACCCGCAAGGAGGCCGAGCGCAGCAAGAACATGTTCGCGCTGGGCCTGCTGAGCTGGATGTACCACCGGCCCACGGAGGGCACGGAGGCGTTCCTGCGGCAGAAGTTCGCGAAGAAGCCGGACATCGCCGAGGCGAACATCGTCGCCTTCCGGGCCGGCTGGAACTTCGGCGAGACCACCGAGGACTTCGCGGTCTCCTACGAGGTCGCCCCGGCCAGCAAGGCCTTCCCCACCGGCACCTACCGCAACATCTCCGGGAACCTGGCCCTCGCCTACGGGCTGGTCGCGGCCGCCCAGCAGGCGGATCTGCCGCTCTACCTGGGCTCCTACCCGATCACCCCGGCCTCGGACATCCTGCACGAGCTGTCCAAGCACAAGAACTTCGGCGTACGGACCTTCCAGGCCGAGGACGAGATCGCCGGCATCGGCGCGGCGCTGGGGGCGGCCTTCGGCGGCGCGCTCGGCGTCACCACCACCTCCGGGCCCGGCGTGGCGCTGAAGTCCGAGACGATCGGCCTGGCGGTCTCGCTGGAGCTGCCGCTGCTGATCGTGGACATCCAGCGCGGCGGCCCCTCCACCGGCCTGCCGACCAAGACCGAGCAGGCCGACCTGCTGCAGGCCATGTTCGGCCGCAACGGCGAGGCCCCCGTCCCGATCGTCGCGCCCCGCACCCCGGCGGACTGCTTCGAGGCGGCCCTCGACGCGGCCCGGATCGCGCTGACCTACCGGACGCCGGTCTTCCTGCTCTCCGACGGCTACCTCGCCAACGGATCGGAGCCCTGGAAGATCCCCGAGGTGGCGGACCTGCCCGACCTGAAGACGCAGTTCGCCACCGGCCCGAACCACGCCCTCGCCGACGGCACCGAGGTGTTCTGGCCCTACAAGCGGGACCCGGAGACCCTGGCCCGCCCGTGGGCCGTCCCCGGCACCCCCGGCCTCGAACACCGCATCGGCGGCATCGAGAAGCAGGACGGCACCGGCAACATCTCGTACGACCCGGCCAACCACGACCTGATGGTCCGCACCCGGCAGGCCAAGATCGACGGCATCGTGGTGCCGGACCTGGAGGTCGACGACCCGGACGGGGCCCGCACGCTCGTCCTGGGCTGGGGCTCCACGTACGGCCCGATCACCGCCGCCGTGCGCCGGCTGCGCCTCGTCGGCAGCCCCATCGCGCAGGCCCACCTGCGCCACCTGAACCCCTTCCCGAGGAATCTCGGAGAGGTCCTGAAGCGTTACGACAAGGTAGTGGTGCCGGAGATGAACCTCGGGCAGCTGGCCACCCTGATCCGGGCGAGGTACTTGGTCGACGCCCAGTCGTACAACCAGGTCAACGGAATGCCCTTCAAGGCGGAGCAGCTCGCGAAGGTCCTCAAGGAGGCCATCAATGACTGAGGTGACCGACTCCCCGCACCTGCTGTCCCTGGTGCCCAAGGCCGAGGCCAAGCAGTCGATGAAGGACTTCAAGTCGGACCAGGAGGTCCGATGGTGCCCCGGCTGTGGCGACTACGCCGTGCTGGCGGCCGTGCAGGGCTTCATGCCCGAGCTGGGGCTGGCGAAGGAGAACATCGTCTTCGTCTCCGGAATCGGCTGCTCCAGCCGCTTCCCGTACTACATGAACACCTACGGGATGCACTCCATCCACGGCCGCGCCCCGGCCATCGCGACCGGGCTGGCCACTTCGCGCCGCGATCTGTCGGTCTGGGTCGTGACGGGTGACGGCGACGCGCTGTCCATCGGCGGCAACCACCTCATCCACGCCCTGCGGCGCAACGTCAACCTCAAGATCCTGCTGTTCAACAACCGGATCTACGGGCTGACCAAGGGCCAGTACTCCCCCACCTCCGAGCTCGGCAAGATCACCAAGTCGACCCCGATGGGCTCGCTGGACGCGCCCTTCAACCCGGTCTCGCTCGCGATCGGGGCCGAGGCCTCGTTCGTGGCCCGCACCGTCGACTCGGACCGCAAGCACCTCACCGAGGTGCTGCGCCAGGCCGCCGACCACCAGGGCACGGCGCTGGTGGAGATCTACCAGAACTGCAACATCTTCAACGACGGCGCCTTCGAGGTCCTCAAGGACAACGACCAGGCCCAGGAGGCCGTGATCCGGCTGGAGCACGGGCAGCCGATCCGCTTCGGGGCCGGTCTCCACAAGGGCGTCGTCCGCGACCCCGCCACCGGTGACCTGGAGGTCGTCGAGGTCACGCCGGAGAACGAGTCGCGGATCCTGGTCCACGACGCGCACAGCGCCGGCCCCACCACGGCCTTCGCGCTGTCCCGCCTGGCCGACCCCGACACCCTGCACCAGACCCCCATCGGGGTCTTCCGCAGCGTGGAGCGGCCGGTGTACGACACGCTCATGGCCGACCAGCTCGACGCCGCCATCGACCAGAAGGGCAAGGGCGACCTCGGCGCCCTGCTGAGCGGCAACGACACCTGGACCGTCGTCGGCTGACCGATCGCCCCGACGTCCCTCCCCCGAAGCCCGGATCCCCAGCGGATCCGGGCTTCGGCGCGTCTCTCATGCACACCCCTCGAACACCTCGAAGCACTTTCTAAAAGTTAGCGCTTACCGTAGGGTGGTGTTACCGCACAGCGCCGCCGCACGAGGAGAGCAATCATGAGCATCGTCGTCACCGCAGCCACCGGAGCCCTCGGCCGTCTCGTCGTCGACGAGCTGCTGGACCGGGTCCCCGCCGACCGCCTCGCCGTCGTCGTCCGCGACAAGGACAAGGCCGCCGACCTGGCCGAGCGCGGCGTCGAGGTCCGCGTCGCCGACTACGGCGACCCGGCGGCCCTGGCCGCCGCCTTCCGGGCCGGGGACCGGGTCCTGCTGATCTCCGGCAACGAGATCGGGCGCCGCGTCGCCCAGCACACCGCCGTACTGGAGGCCGCACAGGCCGCGGGCGTGGCGCAGCTCGCCTACACCGGCATCCTCGGCGGCCCCGAGGCGGACTTCGACCTGGCCGCCGAGCACACGGCCACCGAGCAGGCCGTCCTCGACTCCGGAATCCCGTACACCTTCCTGCGCAACGGCTGGTACCACGAGAACTACACCCGCGACCTGGCCACCCACCTGGAGCACGGCGCGATCGTGGCCAGCTCGGGCGAGGGCCGGGTCGCGAGCGCCGCGCGGGCCGACTACGCGGCCGCCGCGGCCGTGGTGCTCACCGGCGAGGGCCACCTGAACCGGGTCTACGAGCTCTCCGGCGACACCGCCTGGAGCCTGAAGGAGTACGCGGCGGAGCTGTCGGCGCAGAGCGGCAAGGAGATCGCGCACGCCGAGGTGCCGGCGGACGAGCACCGGGCGATCCTGACCGGCGCCGGGGTCCCCGAGGGCTTCGCGGCGATCCTCGTCGACGTGGACGCGGCGATCGCGCGCGGCCGGCTGGCGGGGACCAGCGGGGACCTGGCCCGCCTCATCGGCCGGCCCACGACCCCGGTGTCCGAGGCGATCACCGCCGCCCTCGCCTGAGCCCCGCCACGCAAGCCCCTGAAGATGTCATGAGTATCTCCACCTGACGGGCATGACATCCGGCCCGTGCGGCGCTACCGTCATGAAGTTGGCTGGATGTCGTACAGGAGGCCCCGTGAAGGCGGAGAACGAGCAGCGCACGGGTTTGCTCTACGGATTCGGCGCATACGGACTGTGGGGGCTCGTTCCGCTCTTCTGGCCGCTGCTGAGGCCGTCCGGGGCCGTCGAGATCCTCGCCCACCGCATGGTGTGGTCCCTGGCCGTGGTCGGGCTGGCGCTGCTCGCGCTGCGCCGCTGGGGCTGGATACGGGAGCTGGTGCGCCAGCCCCGCAAGCTCGGGCTGACCACGCTGGCCGCCTCGGTGATCAGCGTGAACTGGGGCCTGTACATCTGGTCCGTCAACAACGGCCACGTCGTCGAGGCGAGCCTGGGCTACTTCATCAACCCGCTGGTCAGCATCGCGATCGGCGTGCTGGTGCTGGGTGAGCGGCTGCGCCGCGTGCAGTGGGCGGCGGTCGGCATCAGCTTCATCGCCGTGCTCGTGCTCGCCATCGGCTACGGGCGGCCGCCGTGGATCTCGCTGATCCTGGCCTGCTCCTTCGCCACGTACGGGCTGATCAAGAAGAAGCTGAACATGGGCGGCCTGGAGTCGCTGACCGCCGAGACCGCCGTGCTCTTCCTGCCCGCCCTCGGCTACCTGCTCTGGCTGGGCGCGCAGGGCGAGTCCAGCTTCGCCGCTCACGGCGTCGGCCACTCCCTGCTGCTGGCCGCGACCGGGCTGGTCACCGCGATCCCGCTGGTGTTCTTCGGGGCGGCGGCGATCCGGGTCCCGCTGTCCACCCTCGGGCTGCTCCAGTACATGGCCCCGGTCTTCCAGTTCGGGCTCGGAGTCCTCTACTTCCACGAGGCCATGCCGCCCGAGCGCTGGGCCGGCTTCTCCCTGGTGTGGGCCGCGCTCGCCCTCCTGACCTGGGACGCGCTGCGTACGGCGCGGCAGTCCCGGGCCCGGCTCGACGTGCCGGCCCCGGCGGTCGGGGCCCCGGCCCGCGAGCCCGCGTAAAGGACGGCGCCTCAGCGCCCACTCGACCCACACGATCCCCGCCACGGAACTCCCGTGGCGGGGATCGTCCGTTTTTCGAACTGCCCTGACCGAATTCTGGTCTTGACGGACAGTCATACTCTCGCTGAACATCAGGCTCGCACAGACGCACGATCGCTCACCTGCTCTATCCCCACTCGTTCCGTCAAATCCCCGCGGAATCCCGGAGCCCCCACATGAGCCTGTCCGTCTCCCGGCGCCTCGCTGCCGTGACCGCCCTCGCGGTCGCGGGCCTGTTCGCCGCCACCACTCCCGCCGCGCTCGCCGCCCCCACGGCGGCCAACGCGGCGCCCACGCCGCCCGACATTCCGCTGGCCAACGTCAAGGCCCACCTGTCGCAGCTCTCGACGATCGCCGCCAACAACGGCGGCAACCGAGCCCACGGCAAGGCCGGCTACAAGGCCTCGATCGACTACGTGAAGGCCAAGCTGGACGCGGCGGGCTTCACCACCACCCTCCAGACCTTCACCTCCAGCGGCGCCACCGGCTACAACCTGATCGCCGACTGGCCCGGCGGAGACCCCAACTCGGTCCTGATGTCCGGCTCGCACCTGGACTCGGTGTCCGCGGGCGCCGGCATCAACGACAACGGCTCCGGCAGCGCCGCGGTCCTGGAGGCCGCGCTCGCCGTGTCCCGGGCGGGCCTCCAGCCGACGAAGCACCTGCGCTTCGGCTGGTGGGGCGCGGAGGAGCTGGGCCTGATCGGCTCGAAGTACTACGTCAACAACCTGCCGGCCGCCGAGAAGGCGAAGATCTCCGGCTACCTGAACTTCGACATGATCGGCTCGCCGAACCCGGGCTACTTCGTCTACGACGACGACCCGACGATCGAGCAGACCTTCAAGAACTACTACGCGGGCCTCGGCATCCCGACCGAGATCGAGACGGAAGGCGACGGCCGCTCCGACCACGCCCCCTTCAAGAACGCCGGCATACCGGTCGGCGGCCTGTTCTCGGGCGCCGACTACACCAAGACGGCGGCCCAGGCGCAGAAGTGGGGCGGCACCTCCGGTCAGGCCTTCGACCGCTGCTACCACTCCTCCTGCGACAACCTGTCGAACATCAACGACACCGCCCTGGACCGCAACGCCGACGCCATCGCCTACGCGATCTGGAACCTCGGCGCGGCCACCCCGGTCCCGCCCGGCCCGTCCTTCGAGAACACCTCGGACGTGAACATCCCGGACTCCCCGGCCGCCGCGGTGAACTCGCCGATCACGGTCTCCGGGGTCACGGGCAACGCGCCCGCCACCACCAAGGTCGACGTGAACATCGTCCACACCTACCGCGGTGACCTGGTGGTCGACCTGGTCGCCCCGGACGGCACGGTCTACAACCTGCACAACAAGACCGGCGGCAGCGCCGACAACCTCGTGCAGTCGTACACCGTCAACGCCTCCAGCGAGGTCGCGAACGGCGTCTGGAAGCTCCAGGTCAAGGACACGGCGGCGCAGGACGTCGGCTACATCAACAGCTGGAAGATCACTTTCTGAGTGACGCGTCGGGCTGCGGGTCCTGGATACGGGCCCGCAGCTCCTCGGCCACCGCCGCGACGTCCGCGCGGCCCAGCTTCGCCGCCTCGACCAGATCGCCGAGCACCTCCGGCGAGGGCAGCTGCTTGGCCCCGGCCACGCGCAGGTACGAGCGGGTCGCGGCGGCCGCGTAGAACTCGTTCATCGGCGATTCCAGCGCCGGGCACACCGCGAGGGTGTGCAGAAACGCGGCGGCCCGCCACGCGGTGTCCGGGGCGGGCTGTTCGGGCACCAGGACGAGGTCGTTCTGGTGCCGGGCGACCGCGGCGGCCACCCCGGAGGGGTCCCATACGGCGGGATCGGACGGGAGATGGTGGGCCAGAGCGGTCCAGGCCCACTCCATGGTGATCTTCAATTGCCGAACCGCTCCTGGAAGTAGCTCCAGTGGTCGGCGAACTCCTCGATGCCGGACAGGAAGTTCTTCCGGTCGTCGTCCAGTTCGCGTTCCGTGACCTCGGTGATCAGCGCGGTGACCGTCGTCCCCAACGCCGCCGCGCGCGCCTTCAGGCGTTCGTGGAACTCTTCGTCCAGGCGGATGGTGACGTGTCTCGACATGGCATCCACCGTACAGCGGCGGTGCTGTACGCAGGAGCGGAACGGCGGAAGGGTGGCCCGGGACACAGGTCCCGGGCCACCCTTCCGCCGATTGCGGCCGCCTCGCGGCTACTTCGCGGCTACTTCGCGGCGTCCGCCGTCTTCACCAGCTGGTCCTTGGTGACCGCGCCGACGTAGACCTTGCCGTCGTCCGTGATCAGGGCGTTGACCAGGCGGGTCGACAGGACCCGGCCCTCGCCGAACTTACCGGTGACCTTGTCCCCGAGGGAGTTCAGGAAGTCCTTGGCGGGCTTCGGGGCGTTCTTGTCGTTCTCCAGGTCCTTGAGGCTCTTGCCCGCGCCGGTCTCGATCTGCGCGACCGTCGCCCAGCCCTCGCCGAGCACCTTCACATCGCCCTTGCCGTCGGCTCCGCCGGTCAGGCCGCCGAGGCCCGGGAAGGACTCCAGCGCCTTCAGGTGCTCGTCCTCCTTGGCCTTGCCGTGCTCCTTGCCCTTCTCGCCGGGGCCGTCCGTGCCCTCGCTCACCTTCGCGCCCTTGGGCGGGGTGAAGGCGAAGGTGTCGGCGGACGGCTTGGCGAAGTCGACCTTGGTGAAGCCCGCGTCCACGATCGGCTTGCCGCCCTGGGAGGACAGCAGCTGCACGCGCAGCGGCACGCCGTTCTTGGCGTCCACCGCGATCTGGACCGAACCGACCGTGGAACCGCTCTGCTTGGGCTTGAGCACCAGCTGGTAGGCGTCCCGCCCGGCCACCTGCGCGGTGTCGCCGACGCTGACGTCCGTGGTCGTGCCGGCGGCCTTCAGGACGTCCTGGGCCAGCTGCTGGGGCGAGGCGGCGAGCCGCTCGTCCGCCTTGTGCCCGCCCTGTCCCGCGTTCTTCTCGTGGAAGACCTCGTTCGACTTGGAGGCGTAGCCCCACACGTCGTCGCCGTTGTGGATGAGGCTGTACTCGTCCTTGCCGTCCAGGAAGGTGAGCTTCTGCCGGTCCGGGCCGTCGGCGGCGACGCGGACGGTGTGCGTACCGTTCGCCAGCTGCGCCACCTTCTCCTCCGGGTTGGCGGAGCCGGTCGCGACGCCACCGCCGCCCAGCAGGCCGCTCGCGATCTTCGGCAGGCCCAGGTCGGTGCTGATCCTGGCCGTGCCGGACAGCTCCTGTACGTCCGAGGCCGCGATCTTCGCGATCAGCTGCTGCGCCGTCACCTTCGGCAGGTCGGGTCCGCCGGCGTTGGCGAAGGCCGGGACCATCGCGACGGTCGCCGCGGCCACACCTGCCACCGCAACCGGTACGGCGTACCGGGCGACCTTGCGAGAAGTCTTCGTGTTCGCTGCCATGTCAGTGCCCTGCCCTCTGTGTCGACGGCGGCGACCCCCGTGTCGCCGCGCTCACCCGATCTGGTGGGGTTGATGACTCCATCTGACCAAATCGGCGGCGCCGGGGCGTCAGCCCCCGGAAGCAACTGCGCGTACGACCGTGGGATGACACGGAACGGGCCCTCCTCCCCCGACCCGTAGGGGTCGCGGGGCGGAAGGGCCCGTTCCTCTCTCATGTGGCAGAGGCCGCCGCGCAGGTCGTCGCGGGCGGCCGTGCCGGACGCGGCGTCAGCCGGCCCGGTGCACCACCGCGTCGCACAGCTCCTCCAGAGCCGACTTCGCGAAGCACTCCGGCAGCGGCGCGAGCGTGGCCCGCGCCTCCTCGGCGTAGCGGATGGTGTCGCGGCGGGCCTGCTCCAGGGCGGGGTGCGCCCGCAGCCGGGTCAGCACCTCGGCGTGGCGGGCGTCGTCCGTCAGGTCGCCGTCCAAGAGCTCCACGAGCTCCAGGTCCTCCGCCCGGCCGTCGCGGGCGGCCATCTCGCGCAGCCGCAGCACGGGCAGGGTCGGGATGCCCTCGCGCAGGTCGGTGCCCGGGGTCTTGCCGGACTCGTGCGCGTCGGAGGCGATGTCCAGGACGTCGTCGGCGAGCTGGAAGGCGGTGCCGAGCCGCTCGCCGTACTGGGTCAGGATGTCGACGACCGACTCGTCGGCGCCGGACATCAGCGCGCCGAAGCGGCCGGAGACGGCGATCAGCGAGCCGGTCTTGCCGGCGATGACGTCGAGGTAGTGCTCGACCGGGTCGCGGCCGTCGCGCGGGCCGGCCGTCTCCAGGATCTGACCCGTCACCAGCCGCTCGAAGGCCTCGGCCTGGATGCGGACGGCTTCCGGCCCGAGGTCGGCCAGGATGTGCGAGGCGCGGGCGAACAGGAAGTCACCCGTCAGGACGGCCACCGAGTTGCCCCAGCGGGCGTTGGCGCTCTCCACCCCACGGCGTACGTCCGCCTCGTCCATGACGTCGTCGTGGTAGAGGGTCGCCAGGTGCGTGAGCTCCACGACCACCGCCGACGGCACGATTCCGGGCGCGTAGGGATCGCCGAACCGGGACGCCAGCATCACCAGCAGCGGGCGGAAACGCTTGCCTCCGGCACGCACCAGATGCTGTGCGGCCTCGGTGATGAAGGGGACTTCGCTCTTGGTGGCCTCCAGCAGACCCGCCTCGACGGCGGCCAGTCCGGCCTGGACATCGGTCTCAAGAGCCTGGTCCCGCACGCTCAGTCCGAACGGCCCGACGACGGTCACGAGGGGTACTCCTGTCTGCTGACGATCACGCTGACGATCACCTGGATTGTCGATGTGTCGCTGCCATCACTCAAGCCAGCGTATCGGGTCTGTTTTCGATCACCGAGAGCGCCTGTCCGGTCGCCACCCGCGCAGCGTCCGAAGCGCACCGGTATGTTCTTGAGGAGCCGAAACAACCGGAGAATACGTTTTGTCCAGAACTGCGACCGATATAGAGGAACCCGCGGATCCCGAGGCGGACCAGCCGCCACCCCGCGACGACCACGCCTTCCTCGGCCACCCCCGGGGCCTCGCCACCCTGTCGGGACTGGAGGTCTGGGAGCGCTTCTCGTTCCTGGGCATGCAGGCCATCCTCGTCCTCTACTTCGCGGACGCGGTGGCCAACGGCGGCCTCGGGATGAACCCGGGCACCGCGGCCTCCGTCTCGGCGGCCTACGGGACCATGGTCTACCTCGTCTCCGTCGCCGGCGGATGGCTCGCCGACCGCATCCTCGGTTCGTACCGCGCCGTGCTCTGGGGCGGCATCCTCATCGCCTGCGGTCACTACGCCATGGCCGTGCCGACCGCCGCCATGACGTGGGTCGGCCTCGGCCTGATCAGCGCGGGCACCGGCCTGCTCAAGCCGAACGTGGCCAGCATGGTCGGCAAGCTCTACCGGACGGACGACGACCGCCGCGACGCCGGCTTCGCCCTCTACTACATGGGCATCAACATCGGCGCCTTCGCCGGACCGCTGATCACCGGCTGGCTCGGCGAGCACCAGGGCTGGCACTGGGGGTTCTCGGCCGCCGCCATCGGCATGACGGCCGGCCTGATCCAGTACGTCCTGGGCCGCCGCCATCTGGCCGGACGCAAGCATTCCGCCGAATTCGCCCTTGCCCCCGACGCGATGCGCTCGGCCGTGACGAAGATCATCATCGGCTGCCTCGCCTTCGGGGTGCTCGCCACCGCCCTGGCGGCCGCCGGCTGGCTGACCATGGCCCGCTTCGTCGACCTCCTCACCCTCGTCTCGGTGATCGCCCCGGTCGTCTACTTCGCGATCATGTTCCGCAGCCCCCGGGTGACGTCCGAGGAGCGCGGGCGGCTGCGCCCGTACGTCGTCCTGTTCCTGGCCTCGGTCGCCTTCAACTTCATCCTCTTCCAGGCCTACTCGACGATGATGCTGCTCGCGTCGACCAACGCCCGGACCGAGATCCTCGGCTTCCACTTCCCGGCGAGCTGGTACGCCTCCGCGCTCGGCGCCTTCGAGGTGGCGCTGGCCCCGGTCGTCGCCGCGCTGTGGGTCCGCATGGGCCGCCGCCAGCCGCACGCCTCGAACAAGATCGCCATCGGCGTGATCCTGGGCGGCCTGTCCTTCCTGCTGATGATCATCCCGACCTCGGGGCACGGCGGGGACGCCTACCGCATGGCCGCCTGGTGGATCGTCGGCTCCTACCTGCTGCTCGGCCTCGGCGACATCCTCCTGGAGACCTCCGGCATGTCGGCCACCACCAAGCTCGCCCCCAAGGCCTTCAGCAGCCAGACCATGGCCCTGTGGTTCCTCTCCCTGGCGCTGGCCAACGGCATCCAGGCGCAAGTGGTGAAGCTCTACGGAGAGGTGTCCAACCCCGTGTACTTCGGCGTCAACGGCGGCATCGCGGTGGCGGTGGGCCTGGCCGTGATCGCCCTCGCGCCGTGGCTGCGGCGCACGATGCACCCCGTCCACTGAGGTTCCCTGAGGTGGTTGCCGAATGATCATCCGCACCGATTTCCCGTACGAGACCACCCGCGAGGATGTCCGGATCCCGCTGCCTGGGGGTACCTCCCGGACGGAGTCTGGGGGAGGGGTGGAGCTGTACGCCCGCGTCTGGCGCCCGGTGACCGACGAGCCCGTGCCGGCGCTGCTGGAGTACCTCCCGTACCGGCTCACCGACTGGACCGCGCCCCGCGACTGGCAGCGCCATCCCTGGTACGCGGGGCACGGCTACGCCTCCGTACGGGTGGACGTGCGCGGCCACGGGTGCAGCGGGGGCCGTCCCGGCGACGAGTACGACGCCCGCGAGCTCGCCGACGGGGTCGCGGTGGTGGAGTGGCTGGCGGCCCAGCCCTGGTGCACGGGGTCGGTCGGCATGTTCGGGATCTCCTGGGGCGGCTTCAACAGCCTCCAGATCGCCGCGCTGACCCCCGAGCCGCTGAAGGCGGTCGTCACCGTCTGCTCGACCGACGACCGGTACGACAACGACGTGCACTACATGGGCGGCTCGGTGCTGGCCGTCGACATGCACGCGTGGGCGGCGACCATGCTGGCCTTCGCCTCGCGCCCGCCGGACCCGCTGTACGCGGGCGAGGGCTGGCGCCGGCAGTGGCTGGACCGGCTGGAGGCCGTGGAGCCCCTGATCCACACCTGGCTCTCGCACCAGACCCGCGACGGCTACTGGCGCCACGGCAGCGTCTGCGAGGACTACTCGGCGATCGGCGCGGCGGTGCTCGCGGTGGGCGGCTGGCACGACCCCTACCGGGACACCGTGCTCCGCCTGGTGGAACACCTGGCGCCCTCCCGCGTCCGGGGGCTGATCGGACCGTGGTCCCACCAGTACCCGGACCGCGGACTGCCGCCGGGGCCGGCGATCGGCTTCCTCCAGGAGACCCTGCGCTGGTGGGACCACTGGCTCAAGGGCGTGGACAACGGCGTGATGGACGAGCCGCTGCTGCGCTCCTGGATCAGCGACTCGCACCCGCCGGCGACGGTGTACGAGGAACTGCCGGGCCGGTGGGTCGGGGACAAGGCCTGGCCCTCGCCGGCGGTCATCCCGGTCGTGTACGGGCTCCAGGGCGCGCCGGTGGCCGTCGCCTCCCCGCAGCACACCGGGCTCGACGCGGGCCGGTTCTTCCCCTTCGGCAACGACGCCGACCTGCCGCCGGACCAGCGGGAGGAGGACGCGAAGTCGGCCTGCTTCGAATTCCCGGTGGCGGAGGGGGAGCCGGTGGAGATCCTGGGCCGCCCCTCGGTGACCGTGCGTCTGCGCATGGACGTGCCGTACGGGCAGGTCGTGGCCCGGCTGTGCGATGTCGCCCCGGACGGGTCGTCGACGCTGGTGACGCGGGGCGCACTGAACCTCTCCGCCCGGCAGGGGCGGGACCGGGCGGTGCCGTGGCCAATGGGCGCGTACGAGGACGTCACCTTCGAGCTGAACGGCATCGGCCACGCCTTCGCGCCGGGCCACCGCATCCGGCTGGCCCTGTCCTCCGCGTACTGGCCGTGGATCTGGCCGCGGGCCGGCTCGGAGGCGGGCTGGACCCTGGACCCGGCGGGCAGCGAACTGACCCTGCCGGTGCGGGCGTCGTCCCGCGCGGACGAGGGGATCGTCTTCGAGGCGCCGGAGCAGTCGGAGCCGCTGGGGGTGGTCTTCCCGGAGACGCTGGACGAGCCGCGTCCGGAGCGGGTGGTCGTACGGGACGTCGCGCGCGGGACGTGGCGGCTGGAGGTGGACCCGCGGTACGGGGGCACGCGGGTGTACCCGGACGGCCTGGAGTACGGCGAGGACGCCACCGAGTCGTACGAGATCCAGGACGCGGACCCGCTGTCGGCCCGGACCCGCTCGGAGTGGCGGATCCGGCTCCACCGGCCCGAACTGGGCTGGGACGCGCGCGTCGAAACCCGCTCCGAGATCTCGTGCGACGAGGGCGGCTTCGTGACGTCGAACGAGGTGATCTGCCGGGAGGGGCGCGAGGTGGTCTTCCACCGCACGTGGGAACGCCGCCTCCCGCGCGCGGCGGGCTGAACCGCCCTACCGGGCGGCCCTGGGGCTCCGCCCCAGACCCCGCGCCTCAAACGCCGGCGGGGCTATGGATAGCCCCGCC
>NZ_JBHWUO010000055.1:0-44297 GCF_042736975.1 Streptomyces sp. NPDC059989
GGGGACCCTGTGGGAGAGTAGGACGCCGCCGAACAATCATTGTGGGAAAGCCCCGCACCAAGCCCTTCGGGGTTGGTGCGGGGCTTTTCTGCGTTCCGGGGACGGACGGGGTCTCCTGTAGGGTCAGGGGGCATCGTTCTATTTTTTCTACAGTCACAGTGGAGGCCCCCGGGTGGAGGTCCAGGAGACTCGGGTTCAGACTGACCGAATTTTCACCATTCCGAACGTCCTGAGCATGGCTCGCCTGGTCGGCGTGCCCGTGTTCCTGTGGCTGATCCTGGCGAAGCACGACGGGTGGGCCCTGGCCGTCCTCATGCTCAGCGGGATCAGTGACTACCTCGACGGGAAACTCGCACGCCGCTGGAATCAGATCAGCAGCCTCGGCCGGCTGCTGGATCCGGCCGCGGACCGCTTGTACATCCTGTCGACGCTCTTCGGGCTGACCTATCGCGAGATTCTGCCCCTGTGGCTCACCGGAGCGCTGATCGCGCGCGAACTGATGCTGCTGGTCATGGTGTGGATCCTGCGCCGACACGGCTATCCGCCGCCGCAGGTCAACTTCCTCGGCAAGGCCGCCACCTTCAACCTGATGTACGCGTTCCCCTTGCTGCTGCTCAGTGACGGCACGGGTTGGTTGGCCTGGACGGGCGCAGTTTTCGGATGGGCGTTCGCGGGATGGGGTACAACCCTCTACTGGTGGGCAGGAATCCTTTACGTGGTCCAAGTCCGTCGTCTGGTGAAGGCGGACGCCACGGCCGATTGAGCTCGCCAGGCGCCGGATGACGCGGAAGGCTTGCGGAGTCACCGCCCGAGACGTGGGTGAGGTCGGTCCGACCGTCGTCTCTCAAGGAGGACTCTTCCGACATGAAGGCCGTCGTGATGGCCGGTGGCGAAGGCACACGCCTTCGCCCCATGACCTCGAGCATGCCCAAGCCGCTCCTGCCGGTGGTGAACCGGCCGATCATGGAGCACGTGCTCAGGCTGCTCAAGCGGCATGGGCTCAGCGAGACCGTGGTCACCGTGCAGTTCCTGGCGTCACTCGTCAAGAACTACTTCGGGGATGGCGAAGAGCTCGGAATGGAGCTCACCTATGCCAACGAGGAGAAGCCACTCGGCACCGCCGGCAGCGTGAAGAATGCCGAGGAGGCCTTGAAGGACGACACGTTCCTTGTCATCTCCGGCGATGCGCTCACCGACTTCGACCTCACCGATCTGATCCGCTTCCACAAGGAGAAGGGCGGCCTCGTCACCGTCTGCCTGACCCGGGTGCCGAATCCGCTGGAATTCGGCATCACCATCGTGGACGAGGAAGGAAAGGTCGAGCGCTTCCTTGAGAAGCCGACCTGGGGGCAGGTCTTCTCGGACACCATCAACACCGGCATCTACGTGATGGAGCCGGAGATCTTCGACTACGTCGACGCGGACGTCTCGGTGGACTGGTCCGGAGACGTCTTCCCGCAGCTGATGAAGGAAGGCCGGCCGATCTACGGCTACGTCGCCGAGGGCTACTGGGAGGACGTCGGCACGCACGAGAGCTACGTCAAGGCGCAGGCCGACGTGCTCGAGGGCAAGGTCCAGGTCGAGATGGACGGCTTCGAGATCTCCCCCGGGGTATGGATCGCCGAAGGAGCCGAGGTCAGCCCCGACGCGGTGCTGCGCGGGCCGCTGTACATCGGGGACTACGCCAAGGTCGAGGCCGGGGTGGAGATCCGCGAGCACACCGTCATCGGGTCGAACGTGGTCGTCAAGAGCGGGGCCTTCCTGCACCGGGCCGTCGTCCACGACAACGTGTACATCGGTCCCCACAGCAATCTCCGCGGCTGCGTCATCGGCAAGAACACCGACATCATGCGGGCCGCCCGGATCGAGGACGGCGCCGTCATCGGTGACGAGTGCCTCGTCGGTGAGGAATCGATCGTCCAGGGGAACGTGCGGGTCTACCCCTTCAAGACCATCGAGGCCGGCGCCTTCGTCAACACTTCGGTGATCTGGGAGTCCCGCGGACAGGCACACCTGTTCGGGGCCCGCGGGGTCTCCGGCATCCTCAACGTGGAGATCACCCCCGAGCTGGTGGTCCGGCTCGCCGGCGCCTATGCGACGACCCTGAAGAAGGGGGCGATCGTCACCACGGCCCGCGACCACTCCCGAGGCGCCAGAGCGCTCAAGCGGGCCGTGATCTCCGCGCTCCAGGCCAGCGCCATCGACGTACGGGACCTGGAGAACGTACCGCTGCCCGTGGCGCGGCAACAGACGGCGCGGGGCAGTGCCGGCGGCATCATGCTGCGGACCTCGCCCGGAGTGCCGGACTCCGTGGACATCATGTTCCTGGACGAGCGGGGCGCCGACCTCTCGCAGGCGGGGCAGCGCAAGCTGGACCGCGTGTACGCGCGCCAGGAATACCGGCGGGCGTTCCCCGGCGAAATCGGCGACCTGCAGTTCCCCTCCAGCGTCTTCGACTCCTACACGGGCTCGCTGCTGCGGAGGGTGGACATCACCGGGATCGGCGACGCCGGGCTCAAGGTGGTCGTGGACGCCTCCAACGGCAGCGCGGGTCTTGTACTGCCCAGCCTGCTGGGCCGGCTCGGCGTGGACGCGCTGACGATCAATCCCGGGCTCGACGAGTCCCGGCCGACGGAGACCACCGAGTCCCGGCGGGCCGGGCTGGTGCGGCTCGGGGAGATCGTGGCCTCGGCCCGGGCCGCCTTCGGCGTGCGCTTCGACCCGGTGGGGGAGCGGATCTCCCTGGTCGACGAGCGCGGGCGGATCATCGAGGACGACCGGGCGCTGCTGGTGATGCTCGACCTGGTGGCCGCGGAGAAGCGGAGCGGCAAGGTCGCGCTGCCGGTCACCACGACGCGGGTCGCCGAGCAGGTGGCGGCGTACCACGGCACGCAGGTGGAGTGGACGACGACCTCGCCCGACGATCTGACGCGGGTGGGCCGGGCGGAGAACACCATCTTCGGTGGAGACGGCCGGGGCGGGTTCATCGTTCCCGAGTTCAGCAGCGTCTTCGACGGGTCGGCGGCCTTCGTGCAGCTGCTCGGGCTGGTGGCGCGGACGCAGCTCACGCTGAGCCAGATCGACGCCCGGATTCCGCGGGCGCACGTGCTCAAGCGGGACGTGCCGACGCCGTGGGCGGTGAAGGGGCTCGTGATGCGCCGGGTCGTGGAGGCGGCCGGCGACCGGACGGTGGACACCACCGACGGGGTGCGGGTCGTGGAGGCCGACGGGCGGTGGGCGCTGGTCCTGCCCGATCCGGCGGAAGCGGTCACCCACCTGTGGGCCGAAGGTCCCGACGACGCCTCGGCGCAGGCCCTCCTCGACGAGTGGGCGGGCGTGGTGGACGGCGCCGGGCACTGAGTGCCGGGCACTGATCCACGCAGGACCCAAGTCCCGGTGGGCCGGGCGCGGGGCGGTCCCCCGCCCGGCCCGCCGGACGGGTGCATTCGGTGTGTACGGCGCCGACATGCGACGATGTGCGGCATGTCGCAGCCGCCCCACAACCGGAGTTCGGCGTCTCCTGCGCCCGCGCGCCCGGACGCCTCCATGTCGCTGTTGACGCACGTGATGGACCACAGTCTCGACGAGGGCTACGCGGAGGCCGCGGCCCGGCGCGAGGCGGAGGGCACGGCGGGACTGCCGCGCACCCTCAAGGCCAAACTGGGGCTCGCCGCCGGGCTCGTGCTCGCCGCGATGGTCGTCACGCTCGGCGCCGCCGAGGCGCGGATAGCCGCTCCGGTGCTGGCCAAGGAGCGTCAGGAGCTGATCGACCGGGTGGAGCGGGCCGACGAGCACGCGGACGGTCTGGAACGGGACATCGAGCGTCTGCGGACGGACGTCGCCGACCGCCAGCGGGCCGCGCTCAAGCAGCCGGGCGGGGGCCAGGGTGATCTCGTGGCGTTGCTGGCCGGTGCCACGGAGGTCCGGGGGCCCGGGATCAAGCTGGTGGTGGACGACGCGAAGGGCGCTTCGGACGGCGGCGGTGGTGGTCCGCGCGAGAGCGCGGGTTTCTCGGACACCGGCCGGCTCCGCGACCGCGACATGCAGAAGATCGTCAACGGGCTGTGGCAGTCCGGGGCGGAGGCCATCTCGATCAACGGGCAGCGGCTGACGGCGCTGTCGGCGATCCGGGCCGCGGGTGACGCGATACTGGTCGACAACAGGCCGCTGGTGCCGCCGTACGAGGTGCTGGCGGTGGGGGACAAGAAGCGGCTCGGCACGGCCTTCCAGGACTCGGCGGACGGCCAGTACCTGCACGTTCTGCAGGAGAGCTACGGGATCCGCTACACCCTGTCCGCCGCGGACGAGGTGCGGCTGCCGGCCGCGCCGAGTCTGACCGTACGTACAGCTACAGCAGCAGAGCAGCAGAAGGGTGCATCGTGATCGCGGTACTGGGCCTCGTGGCCGGAGTGGTGGTCGGACTTCTGGTCCGGCCCGAAGTGCCGGCCGTGGTGGAGCCTTATCTGCCGATCGCCGTGGTGGCGGCGCTGGACGCGGTGTTCGGGGGCTTGCGCGCGATGCTGGACGGCATCTTCGTGGACAAGGTCTTCGTGGTGTCGTTCCTGTCGAACGTGGTCGTGGCCGCGCTGATCGTCTTCCTCGGCGACAAGCTGGGCGTGGGCTCGCAGCTGTCCACGGGCGTGGTCGTGGTCCTCGGCATCCGTATCTTCTCCAACGCCGCGGCCATCCGCCGGCACGTGTTCCGGGCGTGAGGCCGATGAGTACGAGCGATACCCCGCCCGAGCGTCCCGAGCGTTCCGAGGGGCCGGAAGGCTCCGGGGCGGCCGTTCCCCCGGTTCCGCCCGGTCCCGCGGTGCCCGCCGAGCCGCCGGCCGAGGTGCCGGCCGCGCCCGAGCAGACGGGCCGGCAGCGGCTCGCGGCCGGGCTGTGGCCGCCGCGGGTGAGCCGGGCCCAATTGATCGTCGCGGTGCTGCTGTTCGTCCTGGGCTTGGGTCTGGCCATCCAGGTCCGGTCGAACAGCGATTCCAGCGCGCTGCGCGGGGCCCGTCAGGAGGACCTCGTACGGATCCTCGACGAGCTCGACGGGCGGACCAAGCGCCTGGAGGACGAGAAGCAGCGGCTGGAGGATCAGCGCAAGGAGCTGGAGAGCAGCTCCAACCAGGCCGAGGAGGCCCGCAAGCAGACCGTGGAGAAGGAGCGCCAACTCGGCATCCTGGCCGGTACGGTGGCAGCGCAGGGCCCGGGCATCACGCTGAAGATCACCGATCCCAAGGGCCAGGTGCGGTCCGACCAGCTGCTGGACACGCTTCAGGAGCTGCGGGCGGCCGGGGCCGAGGCGATCCAGATCAACGGCGTGCGCATCGTGGCGGGCTCGTACTTCTCTGACGAGAGCGGCGGGGTCGGGATCGACGGTAAGAAGATCACACAGCCTTACGAGTTCAGGGTGATCGGCAAGGCCCAGGACCTGGAGCCTGCGCTCAACATCCCCGGCGGTGTCGTCCAGACGTTGGAGAAGGAACAGGCCAACGTCGTCGTCACACGGTCGGCGAAGATCGTTGTGGATGCCTTGCGGGCTGCGAAGCAGCCTGACTACGCTCGGTCGTCATCGTGAGGAAGCGGAGCGGAGAGTGGAGCGGCTCACGCGGGCGGATGCCTGCGGGGGGTCGGCGCACAGAAGTCGCGGTGCGTGGTGGAAACTGTCTGGTGGTTACGGACGTTGTGAGAATGTCCGGGTCGGCAGGTGTGTGCATTCGGAGTTCGTCCTGCCCCACGGGCGGGTCTGTTTCGGTCAAGGGGAATCGCCCGTGAAGTTGTTTGAGAAGTTGTTCGGCAAGAAGAACCGTGAGGAGAGCGGTGCGGCACGTCACCGCGCCGGGCACGGTGACGTGGAAGGGCAGGGCGACCGGCCGCTCTTCCGGGACGAGGTCGCGGGCGCGGGCGACAATTCGGGCGCGTACGGCGCGTCGTCTGTTGACCCTGCTGGTACCGGACGCATAGGTTTCGGTGAACCATCAACCTCAAGTACGGGTGGAGGGTTTGCCCCCGACCCGTATGCCACCAATGCCTCCGCGGGGCAGCCGCGGCGCGAGGAGCCGTCCATGTCGGCCGAGCAGATTTGCAGCAGGTGCGGACACCGCAGCGATGCGGCCAGCCGGTTCTGCTCCAACTGCGGAGCGCCGCTGCGGGCGGGTCTGACGCCGGAGCGTGCCTCGGAGACCACGTCCACCATCTCGATCTCGGGCCTCGAGGCCTACGAGGCCGAGGTGTCGGGACAACAGCACGTGTCGTCCTCGCTGTCCCCCGAGGCCCAGGCCGCGGTGGAGGCTCTGCCCCCGGGTTCCGCTCTGCTCATCGTGCGGCGCGGCCCCAACTCCGGCAGCCGCTTCCTGCTGGACGGCGAGCTGACCACGGCGGGCCGGCACCCGCAGAGCGACATCTTCCTGGACGACGTCACCGTCTCCCGGCGCCATGTCGAGTTCCGCAGGAGCCAGGACGGCGGCTTCACCGTCTCCGACGTCGGCAGCCTCAACGGCACGTATGTGAACCGTGAACCGATCGACTCCGTCGCCCTGCACAACGGCGACGAGGTGCAGATCGGCAAGTACCGGCTGGTCTTCTACGCGAGCCTGCGGGGCGTCTGACCCTCCCCCCGGACACCGTCCGGGGGGACCCCAGAGGGAAGGTCCCATGCTGCGCACCCCTACCGGCGGTGTCCCCCCAAGAGGCGCCGCCGGCTCGGCCGGGCGGCTGGTGAGCATCGGCACGGTGCTCACCACGCTGCGTGACGAGTTCCCCGAAGTCACGATCTCGAAGATCCGTTTCCTGGAGGCGGAGGGGCTCGTCGAGCCCAGGCGCACCCCTTCCGGATACCGCAAGTTCAGCACCGAGGACGTGGAGCGGCTGGCCCGCATCCTGCGTCTGCAGCGCGATCACTACCTCCCTCTGAAGGTCATCCGCGAGCAGCTCGACGCGCTCGCCCGCGGTGAGCAGATCCGTATCCCGGCGCCCACCGCGCACGGGGATGCCGTGGATCCCGCGAGCCCCGCGGCCGTCTACGGCGAGGTGGGCCGGGAGCGGCCCACCGTGGCCCGGGTGGGCCGTGCCGAGCTGCTCGCGGCCGCCGAGGTGGACGAGGTCCAGCTGGTCGAGTGGGAGTCGTACGGGCTGCTCGCCGAGGCGCCCGGCGGCGGATTCGACGCCGAGGCCGTCACCGTGGCCCGGCTGGTGGCCGATCTGGGGCGGTTCGGGCTGGAACCGCGGCACCTGCGCGCGATGAAGGCCGCCGCGGACCGGGAGGCGGGCCTGGTGGAGCAGGTCTTGGCACCGCTGCGCCGGCACCGCAACCCGCAGACCAGGGCACATGCCGAGGCGACCATGAAAGAGCTCGCAGGGCTCTCCGTACGGCTCCACGAGGCGTTCGTGCAGACGGCCCTCGGGGTGCGCCTACCGTGATGGAAGGGGCCCCGACTACCCAAACCGGCCGGTCAGGTCCTAGGGTTACTGTGTGAATGAGCTCGACGTTGTGGGTGTCCGGGTGGAAATGCCCTCCAACCAACCGATCGTGCTCCTGCGTGAAGTGGGAGGCGACCGGTACCTCCCCATCTGGATCGGTCCAGGGGAGGCGACCGCCATTGCCTTCGCGCAGCAGGGAATGGCCCCTGCCCGGCCGCTGACGCACGACCTGTTCAAGGACGTGCTGGAGGCGGTCGGCGAGGAGCTCACCGAGGTCCGGATCACGGATCTGCGGGAGGGCGTCTTCTACGCGGAGCTCGTCTTCGCCAGCGGGGTCGAGGTGAGCGCGCGGCCTTCCGATGCCATAGCGCTGGCCCTGCGGACGGGGACGCCGATCTACGGCAGTGACGGCGTGCTCGACGACGCCGGGATTGCCATTCCCGACGAGCAGGAGGACGAAGTGGAGAAGTTCCGCGAGTTCCTCGACCAGATCTCGCCCGAGGACTTCGGCACCGGCCCGCAGCAGTGAGCTGTCGGCCGCGTCGTCCACGGGGAACTTTCAGCCCATTCGAGTAGCCTTTCCCCGCAATCGGATACGGGAAACCACTCTCAGGGTGATTATCACTCGGCGTGCCGAGTGTGGCGATCGTTGACGCACCCCTGGTGACTGCCTACCTTCAAGGTGGCAGGTCAAGGACGGAGGGTCGGCGTGAGGATCACGGGCGACGGTACGACCGGGGGCATCCCCGTACGGAGTGACGGTGGACCGTACCCGCTGCACGGCAGCGCGGTCGGTTCCGCGCGCCGTCAGCCGGAGTCGACGCCGGTCGGACCGGTGGGCGGCGACCCGGCGCCCGAGCAGATCGGCTACCGCGGGCCGACGGCGTGTGCCGCGGCCGGCATCACCTACCGGCAGCTCGACTACTGGGCGCGGACGGGGTTGGTGGAGCCGAGCGTGCGCCCCGCCTACGGTTCGGGCACGCAGCGGCTCTACAGCTTCCGCGACGTCGTGGTCCTCAAGATCGTCAAGCGCTTCCTGGACACCGGGGTGGCGCTCCAGAACATCCGTACGGCCGTCCAGCACCTGCGGGACCGCGGGTTCTCGGACCTGGAGCGGATGACGCTGATGAGCGACGGCGCCACCGTGTACGAGTGCACCTCGCCGGACCAGGTCGTCAGCCTGCTCCAGGGCGGGCAGGGCGTCTTCGGCATCGCCGTGGGCGTGGTCTGGCGCGATGTCGAGAGCGCGCTGTCGCAGCTGCACGGGGAGCGCGTGGACACCGGCGAGACCCTGGTCGGGCACAACCCGGCCGACGAGCTCGCCGCCCGCCGGAACCGGGCCGTCTGACCCGAAGGCCGAAGATCACCCCGTTGTCAGTGGCGTAGGGCAGCATCGGGGTGTGAGAGCCGCGCCGACCATCCTGCATCTGGACATGGACGCCTTCTACGCCTCCGTCGAGCAGGCGTCGAAGCCGAGCCTGCTCGGCAAGGCCGTCATCGTCGGCGGGCTCGGGCCCCGGGGGGTTGTCGCCACCGCCTCGTACGAGGCCAGGCGCTTCGGGGTGCATTCGGCGATGCCGATGGCGCAGGCGCGGCGGCTCTGCCCGAACGGGGCGTGCCTGATTCCGCGCTTCAGCCTCTACCGCGACGTCAGCGACATCGTGATGGCCCTGCTGCGGGAGCTGTCGCCGCTGGTGGAGCCGCTCAGCCTGGACGAGGCCTTCGTGGACCTGGAGGCGGGCGGGACCGCCTTCGACTCGGAGGCGGCCCGGGCGACCGGGGAGCGGCTGCGTGCGGACATCAGGGCCGCCACGGGGCTCAGCGGCTCCGTGGGGCTGGCCGGGTCGAAGATGCTGGCCAAGGTGGCCTCCGAGGAGGCCAAGCCGGCCGGTCTGCTGCTGATCGAGCCGGGCACCGAGCGGGAGCTGCTCGCGCCCATGTCGGTGCGGACCCTGCCCGGGGTGGGGCCGGCCACCGGCGAGCACCTGCGCCGTGCCGGGATCACCACGGTGGGGGAGCTGGCGGAGGCCGGCGAGGACGAGCTGGTGCGGATGCTGGGGCGCTCGCACGGCGTGGGGCTGTACCGGATGGCGCTGGGGCTGGACGACCGGCCGGTGGTCGCGGAGCGGGACGCGAAGTCGGTGTCGGTGGAGGACACCTTCGACGTGGACCTGCACGACCGGGTGCGGATCCGGGGCGAGGTGCAGCGGCTGGCCGACCGGTGCGTCCAGCGGTTGCGGGGGTCCGGGCATTCGGGGCGCACGATCGTGCTGAAGGTGCGGCGGTACGACTTCTCCACCCTGACGCGGTCGGAAACCCTGCGGGGGCCGACGGACGACCCGGCGGTGGTGCGGGAGGCGGCCGCGCGGCTGCTGGAGGGTGTGGACACCACGGGCGGGGTGCGGCTGCTGGGGGTCGGGGTGACCGGGCTGGCGGACTACACGCAGGAGGATCTGTTCGCCCAGTCGCTGGCCGCCGGGACGCTCGCCGCCGAGGCGGACGGGGAGGGCGGGGACGGCGGAGGGCACGGCTCGGAGGGTGCGGAGCCGGGCGGTCCGCCGGGGGAGGGCGGCGCCGCCGCGGTGGGCGTGCAGGCTCCGACGGCTCCGGACCAGGCGCCCGGGCCGGAAGGCCAGCCCGGGGCGCCCGGCGGAGCGGAGCCCGCGCCCGAGCGGCGGTGGCCGCCGGGGAGCGACGTACGGCATGCGCTGTACGGGCCCGGGTGGGTGCAGGGCAGCGGGGTCGGGAGGGTGACCGTACGGTTCGAGCAGCCCGGATCGCCGCCCGGCCGGGTGCGGACCTTCCGGGTGGACGACCCCGATCTGGAGCCGTCCGATCCGCTGCCGTTGGTGGGGGACGCGGAGCCGGACGGGCAGACGGCTTAGGTGCTGTCGTCGCCCGCGAGGTGGCCGAAGTCGCGCTGGAAGTCCGTTGGGAGGGTCACGTCCAGGCCGTAGTGGTGGTAGAGCTGCAGCTCCTGTTCGGGGGAGAGGTGGCGCCCGACGCCGAAGTCGGGGGCGTCCCTGATCAGGGAGCGGTCGAAGGGCACCCGAAGGGTGTCGTCCACCAGCTCGCTGGGCTCCAGCGGCACGAAGGCGTCCCGGCTGAACAGGCCCGTGCGGACGGCGGCCCATTCGGGGACGCCCGTGGCATCGTCGAGGTAGACCTCGTCGACGGTGCCGATCTTGGTGCCGTTGCGGTCGAACGCCTTGCGGCCGATCAGGCTGCGCGGATCGATGTCGGTCTGCACGGTCCCTCCAAATGGTCGCAACTCCTCCGTAAGCACTACAGAAGTGCATATCGGGAAAGCAGGCCACTCGGGGGAGTGCCCAGATCCTCGCTGGTAGGCTGGGTGACGGCTGTCGACCCTGTGCGGGAGAGTCCTCCGAGTGAGCGTGACGGAGGCGCCGAAGGAGCAAATCCTCCCCGGAATCTCTCAGGCATACGTACCGCACGGACGAGGCCACTCTGGAAAGCAGGGGCGGGTACCGGGCGCACAGTGCCGGTTCCCCTCCTCACCGACGGTGAAAGCCGGATCTCGCGGGCGACCCCCTGTGAGGCCCGGTGAAACTCTCAGGTTGAGATGACAGAGGGGGAGGCCGTCCGGGTGCCCGCGCCGTGGTGCCCCTCGCAGGTCATACGACCAGGAGGCCTCCGTCATGACCGCCAACCGCATTCCGCTCTCCCAGCTGGAGCGAGGCATCCCCTTCGAGCAGCGCCACATCGGCCCGGATGCCGAGGCGCAGGCGAAGATGCTCGCCCAGGTGGGCTACGGCTCCCTGGACGAACTCACCGCCGCCGCGGTGCCGGATGTCATCAAGACCGCCGAAGCGCTGAACCTGCCCGAGGCGCGGACCGAGGCCGAGGTGCTCGCCGAGCTGCGCTCGCTCGCCGACCGCAACCAGGTCCTCTCCTCGATGATCGGCCTCGGCTACTACGGGACCTTCACCCCGCCGGTGATCCTCCGCAACGTCATGGAGAACCCGGCCTGGTACACGGCGTACACGCCGTACCAGCCGGAGATCTCGCAGGGCCGCCTCGAGGCGCTGCTGAACTTCCAGACCGTCGTCGCGGACCTCACCGGGCTGCCGACCTCCGGTGCCTCGCTGCTCGACGAGGGCACGGCGGCCGCCGAGGCCATGTCGCTCGCCCGCCGCGTGGGCAAGGTCAAGGGCGGCGTCTTCCTGATCGACGCCGACGCGCTGCCGCAGACCATCGCCGTGATCGAGACCCGCGCCGAGCCGACCGGTGTCGAGGTCGTCGTCGCCGATCTGAGCGAGGGCATCCCGGCCGAGATCGCCGAGCGCGGTGTCTTCGGCGTCCTGCTCCAGTACCCGGGCGCCTCCGGTGCCGTACGGGAGATCAAGCCGCTCATCGACCAGGCGCACGAGCTCGGTGCCATCGTCACCGTCTCGGCCGACCTGCTCGCCCTGACCCTGCTGACCTCCCCGGGTGAGCTGGGCGCGGACATCGCCGTGGGCACCACGCAGCGCTTCGGCGTTCCGATGGGCTTCGGCGGACCGCACGCCGGCTACATGGCCGTCCAGGCCAAGCACGCCCGCTCGCTGCCGGGCCGCCTCGTCGGCGTCTCCGTGGACGCGGACGGCAACAAGGCCTACCGCCTGGCGCTGCAGACCCGTGAGCAGCACATCCGCCGTGAGAAGGCCACCAGCAACATCTGTACCGCGCAGGTGCTGCTGGCCGTCATGGCCGCCATGTACGCCGTCTACCACGGCCCGGACGGCCTGCGGACGATCGCCCGCCGGACCCACCGCTACGCGGCCCTGCTCGCCGCGGGTCTCCAGGCCGACGGTGTGGAGATCGTGCACGGCGCGTACTTCGACACGATCACGGCCCGCGTGCCGGGCCGCGCGGCCGAGGTCGTCGCCGCCGCCCGCGAGGGCGGGGTCAACCTCTACCAGGCCGACGCCGACCACGTCTCCGTCTCCTGCGACGAGACCACCCTGCGCGCCGACATCGAGGCCGTCTGGGCCGCCTTCGGCGTCTCCGCGGACATCGAGGCGCTCGACGAGACCGCGGCCGACACCCTTCCCGAGGGCCTGCTGCGCTCGGACGCGTACCTGACCCACCCGGTCTTCCACCAGCACCGCTCCGAGACCGCGATGCTGCGCTACCTGCGCAAGCTCTCGGACAAGGACTACGCGCTGGACCGCGGCATGATCCCGCTGGGCTCCTGCACCATGAAGCTCAACGCCACCACCGAGATGGAGCCGGTCACCTGGCCCGAATTCGGCCAGCTGCACCCCTTCGCCCCGGTGGAGCAGGCCGAGGGCTACCTCACGCTCATCAACGAGCTGGAGGAACGTCTCTGCGAGGTCACCGGCTACGACAAGGTCTCCATCCAGCCGAACGCGGGCTCCCAGGGTGAGCTCGCCGGCCTGCTGGCCGTCCGTGCCTACCACCGCGCGAACGGCGACGAGCAGCGCACCATCTGCCTCATCCCGTCCTCCGCGCACGGCACCAACGCCGCCAGCGCCGTGATGGCCGGCATGAAGGTGGTCGTCGTCAAGACCGCAGACGACGGCGAGGTGGACGCGGCCGACCTGCGCGCCAAGATCGAGCAGTACCGCGACGAGCTCGCCGTGCTGATGATCACCTACCCCTCCACGCACGGGGTGTTCGAGGAGCACGTCGCCGACATCTGCGCCCAGGTGCACGAGGCCGGCGGCCAGGTCTACGTGGACGGCGCCAACCTCAACGCCCTGGTGGGCCTGGCCAAGCCGGGTCACTTCGGCGGCGACGTCTCGCACCTGAACCTGCACAAGACCTTCTGCATCCCGCACGGCGGCGGCGGCCCGGGCGTCGGCCCGGTCGGTGTCCGGGCGCACCTGGCCCCGTACCTGCCGAACCACCCGCTCCAGCCGACGGCGGGCCCGGAGACGGGCGTCGGCCCGATCTCGGCCGCTCCGTGGGGCTCGGCGGGCATCCTGCCGATCTCCTGGTCGTACGTGCGCCTGATGGGCGGCGAGGGCCTCAAGCGCGCCACCCAGGTCGCGGTGCTCGGCGCCAACTACATCGCCAAGCGCCTGGAGCCGCACTACCCGGTGCTCTACACCGGCCCGGGCAACCTGGTCGCGCACGAGTGCATCATCGACCTGCGTCCGCTGTCGAAGTCGACGGGCGTGAGCGTCGACGACATCGCCAAGCGCCTGATCGACTACGGGTTCCACGCGCCGACCATGTCCTTCCCGGTCGCCGGCACCCTGATGATCGAGCCGACGGAGTCCGAGGACCTCGCCGAGATCGACCGCTTCTGCGACGCGATGATCGCCATCCGCGGCGAGATCGAGCGGGTCGCGGCCGGCGACTGGCCGGTGGACGACAACCCGCTGGCCAACTCCCCGCACACCGCTGCGGCGCTGGGCGGCGAGTGGAACCACCCGTACACCCGCGACGAGGCCGTCTTCCCGGGCGGGGTCACGGCCGCCGAGAAGTACTGGCCGCCGGTGCGCCGCATCGACGGTGCCTTCGGCGACCGCAACCTGGTGTGCTCCTGCCCGCCGCTGGACGAGTACGACAACTGACCGGTGACGAAGGGGCCGGTCCGGGAGAACCTCCCGGACCGGCCCCTTCGTCGTTCCCGCCTCGTCCTAGGCCGCCGCGAGCGGGCGGTGCGGTGCGATGATCTGGCCGTCGGGCAGCAGCTCACCGGTGTCCTCGAAGAGCAGGACGCCATTGCACAGCAGGCTCCAGCCCTGTTCCGGGTGGTTGGCCACGGGGTGCGCGGCCTCCCGGTCGGCGGAGTCGGCTGACGGGCAGGCTGGCTGGTGCTGGCACATGGATGCGTTCTTTCGCTGCGGTGTGGTCTGCGTGCTACGGCTGGATACGTGATTCATGGCCGTCCCCCTGGGTCATCCCCGCACCCGCGGGGAGCTTGTCATCAGTCTTCCCCCACGACAGCCGCTTCGCAGGCATTTCCCGCCGGCTGTCCTCATAGATTGATGACGCATCACCCGTGCGGGCGGTTCAGGCCAACTCCCCTGTCATTTCGGATGGTTCACCACTGGTCCGAGCGGACTAGGCCGAATGGGTAATCCGGTCGACCGGCAGGTCAGGCGGCCGGCGCGGCGAGCGAGGGCGGGACCGGCGCCGCCGCGGGGGTCAGCCGGTGGGTCAGCACGGGCAGCAGCTCGGAAACCGGATGCGGCCGGTACGCGGCGATGCCGGGCGGGGCCGGGGCCAGGGGCACCAGCAGGTCCTCGCCTGCGGGCAGGCCGGCGGAGGCGTCGGCGCCGACCGCCCCGTGCAGCCACAGGGTCAGCATGTACAGCTCCGGTACGGACAGCAGCCGGGGCTGGTAGCTCGTGCCGAGTGATTCCGCCTGGCGCAGGGCGCGTTCGGTGGCGGCGACGTAGGGGCCCTCGAAGAAGTGGGAGAAGGCCCAGCCGTCGGGTGTCAGCCGGGTGTCGGCGGCCGCGACGTAGCGGTCGCCGCTGCGGATCAGGAACCGCCAGCCCGTCAGCCGCGTACGGGGCGGCCTGCCGCCGGCCGCCAGGCTCGACATGTGCAGCCGGTCGAGGACGTGCACCGGCAGCGGGAGTTCGGCGGTCATCGGCCCCTGCAGCGCGCGCAGGGCGGGGGTGTGCGCCTCATGGACGGCGGTGGGGGAGCCGAGGGCCGCGAGGACGCAGCGGAGGGCGGGCGCGGGAGCCGGAGGGACATGCAGCGGCATGGTGGGTCGCCTCTCACTTGGGAGACCGGTGGAACGGGGGCAGGTGCGGACGGCGCTGTCGCATTCTGGGGCCAGAGGGGGGCTGAGGGGCAATGGCCGCGCGCCAACTCTCTGCCTCGTTTGCGGAGTTTATACGACATGTGTTCACGCAGTGTTTCGGCTAGCTGTCCCGCCTATTGCCGACAAGGCGCTTACCGGACCCGCTGACATGGCATTCATGCCGGATGGGCGCGAACATGTCGCGCTGACCTCGGAGGTTACCGGAAGGGGGCTCGGCTGGAAAGCATCGGTTATTCGGAAGAGGCAAAGTCGAGGAGGAATGTGCGCGAAGGGAGTTGCCAGGTGAATGTGCCGAAGCTCCCTTCGGCCAAACCGGCGCGCGCTCCTCGCCACTCACGCCCCCTTCGGCGTTACGGATCACGTTGCCGGGGCATCATCGACCGTAACGCGCGCCTGGGTGTCCCGGGCCAGGCCCACTCGAGGAGGGACGCTTCGATGGGGGAGAAGGTCGTGGCGGGCGGATTCGACCTGTCCGATCGGCAGCGGTATCGAAGGAAGCTTCACGAGTGCCTGGAGGGGCTGGAGCGACTTCTGGCGGAGAAGAGGTTCGATCGCCCGAAGAACATGATGGGGCTGGAGATCGAGTTGAATCTCGCGGGTGCCGACGGTTTGCCGAGAATGGTGAATGCGCAGGTGCTGGAGCGGATTGCGAGCCCGGATTTCCAGACCGAACTCGGTATGTTCAACCTGGAGGTGAACGTCCTTCCCCACCGGCTCGGCGGCCGGGTATTCGACCAGCTCGCCGAGGAACTCAGTGCGGGCCTCGGCTACGCCCACCGGCAAGCCGCGGAGATCGACGCGGGCGTGGTGATGATCGGCATTCTGCCGACCATCTCCCGCGAGGACCTGGTCACCGCCAACCTGTCGGCGGTCGACCGCTACTCGCTGCTCAACGAGCAGATCCTGATGATGCGCGGGGAGGACTTCACGCTCGACATCGACGGGGTCGAGCGGCTCGTGTGGACCTCCGGGTCGATCGTGCCGGAGGCCGCCTGTACGTCCGTACAGCTGCACCTCCAGGTGACCCCGGCGCGGTTCGCGGACGTGTGGAACGCGGCGCAGGCGGTGACGGCCGCGCAGATAGCCGTCGGCGCCAACTCGCCCTTCCTGTTCGGGCGCGAGCTGTGGCGGGAGTCGCGGCCGCCGCTGTTCACGCAGGCCACCGACACCCGGCCGCCCGAGCTCCAGGCCCAGGGCGTGCGGCCGCGCACCTGGTTCGGGGAGCGCTGGGTGGATTCGGCGTACGAGCTCTTCGCGGAGAACGTCCGCTACTTCCCCTCCTTGCTGCCGATCTGCGACGAGGAGGAGCCGCTGCGGGTCCTCGCCGAGGGCGGGGTGCCGGGGCTCCAGGAGCTGGTGCTGCACAACGGCACCGTCTACCGGTGGAACCGGCCGGTGTACGGGGTCGCCGACGGGGTGCCGCACCTGCGGGTGGAGAACCGGGTGCTGCCGGCCGGGCCCACGGTCGCCGACGTCGTCGCCAACGCCGCCTTCTACTACGGGCTCGTACGCACCCTCGCCGACGAGCCGCGTCCGGTGTGGACCCGGCTGCCGTTCGCCGAGGCGGAGGCCAACTTCGACGCGGCCTGCCGGTACGGGATCGACGCGCGGCTGCGGTGGCCGCGCCGGGGCCGGGGCGGCGGGCTGGCCAGCGTGCCCGCCGTACGGCTCGTCCTCGACGAGCTGCTGCCGATGGCGGCGGCCGGCCTGGACGCCTGGGGCATCGAGCCCGCGGACCGGGACCGCTACCTCGGCATCATCGAGGAGCGCTGCCGGCGGCGGGTGAACGGGTCGACCTGGCAGGTGGACACCTACCACCGGGCCCTGGCGTCCGGGCTGGCCAGGGACGAGGCGCTGGCCGCGACCACCCGGCGCTACAGCGAGCTGATGCACAAGGGCGACCCCGTGCACACCTGGCCGGTGGGCCTGGGGGAGGAGGTGGTGATCCCGGCCCAGCGCGGGACCTGAGCCGCCGCCGGTCCGTCAACCCGCCGCGATGATCCCCCCGGCCCGCCGAGGAGGCAGTATGGGGAGGTCGGAAACGGAATTTCGCCGTGCGAGGGCGCAGCGGGATGGCGGGACGGGAGTCGGGCGTGCGCGCGGAGCCGGAGCCGGTGGTCGTGGAGCTGGGTGAGGACGGACTGCGTCCCGGAAGGGCGGTCCTGCGCACCGAGACGCTGCTCGTCCTGGCGCTGTCGCTGGGTGCGAGCGGGGTCTCGGCGCTGATCAGCTTCATCGGCTCGCTCACCAAGCCGGGCGGGCTCAAGGACCAGGCCGCCACGCTCAACGGCTCCTACGCCCCCGGCCGGCCCTGGCTGGACCTGGCCTGGCAGCTGTTCGGCATCGGCACCGCGCTGGTCCCCGTCCTGCTGGTGGCGCACCTGCTGACCCGCGAGGGTGCGCCGGGGCTCCGCGTGCTGGGCTTCGACCGCACCCGGCCGGTGTGGGACCTCGGGCGCGGGGCCCTCGTGGCCGCCGGGATCGGGAGCGCGGGGCTGGCCTTCTACCTGGGCGCCCGGGCCACCGGGTTCAACCTCACGGTGGTGCCGGAGGCGCTGCCCGACGTGTGGTGGAAGTTCCCCGTACTGATCCTCTCCGCGGTGCAGAACTCCGTGGTGGAGGAGGTCATCGTGCTGGCCTACCTGCTGCGCAGGCTCGACCAGCTGGGCTGGTCGCCGATGGCCGCGCTGCTGGCCGGCTCCCTGCTGCGCGGCTCGTACCACCTCTACCAGGGCATCGGCGGCTTCATCGGCAACGTGGTGATGGGCGTCGTCTTCGTGCTGGCCTACCGCCGCTGGGGACGGGTGGGGCCGCTCGTCGTCGCGCACGCGCTGCTCGACATCGTGGCCTTCGGCGGGTACGCGCTGCTCGCGGGCAAGGTGGGCTGGCTGCCGACGCCGTGACGGGAGGGCGGGCGGGCCCCGCCGCGGCGCCGGCGGCCCGGCCGTCGGGGGTCACGGGGAGGTGAGCAGCTCCCCGTCGAGGACGGTGACCGCGTGTCCCGTCAGCAGGGTGCGCTCGCCGGCCAGGGTCACCCGTACGAGCCCCTTGCGGGCGCCGCCCTGGAGGCCGGTCAGCTCGGTGCGGCCCAGGCGCTGCGCCCAGAACGGGGCCAGGGCGGTGTGGGCGCTGCCGGTGACCGGGTCCTCGTCGATCCCGAAGGCGGGGAAGAAGCCGCGGGAGACGAAGTCGTAACCGAGCGAGGGATCCTCGGCGGGCGCGGTGACGATCACCCCGCGCCTGGCGAAGGCGCGCAGGGCGGCGTGGTCCGGCTCCAGCTCGCGGACGGTCCTCTCGTCGGCGAGCTCGACGAGGAGGTCGCCGATGTGGTCGGCGGTGTCGTGCACGGAGAGGATCGGGGCGCCGCCCAGCGCGTGGTCGACGGCGGTCGGCGCCGGGACCGGGGTGAGGGACGACGTCGGGAAGTCCATGGTGATCGTGCCGTCCCCGGTGGCCTCGGCCGTGAGGATGCCGCACCGCGCGGTGAAACGGATCCGGCCCGTGGCCAGGCCTTCGGCGGCGAGTACGTGCGCGGTGGCGAGCGTGGCGTGGCCGCACATGTCGACCTCGGCGACCGGGGTGAACCAGCGCAGCGCCCAGTCGGCGTCCCCGCCGGGCGGCAGGGGGTGCGCGAAGGCGGTCTCGGAGAGGTTCACCTCGGAGGCGACCTGTTGGAGCCAGGCGTCCGGGGGGAACCCCGTGTCGAGGAGCAGGACTCCGGCGGGGTTCCCGTGGAAGGGGCGGTCGGTGAAGGCGTCGACGATTCGGATGCGCATGGGCCGACCGTAGGACGGTTCACCGATTCCGGACAAAGGCCAATCCGGTGTGATTGGCGTTGTTCCGCCGCGCCGGCGGTCAGGTCCGGGAGAGGGCGACTGTCGCCGACAGTTTCCGATATATCGTTGACGCATCGCGATCGATCACCGATAGTGGAGACATCGGAGAACCGATGAAGCAAGGACGACGTGACGAAAGGAGCGCGACCATGCGTTCACACGGACATGAGCACGGACACGAGCACGGGCGGGGGCACGGCCACTGCGGGCCCGATCGTCGGGAGGAGTTCGCGGGGCGGCGCGCCGCCTTCGGCCCCTTCGGACCCGGCTTCGGCGGCGGCCCCTTCGGTGGGCGCGGCGGCCGCGGCGGACCGCGCGGGCGGGCCCGGCGGGGTGACGTGCGCGCCTCGATCCTGGCGCTGCTCGCCGACCGGCCGATGCACGGCTACGAGATGATCCAGGAGATCGGCGAGCGCAGCGGCGGGGCCTGGAAGCCCAGCCCCGGCTCGGTCTACCCGACCCTCCAGCTGCTGGAGGACGAGGGCCTGATCACGAACGAGAGCGAGGGCGGCAAGAAGCTGTTCACGCTCACCGACGCGGGCCGCACCGAGGCCGAGTCGGGCCCGGACGCCCCTTGGGCCGATGCGGGCCGGGGTTTCGACTTCGAGGCGATGCACGAGATCCGGACGGCCGGCGTCGGCCTGATGGAGGCCTTCGGGCAGGTGTTCAAGACCGGCTCGCCCGAGCAGCGCGAGAAGGCCCTCGCGGTCATCAACGACGCCCGCAAGAAGCTCTACCTGATCCTGGCCGACGAGCACTGAGTGCCCCGGCCGCGACCCCGGCAACGGGCGGCGCGCCCCGCGAATCCTTCGCGGGGCGCGCTGCCGTACGTACGGAGGTCTCCGGGGCGGGCGTCAGACGACCAGGCCGGCCAGCTTGCGGAGGGATTCGTTCAGCGCGGCGGTGGCCGAGTCCTTGAGCTTGCCCGCCATCAGGGAGACGGCGGCTCCGGTGAACTCGCCGTCGATGCGGACGGTGGTCGCCCCGCCGTCCGGGACCAGGGTGTACCGGGTCAGGACGGCCACGCCCATCGGTCCCTTGCCGGTGATGGCGAAGACGCGCTCGTCCTCCAGCTCCGAGACGGTCCAGACGACCTCGGCCGGGAAGCCCATCATCTTCATGTTCTCGGCGAAGGTGGAGCCGACCGCGAGGGTCTCCGGGCCGCCCTTCGGGAAATTGGTGTGGGTCATGCTCCACTGGCCGTACGCGTCCCAGTCCGTCAGCTGGGACCAGACCTTCGCGGCGGACGCCTCGATGCGTGATTCCGCGGTGACTTCGGCCATGCGACCACCCCTTCTCGTCGGGTACGTGCGGCGGAACGTAGCCCCGGCGGGCGGAACATTCAATACTGACGACCAGTCAGATATCGCGGGAGGGTGCCCCGCCGTGTCGGGTGCGTCTCAACAGGTGTCATGCCCGTGACGGTACTGACCGGCCCTGCCATGATGGCCCGATGCAAGCGTCAGGGAAAAACGCCGGACTGGGCCTCGCCCTGGTCTCGGCGTTCGCGTTCGGTGGTTCCGGAGTGGCGGCGAAGCCGCTGATCGAGGCGGGTCTGGACCCCCTCCAGATGGTCTGGCTCAGGGTGGCCGGGGCAGCGCTCGTGCTGTCCCCGCTGGCCTGGCGCCACCGCGATCTGCTGTGGCGCAAGCCCGCGCTGCTCGCGGGATTCGGGCTGATCGCCGTCGCGGGCGTGCAGGCCTTCTACTTCGCCTCCCTGTCCCGGATCCCCGTCGGCGTGGCCCTCCTGCTGGAGTACCTCGGGCCGGCGCTGCTGCTGGGCTGGATCCGCTTCGTGCAGCGCAAGCCCGTGACGAGGGGGGCCGCGGCCGGCGCCGCCGTGGCCGTCGTCGGCCTGGCCTGTGTGGTCGAGATCTGGGCCGGACTGAGCCTGGACCTGCTGGGCGTGCTGTTCGGTCTCGCCGCGGCCTGCTGCCAGGCCTTCTACTTCGTCTTCGCCGACCAGGGCGCCGACGGGGACGACGTGCCCGACCCGCTCGGGGTGATCGCGTACGGCATGATCGTCGGCGCCCTGGTGATGACGGTGATCGCCCGGCCGTGGGAGATCGACTGGCAGGTGCTGGGCGGTCAGGCCTCCGTGGGCGGCACGATGATGCCCGCGCCGGTGCTGCTCGGCTGGGTGGTGCTGGTCGCGACCGTCTTCGCCTACCTGACCGGCGTGGTCTCGGTGCGCAAGCTGTCCCCGCAGGTCGCGGGCGTGGTGGCCTGCCTGGAGGCGGTCGTCGCCACCGTGCTGGCCTGGATCCTGCTCGGCGAGCACCTCTCGACCTGGCAGATCGTCGGCGGCGGCCTGGTGCTGGGCGGCGCCTTCATCGCGCAGTCCTCCCGGCCGACCCCGCCGGCCGCCGCCGATCCGGCCGTGCTGGACCGCGCGACCACCTCCGCATAGGGTGGCGATCATGCCGTCGACCGTGCTTCCGCCTCCCGCCGCCTAGCGCGGGCGGCCCTTCACGTATCCACCCGGCCCGGGGAGCACCCGGGCGGGTGTGCGCTGCCCGCGAAGCGATGACCTGCCTCTTTCATCCTTCACGCATGCGCGGAGACTTTCGTGTCGAACCTTTCGCCCGCCACCGGGCGCAGTCTGCTGTACCTCGTCGTCGCCGGAGCCGCCTGGGGCACCGCCGGAGCGGCCGCCTCCCTGCTCTTCCTCGCCAGTGACCTCGGTCCGCTCGCCCTGTCGTTCTGGCGGTGCGCGGGCGGGCTCGTGGTGCTGCTGGGGGTGCTCGCCGTACGCCGGCCCCGCCCCGGGCAGGGCCGGGTACGGCCTTCGGCCCGGTCGCTGATCGCGACCGGGCTGCTGTTCACGCTCTTCCAGTCCGCGTACTTCGCCGCCGTGCGGGAGACCGGTCTCGCCGTCGGGACCGTGGTCACCCTCGGAGCCGGTCCCGTGCTCATCGCGCTCGGGGCGCGGTACCGGATGGGCGAGCGGCTCGGGCGCGGCGGCGTGGCCGCCGTCGCGGGGGCGCTGGCCGGACTGGCCGTACTGGTCCTGGGCAGCGGGGGCGGTGAGGTGCGCCCGCTCGGTGTCGGCTGGGCGCTGCTGTCGGCCGCCGGGTACGCGGCGATGACGCTGCGGGCCCGCCGGCTCGGACGGCTCGGGGCGGGCGGGGACCCCCTCGTCACCACCGCCTGGTCGGTCGGGGTGGGCACGCTGTGCCTGCTGCCGCTCGCCGCCGTGGAGGGGCTGTTGCCGCACACCGCCGAGATCGGGCGGGTGCTCTGGCTGCTGGTGTACGTCGCGACCGTGCCGACGGCGCTGGCGTACGCGCTCTACTTCACCGGGGCCGCGGCCGTGCGGGCCGCGACCGTATCGGTGATCATGCTGATCGAGCCGGTGAGCGCGGCGGCGATCGCCGTCCTGGTGCTCGGCGAGCGGCTGACCGGCGCGGTGGTGCTGGGCACCGTACTGCTGCTCACGGCGGTGGGCGCGCTGATCGTGGAGGAGGTGCGGCGGCCTGCGGACCGTCCGGCCGGTGATCCGGCCGGACGGTCCGCCGCCGTGGCGCCTCGTCCTCAGAGCGCGGCGAGGTAGTCCGGGGCGGCGATGCCGGGGGCCAGGTCCGCGGAGGGTACGGGGGTTCCGTACGCCGGCGCGACCGGGACCACGCCCGCCCAGTAGGGCAGGTCCATGTCCTCGGCCTCGTCGTTCGGCCCGCCCGTACGGATCTTCGCGGACACCTCGGTCAGGTCCAGGCGGATCACCGCGGTGGCCGCGAGTTCCTTGGCGCTGGCGGGCCGGGAGTCCGCGGAGCGGCCCGGGACGACGTGGTCGACGAGGGCGTCGAGCGCCGTCCGGCACTCCTCCTCGTCGGTGACCTGGTAGGCGGTGCCGTGGACGACCACCGAGCGGTAGTTGAGCGAGTGGTGGAAGGCCGAGCGGGCCAGCACCAGGCCGTCGACGTGGGTCACGGTCACGCAGACCGGCAGGCCCGGGTCGGCCTTGCCGGCCGCGAGGAGGGGGCGGGAGCCGGTGGAGCCGTGGATGTAGAGGGACTCGCCGACCCGTCCGAAGAGCGTCGGCAGGACCACCGGCGCGCCGTCGCGGACGAAACCGAGGTGGCAGACGTAGGCCTGGTCGAGTATCGAGTGCACCGTCTCGCGGTCGTAGCGCGCCCGCTCGCGGGAACGGCTGGGAACCGTGCGGTCGGTGGGCTCGTAGGCGGCGGCGGTGGCGGTCATGGTGCGAACTCCATTGCACTAGTGCATAATGTGGTTTGTGCTAGGAGACTACAGGATCACGGGTCGGCGCGCATCGGACATCGCGGCCAGCGTCGAAGCGGGCGTGGGGACGGGCGAGCTCGCGCCGGGGGCGCTGCTGCCGCCGATGCGGGAGCTCGCGGGCGAGCTGGGGGTGAACCCCAACACCGTGGCGGCCGCGTACCGGACGCTGCGCGAGCGCGGGGTCATCGAGACCGACGGGCGGCGCGGCAGCCGGGTACGGGCCAGGCCGGCGAGCGCGCCGCGCGAAGCGATGCGGACGGCCGTGCCCGTGGGCGTACGGGACATCACCGCGGGCAACCCGGACGTGTCGCTGCTGCCTTCGCTCGACGGGGCGCTGGCGGCCGCGGCGCGGCGGTACGCGGCGGCGCCGACGCTGTACGGGGAGGACCCGGTGCTCCCCGACCTGGCGCGGCTGGCGCGGGCCGACCTGGACGCCGACGGGGTGCCGCCCGGGCCCCTCGCGGTGACCTCGGGCGCGCTGGACGCGATCGAACGGGTCCTCGCCGCCCACCTGAAGCCCGGGGACGCCGTCGCGGTCGAGGATCCGGGGTGGAGCAGCGTGCTGGACCTGGTGCCGGCGCTCGGGCTGCGGATCCTGCCGGTGGCGGTGGACGACGACGGTCCGCGCCCCGAGGCGGTGGCGGGGGCCCTGGCGGCCGGGGCGGGGGCGCTGCTGGTCACCGCCCGGGCACAGAACCCCACCGGGGCGGCGGTCGGTGCGGAGCGGGCGGCGGAGCTGCGGGCGCTGCTGGCGGACCGGCCCGGGGTCCTGGTCATCGACGACGACCACGGGCACGGGATCGTGGACCTGCCCCTGCACCCCCTGGGCGGCGTGACCCGGCACTGGGCGCTGATCCGCTCCGCGGCCAAGGCGTACGGGCCGGACCTGCGGCTGGCGGTGCTCACCGGTGATCCGGTGACGCTGGACCGGGTGCGCGGGCGGCAGCGGCTGGGCCCGGGGTGGGTGAGCCGGCTGCTCCAGTACGCGGTGGTGGAGCTGTGGAGCTCGGGGGCGGTGGACACGGCCGCGGTGGCCCGCTCGTACGGGGGACGGCGCGACGGGCTGGTCGCGGCCCTGCGGGAGCGGGGGGTACTGGCCCACGGGCGGAGCGGGCTGAACGTATGGGTGCCGGTGGACGACGAGACCGGGGCCGTGACGCGGCTGCTGGCCGCCGGGTGGGCGGTGACCGGCGGGGCGCGGTTCCGGGTGGAGTCGCAGCCGGGGATCCGGCTGACCGTTTCCGGGCTGGGGATGGGAGAGGTGGCGGGGCTGGCCGACGCGGTCGCCGCGGCGGTGCGGCCGGGGCCGGCGGGGGTGCGGTACGTCTGACGGCGGGCCCCCGCCCCGCTGTCAGGCGGGGCGCCGGGCCGTGGGGCGGGTTTGGGTGAGGGCGGCGCCGGCCAGGACGATCGCGGCGCCGACCGGGGTGTTCCAGTGGAGCTGTTCGCCGAGGACCAGGACGCCCGCCGTGGTGGCGATGACGGGGATGAAGTACGTGACCATCTGGGCGGTGGTCGGGCCGATCTCCGACACCAGGCCGTACTGCATCTGCAGGGCCATGCCGGTGCCGAGGGCGCCCAGGGCGATCACCGACAGGGTCGGCCAGAGGGGGAAGGCGGTGGGGGTGGACGTGAACACCGCGCTGACCAGGGCGAGCTGGAGCGTGGAGACCAGCAGCTGGCCGCCCGTCAGGGCCACCGGGGAGCCCGGGGTGCCGGCCAGGGTGCGGCGGACGTAGATCCAGCCGATCGGGTAGCAGAGCGAGGCCAGCAGGGCGAACGCGGTGCCCTTGGCGTCGACCCCCGAGAAGCCCTGCCAGGCGCCGAGGACCGTGAGGACGCCCAGGAAGCCCAGGCCCAGGCCCGCGAAGCGGCGGCGCGTGGGGCGGTCCTCGGACAGGGCGACCAGGGAGAGCGCCATGCCCCACAGCGGTGAAGTGGCGTTGCAGATGCCGGCCAGGCTGGAGGGGATGCTCAGTTCCGCGTACGCGAAGAGCGAGAACGGGGCGGTGTTGAGCAGGAGCGCCGCAACGGTGAGGTGGCCCCAGGTGCGCAGCCCGCGGGGCAGCGGCTCGCGGCGGACCAGCAGGACGGAGAGCAGGGCGAGCGCGCCGAACAGGACTCGGCCCAGCGCCACCTGGAACGGTGCGTACGCCTCCGTGCCCACCTTGATCAGCAGGAAGCTGAAGCCCCAGATGACCGAGAGGATCGCGAAGCGGACGCGCCAGTCCAGGAGCACGCCCCGGCGGGCGGTCTTCGTGGAGTGCGGCGTGGGGGCCGGGAGGGTGGGGCGGGCGGTGGTCGGTGCGCTCATGGTCTTTACTGTGCTCGTGTCAACCTCGTAGAACAAGCGAGACTTCCTGAGGGTGACGGCGTAGCATCGCTTACATGTTGAACCTGGAGCGCCTGCGCACCCTCGACGCCCTCGCCCGCCACGGTTCGGTCAGCGGCGCGGCCGACGGACTCCACGTCACCACCTCCGCCGTGTCCCAGCAGATGGCCAAGCTGGAGCGGGAGGTCGGCCAGCCGCTGCTCGCCAAGAACGGGCGCGGGGTCCGGCTCACCGACGCCGGGCGGCTGCTCGCCGATCACGCGGCCCGGATCATCTCCCAGGTGGAGCTCGCCCAGGCCGATGTGGAGGCCCAGCGCGGCTGCGCCGTGGGTGAGCTGCGCATCGGCGCCTTCCCGACGGCCATGCGCGGGCTGCTGCCCCAGGCCCTGTCGACCCTGCGCGCCGGACATCCGGAACTGCGCGCCAGGGTGCGCGAGGAGGAGCCCGAGGAGTCCATGGCCGCGGTGGTGCGCGGGGACCTCGACATGGCCCTGGCCATCGACTGGCACAACAAGCGGATGCCGGTGCCCGCCGAGCTCACCCGTACGCACCTGCTCGACGACTCGGTCGACATCGCGGTCCCGGCCGGACACCGGCTGGCCGGCCGGACCACCGAGGTCTCCCTCGCCGAGTTCGCCGACGACGACTGGATCTCCTGGAACGAGGGCCAGTTCTGCCACGAGTGGCTCGTCTACACCCTCCGCGGGACCGGGATCGAGCCGCGCATCACCCACATCGCCGAGGAGCACCACACCCAGCTGGCCTTCGTGGAGGCCGGGCTCGGGGTGTGCGTGGCGCCGAAGCTGGGCCGCGGCCCGGTGCCGGCCGGGGTCCGGCTGCTGCCGGTCTGCGACACCGTACGCCGCCACGTGTACGCCGTATGGCGGGCGGACGCCGACCGCCGGCCCTCCATCCGCGCGGCCGTCGAGGCGCTGCGGCAGGCCGCCGCCGGACAGCCCTAGAGCTTGGACAGCCTTAGAGCTTGGACAGCCCTAGAGCTTGCGGAAGTCCCACGAGACGATCGACTCGGGGGTGAGGCGGATCCAGGCGTGCCGCCCGTCGTGCGGCATCTCCTCGATGCCGAAGTTCTTGACCGGGAAGATCCGCTCCGCCTCGGCCAGCTCCGGGCAGGGCTCGCCGGTGCGCGGGGCCTCGCCGACGAAGACGGCGGTGCCGGACAGCTCCACGCCGCGCAGTTCGTCGTAGGACTCGCCGGAGTCGACGACCACCGAGATCCGCGGGTCCTTGCGCAGGTCGGACCAGCGCCGGCTGCGCGTGATCGAGTACAGCCACAGCGAGGTGCCGTCCCAGGCGAACCACAGGGCGCCCACGTGCGGGCGGCCGTCGGGGGAGACCGTGGCCACCCGGCAAGTCCGCTGCTCGCGCAGGAAGGCGTCCAGTTCCGCGTCGGTCATCATGATCCGGCGGCCCCGGCGCTGTCCGTTCCCCGTCCGTGCTTCGTTCATCCGTCCCGCACCCCTTCACATCTGACTGTGTGTCAGGAATCATGCGGGCTCTTCCGTCGTCACGCCAGGGGGAGCCATGCAGGATCTCGATCCCGCCACCACCGCGCTGCTCACCGTCGAGTGCCAGAACGGCGTCGTCGGCGAGGAGAGCGCCCTGCCCGAGCTCGCGAAGGAGGCCCGGGACTCCGGGATGCTGGACCGGGTGGCGGCGCTGGTGGACGCCGCGCGCGGGGCCGGCGTACAGGTGCTGCACGCGGTCGCCGAGCGGCGGCCCGACGGGCTCGGGGCGAACCTCAACGCGCGGCTGTTCCGGGCCGCCGGGAGACTGCCCGTGCGCCAGCTGACCGGGAGCAGGGCGGTGGAGGTCGCGGCCCCCGTCACCGTGGCCGAGCAGGACCTCGTCGTCCGGCGGCTGCACGGGCTCTCCCCGATGGCCGGCACCGATCTGGACGCGCTGCTGCGCAATCTCGGCATCCGTACCCTCGTCGTCACCGGGGTCTCCTCGAACATCGCCATCCCGAACACCGTCTTCGATGCCGTGAACCTCGGTTACGAGGTGGTGGTCCCGGCCGATGCCATCGCCGGGGTGCCCGCCTCCTGCACCGCCGAGGTGATCCGCAACTCCCTCGCGCTGGTCGCGAGCATCACCACGGCCGAAGCGCTCCTTATGCAGTGGGATCCCGCGACCTGACCCCCGTAACCTGGGCGGATGTTGTCCGAAGTGATCGCGACCCGCTACGTCACGCCCCTGCGTGAGGGCGGCTCGCTCCCGGGAATCGTCGAGGCCGACGACCTCGGTACCTACGTCATGAAATTCACCGGAGCCGGCCAGGGCCGCAAGACCCTGGTCGCCGAAGTCATCTGCGGGCGCCTGGCCCAGCGGCTGGGCCTGCGGGTCCCGCGGCTGGTGCAGATGCAGCTCGACCCCGTCATCGGGCTCGGCGAGCCCGACCAGGAGGTCCAGGAGCTGCTCAAGGCCAGCGGCGGGCTGAACCTGGGCATGGACTACCTGCCCGGCTCGATCGGCTTCGACCCGCTCGCCTACCAGGTGGACCCGGTCGAGGCGGGGCGCGTGGTCTGGTTCGACGCCCTGATCAACAACGTCGACCGGTCCTGGCGCAACCCGAACATGCTGGTCTGGCACGGGGACCTCTGGCTCATCGACCACGGCGCCACGATGATCTGGCACCACAACTGGCCCACCGCCGAGGCCGCCGCGGCCAAGCCGTACAACGCGTCCGACCACGTCCTGGCCCCCGTGGGTCCGGACGTCGCGGGCGCGGCGGCCGCGCTCGCGCCGCTGGTGACCGAGGAGCTCCTCACCGAGGTCGCGGCCGACGTACCCGACGAGTGGCTGGTCGACGAGCCCGGCTTCGACTCCACCGACGCGCTGCGGCGCGCCTATGTGGAGGCGCTGCTGCCGCGCGCGGCCACGATCCACGAGAGGATCACCATGGAGGCCGAGGTCAAGCAGCGGTCCGGTCCGCCGGGCTGGCTCGCCGAGCGCCTCGCCCCCCTGCCCCACAAGAAGAAGAGCGACAACGAGTGACCAAGCGGGACGTGTTCGAGTACGCGCTGGTGCGTGTGGTGCCCCGGATGGAGCGCGGCGAGTGTTTCAACGCCGGCGTGATCGTCTACTGCCGGGCCCATGCGTACGTGGCGGCGCGCACCCATCTCGACGAGGCGAAGCTGCTCGCACTGGATCCCGGGGCCGATGTGGCCGGGGTGCGGGCGGCGCTGCGCGGGGTCGAGGGCGTGTGCGCGGGCGGCGAGTCCGCCGGTCAGGCGGCGGGGGACGATGCGGGGCGGCGGTTCCGGTGGCTGATCGCTCCGCGGAGCACGGTGGTGCAGCCGGGGCCGGTGCACACCGGCCTGACGGCCGATCCCGCGGCGGAGCTGGAGCGGCTGCTGGAGCTGTTGGTCCGCTGACCGGGGTCCCGCCGGTGGTCGGGTGCGGCGCCTCCCCCAGACTCCGTCCGGGGGGACCCCCGGGGGGCTCCGCCCCCGAGGCCCCGCGCCTCAAACGCCGGCGGGGCTGAACATGCCCGCCGGCGCCGCGAACAGGGCCGGGGTCCGGGTGGCGTTGACACCGGGTGCCAGGGATCCTAGCGTCTCCTCAGCTGAAGCTACTAAGCGGTTGCTCACCTCTGGGCGGCCGCCTCTCAAGGGCGAGGAGATCCAGCATGTCCACCACCGAGCAGCGCGTCGCGATCGTGACCGGGGCGGCCCGGGGCATCGGCGCGGCCACCGCCGTACGCCTGGCCGCCGAGGGCCGCGCCGTCGCCGTACTCGACCTCGACGAGGCGGCCTGCAAGGACACCGTGGAGGCGATCACGGCGGCCGGCGGCAAGGCCCTGGCGGTCGGCTGCGACGTCTCCGACGGCGCGCAGGTGGAGGCCGCCGTCGCGCGCGTCGCGACCGAGCTCGGCGCCCCGACCATCCTGGTCAACAACGCGGGCGTGCTGCGCGACAACCTGCTCTTCAAGATGAGCGAGACCGACTGGGACACGGTCATGAACGTCCACCTGCGCGGCGCCTTCCTGATGTCGAAGGCCTGTCAGAAGTACATGGTGGACGCCAAGTTCGGCCGCATCGTGAACCTCTCCAGCAGCTCGGCGCTCGGCAACCGCGGCCAGGTCAACTACTCCGCCGCCAAGGCCGGCCTGCAGGGCTTCACCAAGACCCTGGCCATCGAGCTCGGCAAGTTCGGCGTCACCGCCAACGCCGTCGCCCCCGGCTTCATCGTCACCGAGATGACCGCCCAGACCGCCGCCCGCGTCGGCATGGGCTTCGAGGACTTCCAGGCGGCCGCCGCCACCCAGATCCCCGTCCACCGCGTCGGCCGCCCGGACGACATCGCCAACGCCATCGCCTTCTTCACGGGCGACGCCGCCGGCTTCGTCTCCGGCCAGGTCATGTACGTGGCCGGCGGCCCGCTCAACTGACGCGTTCACGAAAGGCAGGGCGTACGGCCATGACGGACAGCAAGGAAAGCGGCATCGACAGCGGCATCGACAGTGGCAGGGTCGCGCTGATCACCGGGGCGAGCCGGGGCATCGGCTACGGCATCGCCGAGGCGCTGGTCGCGCGCGGCGACCGGCTCTGCATCACCGGGCGCAACGAGGAGGCCCTCAAGGAGGCCGTCGAGCGGCTCGGCTCGGACCGGGTGATCGGGGTCGCCGGCAAGGCGCACGACGAGGAGCACCAGGCCGTCGCCGTCGAGCGCACGATGGAGGCCTTCGGCCGCGTCGACTTCCTGATCAACAACGCCGGCACCAATCCGGTCTTCGGCCCGATCGCGGACCTGGACCTCGGGGTCGCGCGCAAGGTCTTCGAGACCAATGTGATCTCGGCGCTCGGCTTCGCCCAGCGGACCTGGCACGCCTGGCAGAAGGAGAACGGCGGGGCGATCGTGAACATCGCCTCGATCGCCGGCGTCTCCGCCTCGCCCTTCATCGGCGCGTACGGGATGAGCAAGGCCGCCATGGTCAACCTCACCCTCCAGCTCGCCCACGAGATGGCCCCCGGGGTCCGGGTCAACGCGATCGCCCCCGCGGTGGTCAAGACGAAGTTCGCGCAGGCGCTCTACGAGGGCCGGGAGCAGGAGGCCGCGGCCGCCTATCCGCTCGGCCGGCTGGGGGTCCCGGAGGACATCGGAGGGGCCGCCGCGTTCCTCACATCTGCACAAGCGGAATGGATCACGGGGCAAACCCTGATCGTTGACGGGGGAATGTTCCTCAATGCCGGGGTGCACTGACCGATAACCGGACAGATTTGCCCTCGGAAGGGTGGCAAATGCGTACCTAATGTGCACGGAACCGGTCAAGTGCCCCACGAAACCTACCCCTTGGATTCGTGGGGCACTGCGGTAGGGTCTGCCGCACCCCTGGCTGATCGAGGAGCGTGCACGTGTTCAACCGGACCAGATGCCTGCAGATCACTGCGGCCCTTGCGTCCATATCCCTGCTCGCCGGTTGCGGCCTGCTTTCGGACGACAGTGCCGGTGACGCGAAGCCGATCATCGTGGGCACGACCAGTGCCCCCAGCACCCTCGATCCCGCCGCGGCGTGGGACGGCTCCTGGGAGCTGTACCGGAACGTCTACCAGACGCTCCTCGCCTTCCCCACGGGCTCCACCAAGCCCCAGCCGGACGCCGCCCAGAGCTGCGAGTTCACCGACGCGGCGAGCCAGGCGTACCGGTGCACCCTGCGCAAGGGCCTGAAGTTCTCCAACGGGGAGCCGCTCGACGCCAAGGCGGTCAAGCACTCCCTGGACCGGATCAAGACCATCGGCTCCAAGGTCGGCCCCAAGGACCTCTTCGGCAGCCTGGAGAAGATCGAGACGCCGGACCCGCTGACGGTCGTCTTCCACCTGAAGACCTCGGACGCCACCTTCCCGTACGTCCTCGGCTCGCCGGCCGCCTCACTGGTCGCGCCCAAGGAGTACCCGGCCGACAAGGTGCGCGAGGACGGCAAGGTCACCGGCTCCGGCCCGTTCGTGCTCGACTCGTACAAGGAGGGCTCCGAGGCCGTCCTCGGCCGCAACGAGAGCTACACGGGCTTCGCCAACCGCCGCAACAACGCGGTCACCATCCGCTACTTCACCGACTCCCAGAAGATGGTCTCCGCGCTCAAGGCCAAGGAGATCGACGCCACCTACCGAGGCCTGTCGGCCGCGGAGATCCGGGACCTGCAGAGCCCCGAGGCGCACGCGCTCGGCGTCCAGGTCGTCGAGAACGTCGGCGCCGAGATCCGCTACCTGGTCTTCAACCCGAAGGACCCGCAGGTCAACAAGCTCCCGGTCCGCCAGGCCATCGCGCAGCTCGTCGACCGCGGGGCGCTCGTCTCCAAGGTCTACCAGGGCACCGCCGAGCCGCTGTACTCGATGGTCCCGAAGGGGGTCGTCAGCCACAAGACGCCCTTCTACGACAAGTACGGCCACGCGGACGTCAACAAGGCCAGGAAGATCCTCAAGGACGCCGGGATCACCCAGCCGGTCGAGCTGACCTTCTGGTACACCACCGACCGGTACGGCTCCTCCACCGCCGACGAGTTCACCGAGCTCAAGCGGCAGCTGGACGAGAGCCTGCTCTTCAAGATCACCCTGCGCAGCCAGCCCTGGAAGGCCTTCCAGGAGGGCTACAAGAGCCAGGAGTACCCGGTCTTCGGCCGCGGCTGGTTCCCCGACTTCCCGGACCCGGACAACTTCATCGCGCCGTTCGTCGGCAAGGAGAACGCGGTCGGCACCCCGTACGAGCCCGCCGACATCCTGAACGTGCTGCTGCCCAAGTCCCGCCGGGACAGCGACCGCACGGCCGGTGCGAAGGAGTTCGAGCAGGCGCAGCAGATCTTCGCCGAGGACGTCCGGCTGCTGCCGCTGTGGCAGGGCAAGCTGTACGTCGCGGCCGGCGAGGACATCGCCGGCGCCGAGCGGGCGCTCGACCCGCAGACCGCGATGCAGATGTGGGAGCTGTACCGCAAGACCAGCTGGTAGCGGCCGCAGCGTTGTCAGTGGTCACCGGTAGGTTCTGGAGCAGTTGAACCGAACTTGTACCGGAGGTTGTCGCCGTGACCCAGATGCTGCCCGAGTCCTGGCTCCCCGTCCTCGGCGGGGAGCTGGACCAGCCCTACTTCAGGGAACTCACCGAGTTCGTCGAGAAGGAGCGGGCGAACGGGCCGGTCTACCCGCCCCGCGACCAGGTCTTCGCGGCCCTGGAGGCCACCCCCTTCGACCAGGTGAAGGTGCTGGTCCTCGGCCAGGACCCCTACCACGGTGCCGGACAGGGCCACGGTCTGTGCTTCTCCGTGCAGCCCGGGGTCAAGACCCCGCCCTCGCTGCGCAACATCTACAAGGAGATGAAGGAGGAGCTGGGCCTGCCGATCCCGGACAACGGCTACCTGATGCCGTGGGCCCGGCAGGGCGTCCTGCTCCTCAACGCGGTGCTCACCGTCCGCGAGGCCGAGCCCAACTCGCACAAGGGCAAGGGCTGGGAGAAGTTCACCGACGCGGTGATCCGCGCGGTGTCCGAGCGGCCCGACCCGGCCGTCTTCGTGCTCTGGGGGGCCTACGCCCAGAAGAAGATCCCGCTCATCGACGAGGAGCGGCACGTGATCGTCAAGGGCGCCCACCCCTCGCCGCTCTCGGCCAAGAAGTTCTTCGGCTCCCGGCCCTTCACGCAGATCAACGAGGCCATCGCCGCCCAGGGCCATGAGCCGATCGACTGGCGGATCCCGGACCTCGGCTGACGAAGCCCCGCGCCTCGGCGCCAATGCCGGTGCCTCCGGCTAGCTTCTTGATGATCAGACCGGAGCAGGTCTGGCAGGAGCAAGCCGGAGGCCGCCGTGACGGAGCAGCAGGAGGCGTCGGAGGACGCCGTCATGACCAGGATCGGCCAGGCGGTCATCCTGCTGCACGCCGGTGACCGCGAGGAGGCCCGCAACCGGCTCGGCGAGATCTGGTCGGAGATCGGCGAGGAGGGCGATTCCCTGCACCGGTGCACCCTGGCCCACTACATGGCCGACGCCCAGGACGACCCCGCCGACGAACTGGCCTGGGACCTGAGGGCGCTGACCGCCGCGGAGGCGCTCGAGGACGGACCCGGACCCGGGCCGGCGATGCTGGTGTTCTACCCGTCCCTGCACCTGAGCCTGGCCGCCGACTACGTCAAACTCCAGCGGCCGGAGGCGGCCCGGATCCATCTGGCCCGGGCCCGCGCGGCCACCGGCGCGCTGTCCGACGACGGGTACGGCAACGGCGTACGGGCGGCCATCGCCGGGCTGGAGCGGCGCCTGGCCGTGGAACCGGGCGGGGGGCCCCGGCCGTTCCCGGAGCAGTCCCCGTGAGCCCGCGGACGCGCGGGCGCCCGTAGACCGGCGAGTCCGTGGGCCCGTAGGGCGGGCGGCCGGTCAGTTCCCCTGGACGCCCGCGCAGATGCGGGCCTCCGGGCTGTCCGGGTGCCATCGGCCGTGCCGGCGGCCCAGCGCGCACACATCGGCCGGCCGCACCGGCAGCTCCTTCATCAGCGCGCGCCCGGCCTTCGCGTCGGGCCGGGGATGCTCCGGGCGGCCGCCCGGACGGCCGGGGGCCGCCTCGGCGGACTTCCGGGGCTCCGGGATGTCCGGAACCGGCGGCGCCGCCTCCATGGGCCCGCCGGAGGCCTCCTGCGCGGCGCGCTCGGCGGCGCCGCGCGCCGGGGCCGCGGCCGGGACGCCGGCCGCGGGCTGCGCGGGCCGTTCCGGTACCGACTCCAGCGCCTCCAGCGCGGGCGCCCGGACGACGACCGGGGCGGCTCCCGGCCCGCCGCGCGGCTCGTGGTGCGGCGGCACCCCCGCAGCGGGGACCGCCGCCGGCCCGCCGGCGCCGGGGTTCACATTCACACAGCCGGAGACGGCCGAGACGGCACAGGCGACTCCGAGCAGCAGCGTTGTCGTGGTTCGGGTTGGATGCACCCGCGCAACTCTGCTGGGCGAGGACCGCGTTGTGAAAACCCTGGGCCCATATTCACCCCGCACGGGTGACGGGCCACCCCCTATTCGCCGGTGGCACCGTCGATGTGCTCGCGCAGGAGGTCCGCGTGGCCGTTGTGCCGCGCGTACTCCTCGATCATGTGCGTGTAGACCCAGCGCAGGCTGAAGACCTCGCCGCGGTGGTGGCTCTCGGCCTCCGACACCAGCTCCAGCGACCGGCCCGCGGCGGCCTGCCGGGCCAGCTCGACCTCTGTCTGCCACACCTGCTCGGCCTGGGCCCAGGTGTCCTTGTCGCCGAAGTGGAAGTCGCCGTCCACGTCCTCGCGCGTGGAGTACAGCTCGGGGAGCTCCTCGCCCAGCATGATCTCCCGGAACCAGTACCGCTCCACCTCGGCCATGTGCCGTACGAGGCCCAGCAGGCTCAGTTCGGAGGGCGCGAGCGGGGTGCGGCGCAGCTGCTCGTCCTGGAGTCCCTCACACTTCCAGGCGAGGGTGGCGCGGTGGTAGTCGAGCCAGCCGTCGAGCATTTCGCGCTCGTCGGCGGTGGTGGAGGGCTCGTAGCGATGTGATCCGGAGCTGGTGGTCATTGGGTCATCCTCGGCGAACCGGGGCCCCGCCACCAGGGATTAAGCTGCGAGCATCCCCGCAACGAACGAACCAGGAGGCTCCCGGTGAAAGTCGGCTGCATCGGACTCGGCGACATCGCGCAGAAGGCGTACCTGCCCGTCCTGACCACCCGCCCGGGAGTCGAGCTGCACCTGCAGACGCGTACGCCCGCCACGCTGGAGCGGATCGGCGCCTTCCACCACATCCCGGCCGCGCGCCGGCACACCGATCTCGACGCGCTGCTCGACCAGGGCCTCGACGCGGCCTTCGTGCACGCCCCGACCGCCGTGCACCCCGAGATCGTCACGCGGCTGCTGGAAGCCGGCGTGCCGACGTACGTGGACAAGCCGCTGGCCTACGAGTTCAGCGACTCGCTGCGGCTGGTGGAACTGGCCGAGGAGCGCGGGGTCTCCCTCGCCGTCGGCTTCAACCGGCGCCACGCGCCCGGCTACGTGCAGTGCGCCGACCACCCGCGCGACCTGATCATCATGCAGAAGAACCGGGTCGGGCTCCCCGAGGACCCGCGCACGATGGTCCTGGACGACTTCATCCACGTCGTCGACACCCTGCGCTTCCTTCTGCCCGGCGAGACCGACCACATCGACGTCCGGGCCGTGGTGCGCGACGGGCTGATGCACCAGGTGGTGCTCCAGCTGTCCGGCGCCGGTTTCACCGCGCTCGGCATCATGAACCGGCTGTCCGGTTCCACCGAGGAGATCCTGGAGGTGGCCGGGCAGGACACCAAACGGCAGGTCGTCAACCTCGCCGAGATCATCGACCACAAGGGCCAGCCGACCGTGCGGCGCCGCGGGGACTGGGTGTCGGTCGCCCGCCAGCGCGGCATCGAGCAGGTCGTGGACCACTTCCTGGAGGCCGTCTCGGCGGGCAAGACGCTCAGCGCGCGGGACGCGCTGCTCACCCACGAGTTGTGCGAGCGGGTGGTGGGCTCGGCTCTGGAGCAGGCTTCCTGAGCGTGCGGACGCCCTGCGCCGCGCAGTAGGCGGCCAGCGCCGCGAGGGCCGCGGCCACCGGCCAGTCGCCGAACCGGACGTAGAGGGTCGTGCCGCGGGCGAGCGGGACCTCGTACACCGCCGCCGTGCTCGCGGAGGTGGGCAGGGCGGGCCCGATCCGCTGCCCGGAGGGGCCGTGCACCGCGCTGATGCCGGTGAGGGTGGCGTGCACCACCGGGCGGCCGGTCTCGGCCGCGCGCAGCGCCGCCAGCGAGGCGTGCTGGGCCGGGGCCCAGCTGCCCTGGAAGGTGGAGGTCGCCGACTGGGCGACGATGAGGTCGGCGCCGTCGCGGGTCAGGTGCCGGCTCATGTCGGGGAAGGCCGACTCGAAGCAGACCAGCGGGCCGAGCCGGATCCCGGGCCTGCCGTCCTGGCGGGCGGGCAGGTTCATGACCACCGGGGCGTCGCCGGGCACGCGGTCCTCGCCGGCCGCCTTGCCGACGGAGGTGGCCCAGCCGAGCAGGGCCCGCGCCGGTACGTACTCGCCGAACGGGACCAGCCGCATCTTGTCGTACCGGTCGCCGGTGGGGCCCCGGTCGCCCACGAGCACCGCGCTCTTGCGGATCCCGGGGCCCTCCGAGCTCCGCGCGTCCACATTGACCAGCAGCGGAGCCCCGACCTCCGCGGACAGCGAAGCCAGCCGGCGGGCCAGGTCCGGGCGGGCCGCCAGGTCCTCGCCGACACTGCTCTCGCCCCACACCACCAGGTCGACCCGCTGCCCGGCCAGGGCCCGCGTGAGCCGCTCCCCGGTCGCGAACCGCCGCTCCGGGCCGGCCGTGCCGTCGGCGCCCTCCGCCACCACGCCCGGCTGGACGACGGCCACGCGCAGGCCGCCCGACACCTCGGGGCGCGGCACCCACAGCCACACCACCCCGGTCAGCACCGCGCACCCCGTCATCCCGGCCAGGGCCGGGACCCGCGCCCGGGGAACGGTGATCAGCAGCACCACGGCGCAGTTCACCGCCACCACCAGCAGGCTCACCAGCCACACCCCGCCCACCGAGGCCAGCCGCAGCGCGGGCGGCACCTGCCACTGGCTCGCCCCCAGCAGCCCCCACGGCCCGCCCAGCCCCTGCCAGGAGCGGACCAGCTCCGACAGCAGCCACCCCGCCGGTACGAGGACCAGCGCGGCGCCCGCCCGGCCGGCGGCCGGGAGCCCGCCGAGCAACTCGCGTACCACCAGCGCCCAGGGGATCCACAGCAGGCCCAGCAGCGCGGCCACGGGGACCAGGAACACGTGCAGGCTGGGCAGCAGCCAGTGGTGGACGGCCACGATGAAGCCCGCGCCGCCGAGCCAGCCCTCCAGCGCCGCCCGCCGCCCGGTGGGGGCCGACCTCAGCAGCAGCATCCAGGGCACGAGGGCGACGTACGCGAACCACCAGAGCGCGGGGGCGGGGAAGGCGAGCGCGGGCAGGGCGCCGGCGGCGACCGCGGCCGGCGCACGCCACCGCTGGGACCGTCCGCTCCGGGTCGAGACCATGGCGCCTCCGCTTCCAGTGTGGCAGTGCCGGACGGCCCGGGCCCGGCCGTGCGGGCGGGCAGGCCCGGGCCGTCCCTAGGCGGACATGTGTCGCCACTTCTCGTGCACGGTGACGCGGGTGAGCCGCCAGCCGTCGCGGGTCCGGGCCAGCGCGAAGGTGTAGCGCCCGGCCGCGACGAAGTTGGGCGCGGTGACCGTCCCGTCGAACTCCGGCCCCGCCAGCCTCATCGGATTGAGGAAGTCCGCCCGCACCTCCGCGCTGTCGCCCGGCGAACCGCCCTGGTCCTCCAGCCGGATCAGCCGGTTGACGACGAGGTGCTGACGCACCGGGAAGAGCTGCATGGTCTCCGCGAGCCAGTCGGCCACCTCCCCGGCGGGGCCCTCGATCCCGCCCGCGGAGCTGTAGTCGGCCCGCCCGGCCGCGGTGAACAGGGCGCGGTACGCCGCCCAGTCGCCGTCGTCGACGGCCACCGCGTACCCCGAGACCACCTCGTCGATCGCCAGCCGGTCCATTACCGTCGCGAGGTCCACACGCTGCGTCATCGGGACAGTGTGGGGCTGCGCGGGCACCAGGCCAAGGGGCGTGCGCCGACCGGATCTTCCCGCTGCCGGTCAGTGACCGGAATGCACCTCCCGCTGCCGGACCACGACGAGGAACGCGTCGCTGTCCAGGTCCATCACCACCTCGGCCGGCACACCCTCGCGCAGGCGCTGCGCGGCGTACTCCTCGGCGGGCCAGCTTCCCCTCGGACTTCCGGCCGGAAAACGCTCCAACACCACTCGACGCATGGGACACCCCCTGCTACTTGCCTTCAGGTCTCTCCACGCACAACGACGCGCAGGCCGCCCGGGAACGTTCCCGAACGGCCTGCGGTTCACGCGAAGCGGTGAGTGGCGGCGCTCCTACGAGCCGGACGCGCCGGCGTCCGCCTCCAGCACGTCCGTGCCGAGCAGCACGAACAGGGCGATGCCGAGCACGATGCGGTAGATCACGAAGGGCATGAAGCTCTTGGTGGAGATGAACTTCATGAACCAGGCGATGACCGCGTAGCCGACGAAGAAGGCGATGACCGTCGCGAAGATCGTCGGCCCCCAGGAGATGTGGCCGGGGGTCTCGACCACGTCCTTGATCTCGAACGCGCCCGAGGCCAGCACCGCCGGGATGGCGAGCAGGAAGGAGTAGCGGGCCGCCGCCTCGCGCGTGAAGCCGAGCAGCAGGCCGCCGGAGATCGTCGCGCCGGACCGGGAGACGCCCGGGATCAGCGCCATGGCCTGGCAGAGACCGAAGATCAGGCCGTCCTTGACGCCCAGTTCCTTCAGCGTCTTGCGCTCGCGGACCGCGCGATGGCGACCGCCTTCCTCGTCGCGTGCGGCCAGCCGGTCGGCCACGCCGAGCACGATGCCCATCACGACGAGGGTGGTGGCGGTCAGCCACAGGTTGCGGGCCGGGCCCACGATCGCGTCCTTGAACACCAGGCCGAGGACACCGATCGGGATCGAGCCGACGATGACCAGCCAGCCCATCTTGGCGTCCTGGTCGGAGCGCAGCGCCTTGGTGAACAGCGAGCGGAACCAGGTGGAGACGATCCGTGCGATGTCCTTGCGGAAGTAGATCAGCACGGCCGCCTCGGTGCCGATCTGGGTGATGGCGGTGAAGGCCGCTCCCGGGTCGTGCCAGCCGGCGAACACCGCGGTCAGCCGCAGGTGGGCGCTGGAGGAGATCGGGAGGAACTCCGTAAGCCCCTGGACGAGACCGAGGATTAGGGATTCGAACCAGCTCATGTCGGGGTGCGCTCGTCCTTGTGATCGTCGGGCAGTTCGGGTCCGATGCTAGGGCCCGTGCGAAGCGCCGGTGACCACTGGGGGGTGCTGGGGGGTCCCTTCGTACGCTGCCTCGTGGATCCGGGGCGGCGCCAGCCGGTGCCGCTTGCGCCACGCGACGGCTCCGGCGGCCGTCACGGAGACGACGATGAAGCCGAACGAGACCAGGAACGCGGGCGATCCGGGGGAGGAGGCGTTGGCCCCCGCGATCACGTACGCCGCGGTGTTCGGGACGACGCCGAGGGCCGTCGCGGAGAGGAAGGGCACCCAGCCGCAGCGGGACACGGAGGCGCAGTAGTTGGCCACCGCGAAGGGCACCCCGGGGAAGAGCCGGACGGCGATCATCGAGCGGAAGCCGTGCCGGCTGAGCTGGCCGTCGGCCGCCTGGAGCCAGCGGCCGCGCAGGTGGGGGCGCAAGGCCTCCTGGCCCATGATCCGCCCGAGGCCGAAGGCGATCCCGGCGCCGAGCACGGTGCCGCCGACCGCCGCGGCCAGGCCGAACTGGCTGCCGAAGACCGCTCCCGCGGCCAGATTGAGCAGCGGGCGCGGCACGAAGGCCGCCGCGCAGACGCCGTAGGCGGCGGCGAAGAGCAGGACCGCCACGCCGACCGGGAGGCCCGGGGGCCAGCCCTCCGACAGGATCCGCTGGGGCTCGTAGAGCAGCACGCACACGCCCGCCGCCACGAGCAGCACGACGAGCAGCGACAGCCGCGTCCACGGCGCCAGGAGGAGGGACATCCCGGGAGACTAGCCGACGTATGCGGCAGGCCGCCGTAATCTGGGCCTCATGCTGTCGAACGACGGGCGACCCCGGGGGGTTCCCTCCAGCGCCCTCGCGGACACCCTGCTGGAGCGGCTGACCGGGACCTACGCCGGAGCCGCGGACCCCGTACGGGCCGCGGCCATGACCGCGTACATGAAGGACGTCGCCCCCTTCCTCGGCATCCCCACCCCGCTGCGCCGCGAACTGTCCAAGGCGGTGACCAAGGACACCCCCGCGCCGACGGAGACCGACTGCGCCGCGCTCGCGCTGCGCTGCCGGCGGCTCCCGGAGCGCGAGTACCAGTACTTCGCCGTGGACTACCTGCGCCGCCACGTCCGGCGCTGCTCCTCCGGCTTCCTGCCCGTGGTGCGCCACCTGATCGTCACCGTTCCCTGGTGGGACACCGTCGACCTGCTGGCCGCGCACACGGTCGGCCCGCTGGTCGCCGCCGACCCGGCGCTCGCGGTCGTGATGGACGAGTGGATCGAGGACGAGGACCGCTGGCTCGCCCGCACCGCCCTCCTGCACCAGCTCCGCTACAAGGGCGCCACCGACGCCGGCCGGCTCTTCGCCTACTGCCGCCGCCAGGCCGGCCATCCCGACTTCTTCCTGCGCAAGGCCATCGGCTGGTCCCTGCGCGAGTACGCCAAGACGGACCCCGACGCGGTGCGCGCCTTCGTCGAGGCCGAACGCGCCGCCCTGTCCCTGCTGTCCGTGCGCGAGGCCCTCAAGAACCTCTGAGCGCGCGGAAATTCATTCGACGTCCCGCGGGCGCTCCGGCAGGATCTGGGGCATGTCCCGGTACGCCTTCTCCGTCGCACCGTCCGCAGTCGCGGACGCGCCGAAGGCTGCCGTCGTCCTCGCAGAGGAATTCCCCTTCGCCGCATTCGACGGCGCACGAAGCTGACCCTTCCCGGATCGTCCGGCGGACCCCGCAGGGGGAGGGTCGGTTCGGTTCAGGGGTCCCGTCCAGGCTTCGAGCAACGGGAAGAACACCATGGCCAAGACGGCCTTCGTGCGGACCAAGCCGCACCTCAACATCGGCACCATGGGTCACGTCGACCACGGCAAGACCACCCTCACCGCCGCCATCACCAAGGTCCTCGCCGAGCGCGGGGGCGCCTCCTTCGTGCCCTTCGACCGGATCGACCGGGCCCCCGAGGAGGCGCGGCGCGGGATCACCATCAACCTCACGCACGTCGAGTACGAGACCGACACCCGCCACTACGCCCACGTCGACATGCCGGGGCACGCCGACTACATCAAGAACATGGTCACCGGGGCCGCGCAGCTCGACGGGGCGATCCTCGTCGTCTCCGCGCTCGACGGGGTCATGCCGCAAACCGCCGAGCACGTGCTCCTCGCCCGGCAGGTCGGCGTCGACCACATCGTCGTCGCCCTGAACAAGGCCGACGCCGGGGACCCCGAGCTGACCGACCTGGTCGAGCTGGAGGTCCGCGAGCTGCTCACCGCGCACGGCTACGGCGGTGACGGCGCGCCGGTCGTACGGGTCTCCGGGCTCGGGGCGCTGGAGGGCGACCCGCGGTGGACCGGGGCGATCGAGGCGCTGCTGGACGCGGTGGACACGTACGTGCCGATGCCGGTGCGCTACACCGACGCGCCGTTCCTGCTGCCGGTGGAGAACGTGCTGACCATCACCGGGCGCGGGACCGTCGTGACCGGCGCCGTCGAGCGCGGCGGCGTACGGCTCGGCGACCGCGTGAGCGTGCTCGGCGGCGACGGCGAGCCGGTCGAGACCGTCGTCACCGGGCTTGAGACCTTCGGCAAGCCGATGGAGTCCGCCGAGGCCGGGGACAACGTCGCGCTGCTGCTGCGCGGGGTGCCGCGCGACGGGGTGCGCCGCGGGCACGTGGTGGCCGCTCCCGGCAGCGTGACGCCGAAGCGGCGCTTCACGGCGCAGGTGTACGTCCTGTCGGCGCGCGAGGGCGGGCGCACGACGCCCGTGGCGTCCGGGTACCGGCCGCAGTTCTACATCCGCACCGCCGACGTGGTGGGGGACGTGGACCTGGGGGAGGCCGGCGTGGCCCGGCCGGGGGAGACGGTCACGATGACCGTCGAGCTCGGACGGGACGTCCCGCTGGAGTCCGGGCTCGGCTTCGCCATCCGCGAGGGCGGGCGGACGGTCGGCGCGGGGACGGTGACGGCCGTCCTGGGCTGACCGGGCCGACGGCCGGTCCCGGCCCTCCGTGGTGACGGCGGTCCTGCTGCGGCAGACTGCCGTCACCAACGGCGTACGAAGAGGGGCGGGCGGAGATGGGCGGCGACACGGCACTGGTGCTCGGCGGCGGAGGACTCACCGGCGTCGGCTGGGAGTCCGGGATCCTCTACGGGCTCGCCCGGGCCGGCGTGGACCTCACGACCGCGGACCTCGTCGTCGGCACCTCGGCCGGTTCCGTGGTCGGCGCCCAGCTCACCTCCGGACTCCTCACCCCGCAGGAGCTGTACGAGCGCCAGCTCGGTGACCCCGGCGGGGAACGCGCGGGCAGGCTCGGCGCCGGGCTCGTCGCCCGGTACGCGGTCGCGATGGTGCGGTCGCGGGACGCCCTCGCCTACCGCAGGCGGGTGGGCGCGCTCGCGCTGGCCGCGGACACCGGAGAGGAGGCGGAGCGGCGCAAGGTGCTGGAGGCCCGGCTCGTCTCGCGCGAGTGGCCCGAGCGCCGGTTCGTGGTCACCGCGGTCGACGCGGTCAGCGGTGAGCCGGCCGACTTCGACCGGGAGAGCGGCGCCGGGCTGGTCGACGCGGTCTCGGCGAGCTGCGCGGTGCCGGGGGTGTGGCCGCCCGTGACGGTCGGCGGGCGCCGGTTCATAGACGGCGGGGTCCGTTCGGCGACCAACGCGGACCTCGCCGCCGGATACGGGCGGGTGGTGATCCTGGCGCCGATCGCCCTCGGATCCGGGCTGATCCCCTCGCCCGCCGCCCAGGCGGCCCGGCTGCGGGCGCAGGGCGCGAAGGTACTGCTGATCACCCCGTCCGCGCAGGCCCGCAAGGCCTTCGGGCGCAACGTACTGGACCCGGCGCGGCGGGACCCGGCGGCCCGTGCGGGGCTCGCGCAGGCCGCCGAGCACGCGGCCGAGGCGGCCGCCGTCTGGGCGGCCTGACAATGGTGTGGTGAGCGACGAACAGATCCCGGTGATCCGGGACGTGGGCCAGGGCACCGCCAAACTGATGCCGGACGTGGACCGGGAGCGGGCCTGGCTGCTGACCGTCGACGGGGCGCCGCAGTCGTACGTGGACCTCGACGATCCCGAGCACCTGGAGTTCGAGTACGTACGCCGCCTCGCGCACGTCCTGGACCACGCGGCGGAGCCGGAGCTTGCGCTGGACCTCCTGCACCTGGGCGGGGGCGCGCTGACGCTGCCGCGGTACGCGGCGGCGACCCGGCCGGGATCCCGGCAGACGGTGGTGGAGTTCGACGCGGGGCTGGTGGAGCTGGTCGCGGAGCACCTGCCGCTGCCGGAGGGGGCCGGCGTCACGGTGCATGCCGCCGATGCGCGGGCCTGGCTGGAGGCGGCGCCGACGGGGAGCGCGGACGTGGTCGTGGCCGATGTGTTCGGCGGATCGCGGGTGCCGGCGCAGCTGACCTCGGTGGAGTACGCGCGGGAGGCGGCGCGCGTGCTGAGGCCCGGCGGGCTGTACGCGGCGAATCTGGCCGACGGGGCGCCGTTCGACTTCCTGCGGGGGCAGTTGGCGAACTTCGGGGCGGTGTTCGGGGAGCTCGCGCTGATCGCGGAGCCGGCGGTGCTGCGGGGGCGGCGGTTCGGCAACGCCGTGCTGCTGGCTTCGGACGGCGGGCTGCCGGTGGCTGCGCTGGCTCGGCGGTGTGCGGGTGACGCGTTTCCGGCGCGGGTGGAATCGGGGGATTCGCTGGCTCGGTTCGTGCGGGGGGCGCTGCCCGTGGGGGATGCGGATGCGGTGGCTTCTCCTGTGCCGCCGGAGGGTGCGTTCAGCCTGGGGTGAGGGGGCGGGTGCGGCGCCGCGTCCTGGGGCTCCGCCCCAGACCCCGCGCCTCAAACGCCGGCGAGGCTGGATTTGGCCGCTCTCAGCCCGCAAGTGCGCGTGGCGCAACCCTGCGCCCAGGCGGGCTGGA
>NZ_JBHWUO010000056.1:0-44275 GCF_042736975.1 Streptomyces sp. NPDC059989
GGGGCTCCGCCCCAGACCCCGCGCCTCAAACGCCGGCGAGGCTGGATATGCCGCCGCGCGGCAATTCCAGCCCGCCCGGCGTTTGAGGGCACGGGCGCGCAGCGCACGTACGGGGTCTGGGGCGGAGCCCCGGGTGGGGGCCCCTCCCGGACGGAGTCTGGGGGAGGTGGAAGGGCGGGCAGGGGACCAGCCGCGCGCAGCGGCACCCGCACGGGCCGGATCACGCCTGTTGCGGGTCCGCGGCCCTGCATAGACTCCCGTAACCCGCCCCCGTCCGAAGGACCCCCGGTGAACCAGACGTACGCGCTGACCGCCGTCGCCGTCGTCGTCCTCGCCACCGTCCTCGTCGGCGCGCTCGGCCTGCGCATATCCCGGACCACCTCCGACTTCTACGTCGCCTCCCGCACCGTCGGGCCCCGCCTCAACGCGGCCGCCATCAGCGGGGAGTACCTCTCCGCCGCGTCCTTCCTCGGAGTCGCCGGGCTGGTGCTGCTCCAGGGGCCCGAGATGCTCTGGTATCCGGTCGGCTACACCGCCGGGTACCTCGTGCTGCTCGTGCTCGTCGCGGCCCCGCTGCGCCGCTCGGGGGCGTACACGCTGCCCGACTTCGCCGAGGCCCGTCTGGAATCCCCGGCGGTGCGCCGGATCGCGGTGCTGTTCGTGGTCGGGGTGGGGTGGCTGTACCTGCTGCCGCAGTTGCAGGGCGCGGGGCTGACCCTGGAGATCCTCACGGGGGCCCCGCACTGGGTGGGCGGGGTGGTCGTCGCCTTCGTGGTGAGCGCGGCCGTCGCCGCCGGCGGGATGCGCAGCATCACCTTCGTGCAGGCCTTCCAGTACTGGCTCAAGCTCACCGCCCTCCTCGTCCCCGCCTTCTTCCTCATCGCCGCCTGGGCCGGGGACGGCGCGCCGCGGGCCACCTTCGACGCACCGGCGGTCTTCCGCGCGCACACGGCCGTCACGCTCGCCGAGGACGTCCGGATGTCGGTGGACGCGCCGCTGACGCTGACGGTCACCGGGCAGGTGGACGGGCGGCAGTACGAGGCGGCCCCGCTGACGCTCGCGGCCGGGCAGCATTCCGTACGGGCCCACGCGCGGCTGGAGTTCACCCCGGGCTCGGTGGTCCCGGAGACCCGGGCGGAGGCCGGTCTGGGCGTGTCCAGCTGGTCGGAGCCGCTGTCCGGGGACCGGCCCGAGTACCGGCTGTACGCGACGTACGGGCTGATCCTGGCGACCTTCCTCGGCACCATGGGCCTGCCGCACGTCGCCGTGCGCTTCTACACCAGCCCCAACGGCCGGGCGGCGCGCCGCACCACGCTGGTGGTGCTCGGGCTGGTCGGGGTGTTCTACCTGCTGCCTCCGGTGTACGGGGCGCTGGGCCGGATCTACGCCCCCGAGCTGGCGCTGACCGGCGACGCGGACGCCGCGGTGCTGGTGCTGCCCGAACGGATGCTGGGCGGGCTGCTCGGGGAGCTGCTGGGGGCGCTGCTGGCCGGGGGTGCGTTCGCGGCGTTCCTGTCGACGGCTTCGGGGCTGACGATGGCGGTGGCCGGGGTGCTGCACCAGGACCTGCTGCCGGCGCGCGGGGTGCGCAGCTTCCGTTTCGCGGTGCTCGTGGCGGTGCTCGTGCCGCTGGCCGGGAGCGTGGCGGCCCGCGACGTGCCGGTGGCGGACGCGGTGGGCCTGGCGTTCGCGGTGTCGGCGTCGTCGTTCTGTCCGCTGCTGGTGCTGGGCATCTGGTGGCGCGGGCTGACCCCGCCGGGCGCGGTGGCGGGGCTGGTGACGGGTGGCGGGGCGGCGTTGAGCGCGGTGCTGGCGACGCGGGCCGGGCTGGCCCCGGCGGGCTGGGTGCACACGCTGCTGGCGTGGCCGGCGGCCTGGTCGGTGCCGCTCGGGTTCCTGACGATGGTGCTGGTGTCGCTGGGTACCCGGTCGCGGATCCCGGCCGGGACGGCGGCCACGCTGGCTCGGCTGCACCTGCCGGAGAACGTGGCCGGGGACCGGGTGGGGAGCGGCCGGTGAGCGCGGTGGGACCGGCCCTGCTCGTCTTGCCGGCGGTGGCGGGCTCTGCCCTGCTGCTGGGCGCGGGCTGGGCGGCGGGCCGGTGGCAGGCCCGGCGGGGCGAGCGGGCGGCCGGGCCGGCTCTGGGGACCCCGGTGGAGCGGGCGACGTTCCACACCCTGCACACGGCTTCGCTGGCCGCTCCCCCGCTGCGCGCGGGGCTGACGGAGGACGCCGCGCGCAAGGCGGCCCGGCGGCTGCGCTCGCTGCTGGGCACGGAGGCGCTGTGCCTGACCGACCGGGAGGCGGTGCTGGCCTGGGACGGCCCGGGCGCCGATCACCACCAGCGGCGGGCGATGGCCCGGGTGGCGGTGATGCTGGAGTCGGGGCGCAGCCAGAGCGTGCGGACCGAGTGCCAGCGGCCGGAGTGTCCGCTGAAGTGGGCGGTGGTGGCTCCGCTGACCGGCGAGGACGGGATGCTGGGCGCTCTGGTGGCGTACGGGTCGCGGGAGTCGGCGGTGCTGGTGCGGGCCGCGACGGAGGTCGCGCGGTGGGTGTCCGTACAGCTGGAGCTGTCCGAGCTGGACCGGTCGCGGACCCGGCTGATGGAGGCGGAGATCACGGCGCTGCGGGCGCAGATCTCCCCGCATTTCATCTTCAACTCCCTCGCCGCGATCGCCTCGTTCGTGCGGACGGATCCGGAGCGGGCCCGGGACCTGCTGCTGGAGTTCGCGGACTTCACCCGGTACTCCTTCCGGCGGCACGGTGAATTCACCACGCTCGCCGAGGAGTTGCGCTCCATCGAGCAGTACCTGGCGCTGGCCGGGGCCCGGTTCGGGGACCGGCTGAAGGTGACCTTGCAGGTGGCGCCGGAGGTGCTGCCGGTGGCGCTGCCGTTCCTGTGCCTCCAGCCGCTGGTGGAGAACGCCGTCAAGCACGGGCTGGAGGACTCCACCGCGGAGTGCCGGATCACCATCACCGCGCGGGACGCCGGCTCGGAGGCGGTGATCACCGTCGAGGACAACGGGATCGGGATGGATCCGGCCCTGCTGCGCCGGATCCTGGCCGGGGAGGGCGGCGGCGGCTCCTCCGGCATCGGGCTGCCCAACGTCGACGAGCGGATCCGGCAGGTGTACGGGGACGCGTACGGGCCGGTGATCGAGACGGGGGTGGGCGCGGGCATGAAGGTGACCGTGCGGATCCCGAAGTACCGTGCCGGTGTGCACAGTTCACCGCCAGGCCACCAGCCGCCCCGGTACTGATCGGCCCGCGGCGTGGCATCCTGACGACCGGCGCGATGTGACCGGAAGGAACGCCGGCGTGCGGGTCGGGCGGGAACAGCTTCGTGACGAGTTACGGGAATGGGTGCGCGGGGGTGCGGAGGGCGGTGGAGCCTGCCTGACCGTGGAGGGCGAGCCGGGTGCGGGCCGGACCGCCTTCGTACGGGAGGCCCTGGCACAGGCGGCGGCGCTCGGCTGCCGGGTGCGCTACGCGGCGGCCGACGCGTTCGCGGTGGACCTGCCGCTGCGCGCCGCCCTGGACTGCCTGCATCCGGCGGGTCCCGGCCGGGCGGCGGTGGTCGCCCTGCTGCGGGAGGCCGAGGGGGCCGCGGTGCCCGGCGGGGCGCTGCTGGCGGCGATGGACCTGCTGGCGGCCGGCGTCGAGGAGTGGTGTGCCCAGCGGCCGCTGCTGCTGGTGCTGGACGACGCGCACCGGGCGGACCCGGCCAGCCTGGCGCTGTGGCGGCGGCTGGCCCGGACCGCGGCGGAGGGACGGCTGCCGCTGCTGCTGGCGGCGACCCGGGCGCCGCTGCCCCGGGCTGCGGAGGCGCAGGGGCTGTGTGCGGCGCCGGGCGGGCGCACGGTGCGGCTGGAGCCGCTGTCCGGGGCGGAGCGGGCCGAGCTGGTCCGCGGTGTGCTGGGGGCGCCGCCCGGGCCCCGGCTGCGGGAGGCGGCGGAGCAGGCGGGCGGCAACCCCCGGCTGCTGCGGGAGCTCCTGGCGCACTGGTCGGGGCTGATCCGGATCGAGGGCGGCTGCGCGGAACTGTCCGTCGCGGAGCAGGAGTTGCCACCGCTGCCCGCCTCCGCTGCCCGGGGGGCGGACTGCCTCTCCGAACCGGCGCGCACCCTCCTGCGGCATGCGGCGCTGCTGGGCCGGGCCTTCACCGCGCGCGAGCTGGCCCTCGTACGGGCGCGGCCCGCCCGGGAGTTGCTCGCGGAGCTGGAGGAGCCGCTGCTGGCCGGGCTGCTGGAGGACACCGGGGACCGGCTGCGCTTCCGCCATCCGGCGCTGCGGCGGGCGCTGTACGCGCAGACCCCCGGCCCGCTGCGGACGGCCCTGCACCAGGACGCCGCGCGGGCCTTCGCCGAGGCGGGGGTGGATCCGGCGCGGACCGCCGGGCAGCTGGTGCGCGGCGGCCGGCTGAGCCCGTGGGCGGTGCGCTGGCTGGCCGCCTCGGCGCCGGCGCTGATCGCCGGGGCTCCGGGGCCGGCGGCGGAGCTGCTGGAGCGGGCCATCGCCCAGGGCGGCTCCGGGGAGCGGGTGACCCTGGACGCGCTGGAGGAGCAGCTGGCGGACGCCGCGCTGATGCTGCGCCGCCCGGAGTCGGTGGCGCTGCTGGGCACCTTGCGGGCCCGGACGACGGACCCCGACGGGCGGGCGGCGGTGGAGTTCAAGCTGGTGTCCGCGCTGATGATCCAGGGGGACATGGCGGGCGCGCTGACGGTCACCGAACGGGCCCTGGCGGGGGCGTTCCCGTCGGCGGTGTGGCGGCTGCGGCTGGAGGCCTGCCGGGTGCTGGCACTGGCCGATCTGCACCGGGCGGCCGAGGCGCTGGCACTGGCCGGGCCGGTGGTGGAGCAGGCCCGCGGCCTGGGGGATCCGCTGTGCGGGGCGGAGGCCCATCACGCCCTGTCCTTCGCACTGTTCCACCTGGGCCGGGGGCGGGAATCGCTGCGGCACGTCGCGGAGGGCATCGCGTGCGCGCGGCGCAGCGCGGACGCCAACGACATGCGGCTGCTGCTGTTGGCGAACCAGGCGGAGGGCCACATGCGCTTCGACGAGCCGCAGGTCGTGGCGGAGGCCCTGCGGGAGGCGCGGGCGCTGGCGGCCGAGACCCGTTCGACGGGGCGGCTGGTGGTGACCGAGGCCCGGCTCGCCGAGTTCCACTACCGGCTCGGCGACTGGGACCAGGCGCTCGAAGGGGTGGCCCGGGCGTGCGCGCTGCCGGTGTCCGACGGCTGGCTGCCGGTGGTGGTACACGGGCTGCGGGCGCTGGTGCTGGGCCACCGCGACGAGCGGGAGGCGGCGCGGGCCGAGCTCGCGGTGCTGCCGGCGGATGCCTTCGGCACGCCCTCGGCGCGCCGCTACGCCTCCCATGTGCTGCTGGCGCGGGCCTTGCTGGCGGAGCGGGACGGCCGTCCGGGCGACGCCCTGCGGGCGCTGCTGCCGGAGCTGGCCGACGGGGCGGAGGAGGAGGCCGCGTACGAGCGCCCCTGGGTGCTGTCGGAGATCGTCCGGCTCGCGCTGGAGAGCGGGGAGGCGGCCACGGCGCGGGCGGCGGTGGCGGCGTGCGGGCGCGCGGCGGCGGCGCTGCCGGAGTATCCGGGTCCGGCGCTGGCCCTGCTGCGCTGCCGGGGGCTGTTCGCGCAGGATCCGGGGCTGCTGGCGGAGGCGGTGGCGCGCGGTGAGCGGGGCGGGTGGCCGCTGGTGCTGGGCCACACCCTGGAGGACCTGGCGGTGGCCCGGGCCTGGCACGGGGACCTCGCCGGGGCCCGGGCGGCGCTGTCGCGGGCGGTGGCGGCGTACGAGGAGCTGGGCGCGCGGTGGGACGTGGCCCGGGCCGATGCCCGGCTGCGGAGCCTGGGGGTGCGCCGGGGCAGCCGGGCCTCGCGGCGGCGGCCGGCGAGCGGCTGGGAGGCGCTGACCCCGGCCGAGCTGAAAGTGGCCCTCCTCGTCGCGCAGGGCCGGTCGAACCCGGAGATCGCGAACGCCCTGTTCCTCTCCCGCCGGACGGTGCAGACGCACGTCTCGCACATCCTGGCGAAGCTGCAGGTGCGGACGCGGGCGGCGGTGGCGGCTCAGGCTGCGGCGCGGTCCCTCGGTCCGTAGCCGGGCATGGCGGCGCGCAGGGCCCGCAGGGCGTAGTGCGTACGGGACTTCACGGTCCCTGGGGGTACGCCGAGCGCCTCGGCGGCCTCGCAGACGGAGGCTCCGCGGTAGTAGATCTGCACGAGTACGGCGCGGTGCTCGGGGCTGAGCAGGCTCAGGGCGTCGCGGATGTCGAGGGCTGCGACGGACTGCTCGGTGCGGTCCTCGGCGGCCGGGGAGTGCGTGAGGGCCTCCGGGCCGACCTCGGTGGGCCGCACCAGCCGGGCCCGGCGCGCGTCGATGGCGAGGCGCCGGGCGACGGTGTACAGCCAGGGCCGCATGGAGGCGTGGCCGCTCTCCAGCGCCTCGGGGTGCTTCCAGGCCCGGAAGAGGGTCTCCTGGAGCAGGTCCTCGGCGCGGTGGCGATCGCCGAAGGTCAGGCCGAGGAGGAAGCCGTAGAGGGCCTTGCCGTGCTCGCTGTGCAGCCGGGCTAGGGCGTGCGCGTCGGTTCTGGCCACGGGGTACCCCTTCCAGGTCGGATACCCCGAGCGTCCCGCGGCCCGCGCGGTGAGTTATCCGCCGCTTGGCGTATCCCCCGCCGCCTGCGCCGAACGGTCCTCCCACACGCCGAACGGTCACCCGGACCGGTCCACACCGCCGCGCAGCGGCAGACCGGCCGCCCGCACCCGGGTACGCCCGTGGCCCCGGCCCGCCCGGGAAGGGGCGGGCCGGGGCCACGGGGGAAGAGCTAGCTCCAGCTGGCGTGCAGCGGCTTGCCCTCGGCGTAGCCCGCCGCCGACTGGACACCGACGACCGCCTTCTCCTCGAACTCCGCGAGGGAGCCGGCACCGGCGTAGGTGCACGAGGAGCGGACGCCCGCGATGATCGAGTCGATCAGGTCCTCGACGCCCGGACGGGCCGGGTCCAGGAACATGCGCGAGGTGGAGATGCCCTCCTCGAACAGTCCCTTGCGGGCACGGTCGTACGCGGACTCCTCCGAGGTGCGGTTCTGCACCGCACGCGCCGACGCCATGCCGAAGGACTCCTTGTACAGGCGCCCGTCGGCGGACTGCTGCAGGTCGCCCGGGGACTCGTACGTCCCCGCGAACCAGGAGCCGATCATCACGTTCGACGCACCGGCGGCCAGCGCCATCGCCACGTCGCGCGGGTGACGGACACCGCCGTCGGCCCACACGTGCTTGCCGAACTTCTTCGCCTCCGCCGCGCACTCCAGCACCGCGGAGAACTGCGGGCGGCCCACGCCGGTCATCATGCGGGTGGTGCACATGGCGCCGGGGCCCACACCGACCTTGATGATGTCCGCGCCGGCCTCGATCAGGTCGCGCACGCCCTCGGCGGCGACGATGTTGCCCGCGACGATCGGGACCTTCGGGTCCAGCGCGCGGACGGCCTTGATCGCGTTGATCATCGACTCCTGGTGGCCGTGCGCCGTGTCGATGACGAGCGTGTCCACGCCCGCGTCGAGCAGCTGCTTGGCCTTCTGCACGAAGTCGCCGTTGATGCCGACGGCGGCCGCGATGCGCAGCTTGCCGTTGGCGTCGGTGGCCGGGGTGTACAGGGTCGCGCGCAGCGCGCCCTTGCGGGTCAGGAGGCCGACGAGCTTGCCGTCCTTGTCGACGGCCGGGGCGAGCTTGCGGTGGCCGGCGTCGAGCTTGTTGAAGGCCTCGCGGGGGTCGATGTCGGCGTCGATGAGCAGCAGCTCCTTCGACATGACCTCGGAGAGCTGGGTGAAGCGGTCCACGCCGGTCAGGTCGTGGTCGGTGACGACGCCGATCGGGCGGTTGTCGGCGTCGACGACGACACCGGCACCGTGGGCGCGCTTGGGCAGCAGGGACAGCGCGTCGGCGACGGTCTGGGTGGGCGCCAGCGTGATCGGGGTGTCGAGCACGTGGTGGCGGGTCTTCACCCAGGAGATGACGTCGGTGACGATCTCGATCGGGATGTCCTGGGGGATGACGACGATGCCGCCGCGGCGGGCGACGGTCTCGGCCATCCGGCGGCCCGCGATGGCGGTCATGTTCGCCACGACCAGCGGAATGGTGGTGCCGGTTCCGTCGGGCGAGGAGAGGTCGACGCCCTGGCGGGAACCCACCGCGGAGCGGCTCGGCACCATGAACACATCGTCGTACGTGAGGTCGTACGGCGGCTTCAGGTCATTGAGGAAACGCACGTGCTGAACATCCCAGTCGATCGGAGGGGCCGGCCCTGCCCGTCAGGGCAAGCCGAGGAAACGCACGTACTTCATTCTCCCACGTCCCGGCGTTTACCACGCCCGGGCTGATCGTCCAGGACATACCGGGCCCTGTGGTCTTTTCCTACGGGACCTTGGTCCTGGCGCGGTGGACGGGGCCCCTGCCGCCGGTGAGCGGGAGGATCGACCCCCCGTACCGGACGGCCGTGAGTTCGGCGGCGATGGCCAGGGCGGTCTCCTCGGGGGTTCCGCCGCCGAGGTCGAGGCCGATCGGTGAGCGCAGCCGGTCCAGGGCGGCCCGGGGGACGCCTTCCTCCAGCAGCCGCTCGGCCCGTTCGGCGTGGGTGCGCCGCGATCCCATGGCTCCGACGTAGGCGAGCGGCAGTCGCAGGGCGAGTTCCAGCAGCGGTACGTCGAATTTGGCGTCGTGGGTGAGGACGCAGACCGCCGTACGGGTGTCCAGCCGGCCGGCGTCCCATTCCGCGGCCAGGTGGCGGTGCGGCCAGTCGACGATCACCTCGTGGGCGTCGGGGAAGCGGGCCGGGGTCGCGAAGACGGGCCGGGCGTCGCACACGGTGACCCGGTGGCCCAGGAAGGCGCCGATCCGGGTGAGGGCGGAGGCGAAGTCGATGGCGCCGTAGACGATCAGCCGGGGCGGCTCGGCGGCCGACTCGACGAGCAGGGTCAGCGGCTCACCGCACAGTCCCCCCGCCGTGCCGAGCTCGGCGGTGCCGGTGCGCCCGGCGAGCAGCAGGTCGCGTACCTGTGCGGCGGCGGCCCGGTCCAGGGCGGCCCCGCCGCCGAGGCCGCCTTCGTGGGATCCGTCGGCGTGGACGGCGAGGGCGCGGCCGAGCTGCTGGGGCGGGCCGGAGACCACCCGGGCCAGCGCGACCCGTCTGCCGCCGGCGGCGGCGTCGAGCACGGAGCCGATGACGGGCCGTACCGGATCGTGCCCGCGGACCGGGGTGACGAGGACGTCGAGGACTCCCCCGCAGGTCAGCCCCACGGCGAAGGCGTCGTCGTCGCTGTAGCCGAAGCGGTGCACGCCGCCCCGGCCCGATTCGATCGCGTCGAGGCAGAGCTCGTGCACGGCGGACTCCACACAGCCCCCGGAGAGGGAGCCGAGCGCGGTGCCCCGGTCGTCGACGGCGAGGGAGGCGCCGGGTCCGCGCGGGGCGCTGCCGCTGACGGCGACGATGGTGGCCAGGGCGAAGTCCCGCCGGGCGGCACACCACGCGCGTAGCTCTTCGGTGAGGTCGAGCATCAGCGGATGTACTCGCGGCGCGCGGCCTGTCCGGGGATGAGGGGCCGGGGAGGCAGCGCGGCCGGGGTGGGGGGCCGGGCGGCGGGCGGTCGGGCCGCCCCCGGGACGGCCGTCCGGGTGGCGGCGGAGCGGGCGGGGCCGGCGTATCCCTCGGGTGCCCGGCCGCGCGTTCCGAGGAGCTTCGCGGCGTGGGCGACGCTCGCGAGGGTGGCGTGGTGGTGCCAGCCCCGGAAGGAGCGGCCTTCGAAGTCGCGGATGCCCACGGGTTCGCAGGTCTCGGCGAAGTCGAGGGAGACGCGGTCGGTCAGTTTGGCGAGCAGGAAGAGCTGGGCGAGCGGCCGGTCGCCGATGTTGGTGATCCAGAACTCGGAGGGCAGCAGGGCGGCTTCGGTCCAGGCGCCGACGAGCAGCAGCGGGGTGGGCGGCGCGGGCACGGGCCGGTCCTCGCAGGGGGTGGCGAGGATGGAGGCCGAGGTCAGCAGGGTCACTGCGCCCTCGGCCCGGCCGTGGCGGGTCCATTCGACGACGCGGCGCTGGGAGCGCAGGGAGTCGATGAGTTCGCGGGCGGGCGCGGTGTGCGGCCCGGGTTTGTGCCGGCCGGCGCCGCCGAAGGAGACGGGCAGGGAGCCGTCGACCTTGAAGACGAAGGGGATGTCCTGGAGGGCGAAGGATTCGATGCTCTGCGGCAGATCGGAGTTGGCGACCTCCATCACCACGGGCCGGCGCTGGAGTTGCCAGGTGGCGGCCATCCGCTGGACGGCGTGTACGGCGTCCTGGGCGGGGGTGAGCGAGCGGGCGGTGTCGGGGATGCCGGCACGGCGGCGGCGGAGGAGTTCACTGGTCCAGGGCCCGGGGAGGGTGAGGGTCCATTCGACCGGGAAGCTGGCTTCGCTGGAGGCGAGCCAGATGCCGCTGGCCTGCTGACAGTTGGCGGTGCGGCCGAGCTGGGGGACGAACTGCCGGCCGACGCCGACCGAGCGGTCGCCGGCCTTCTCTATGACCATGGGCTGGAGCACCCAGGCCAGCGGGCGCTGCGCGGTGCGTTCGAGGTGCTGGGCGAGGGAGCGGCGGACCGGGGTCCAGTCCCAGGGGGACTTGCTGATGAACTGCTGGAGGCTCTGCTCGACGGAACTGGCCCCTGTTCCGGCGATGTTGCGGATTGTTTTCTTCCCGGTGGTCCGCACGAGGCCGTTCAGATAAACGCGGGCCCAGTTTCGCTGGTCCCGCCGGGGTAAGGACTCGAAAAGAAGAGAGATCAGGACGTCGATCAATTCGGAGATTTCCTTCGTGGAATCCTCCGGCAGGACTACGCGAGCCATCTGGGCCTCCCCCGCGACCAGCTAGATCCAATACCCTACTTGACCGCAGAGAACGGCCGTAGGCCCCGGCGGCTACTTCCTGAGGTCGCTGGCAGAATCGAGCCGCTCTTCCTCTATCACGAGGGGGATGGGGATCTGGTTCGCCGCATAGTAGAGCGCGATCAGGAAGTGTGCGACAAGGGTGAGCGTTGCGGAGTAGAAGGCCAGTACGACGGTGAGGGGGTAGGCGATGGCGCCGAGGCCGAAGCGCACCCGGGTGGCCCGGGCCCCCTCCTTGTCCACCTGCTCGTGGAAGAGGTGGCCGACGCGGGTGACGTACCACCAGAAGGCCAGGAACGCCAAGGCGTAGGCCACGGTGACGGCGCTGTAGAGGACGGCGGCCGGATTGGCGGAGCCGCCTTCCTCCATGAGGTGCTCGGCGAGGACGTTGGTGGTGTACGGGACCACCGATACCACCATCAGCACCAGGAGATTCAGGAACAACAGCGGGCGGTCGACCTTCTTGATGTGACTGAAGATGGTGTGGTGGTTCACCCACATCACGCCGATGATGAGGAAACTCACGACATAGGCGGCGTAATGGGGCCACTGTTCCCGGACGCCGTGCCAGAACTCCGATCCCGATTCTTCTGGAACCTTCAATTCCAGAACGAGGATGGTGATGATGACGGCGAATACGCCGTCGCTGAATGCCTCGACCCGCCCGGTTTCGCTTTCCATGGCCTCCCCTTCACCACTTCTTGCATATATCTACGACCTGCCACACATACGGGGAGGGCGCAGGTCCCCCGCCCTCCCCGCATACGCTACCCAGATTTCGCCGATCAGCCGCCGAATCCGGCGGTCTGGCGCCAGATTCGGCCATCGCGGACCACAAGTGTCCCGAACGCGTGCTCCGGTTCGCCGTTCAGGTTCATGATCGCGCGGTAGAAGATGGTGTCGTCCGTCTCGATGTACTCCTGGAGTTCGACCAGGGTGGGCTTGACCGTGAGATAGCCGGTGAACGTCTCGCGAACGGCGTCGATGCCGACCGAGACGCCCTCGAAGCGCAACAGCACGGCGTCGTCGGTGTAGTTCTTCATCACCGCGTCGATGTCCAGGGCGGCCAGGGCTTCCATCTGGCGGACGAAGACCGGGTGCAGCTTGGAGATGTCGTACTTGGCCATGTCGACTCCCATTCGTTCAACTGGTGGAGGAACCGGTGGATGAACCGGTGGGGGAACTGGTGGAGGCGGGTGGATCGGCAGGTGGGACGGCGGGCGGCGGGCAGGCCTGGGCGCTGCCGGCGAAGGGCAGCCGGACGACCATCCGGGTCTCCCCCGGACGCGAGCGGGCCGTGATCGACCCGTGGTGGCGCTGGGTCACGATGCGGTAGCTGAGGTGCAGCCCCAGGCCCGTGCCCTTGCCCACGTCCTTGGTCGTGTAGAAGGGTTCGAAGATGCGCGGCAGGGAGTCCTCGGGGATTCCGCGCCCGGTGTCGCCGATCTCCACGACCATGCAGACGCCTTCGGCGCGGGCGCGCAGCGTGAGGACGCCGGAGCCCTCCATCGCCTCGGCGGCGTTGTCGACCAGGTTGGTCCACACCTGGTTCAACTCGCTCGGGTAGCCCGTCAGTTCGGGCAGGTCGGGCTCGTACGCGCGCACGATGCTGATCCCGGTGAGCTTGGACCGCAGCACGACCAGCGTGTTCTCCAGTCCGTCGGTCACCGAGAAGCGCTGTTCGGGGGCCCGGTCGAGATTGGCGTAATCGCGGGTGGCGGCGACGAGTTGGGAGATGCGCGGGCCGGCCGCCCGCAGCTCGGCGGCGAGCGAGCGGATCTCCAGGAGCGCCGCCAGGTGGTCCAGGGCGGGGGCGAGGGCCGGTTCGCCGACGCCCTCCAGGCGCTCCAGCAGCCAGCCCAGCTCCAGCCCGAGGTCGGAGACGCCCGAGCCGAGCAGGCCGGGCCGTTCGGTGCCGGCCTCCTCCGCCCAGTCGGCGATCTCCTCCTCGGCGTCGGCCTGGGCGAAGGGGTCGGTGGTCACCGGCGGCGGCAGCTTGTCCAGCTCGTCGGCGAGCCGGTCGAACACGGAGCGCTCCGAACCGGTGGCCGCGGCCCCCCAGGCCTGGGCGGTGCGGGTCAGCCGGTCCAGGGCGGGAGCCAGTTCCTGCGCGGCCCGGGCCACGGCGGCCGCCGGGTTGTTGAGCTCGTGGGCCAGCCCCGCGGCCAGGGTGCCGAGCGCCTCCACGGTGGCCCGCTTGCGGGCCTGCACCTCGGAGGACTTGATCCGCCAGGCCAGTACGGGGATCAGTACGGCGGCCACCCCGTGGCAGCGGGTCAGCATTTCGAAGAACACCGCCTTGGGGTACGCCACGACGGTGGTCGACGGCCCGCTCGCGGCCGCCGTGGCCACGTAAGCGCCCTCGGTCAGCAGCGGGAGTTCGCCGGTGAACCGGTGGGCGGCCGACGGTTTGCCGTCGTGGTCCTCGGCGGCGACGCTCTCCTCCTCGGTGGAGTGCCGGGTGAGGACCTCCTCCCGTCCGTCCACGACCTTGGTGACGACCAGCCCGCCCGAGAGCAGCACGTGGAAGCCGGTGGCCTCCTCGCCGTCCCGGAAGAGGACCTCCCCGTCGGCGAGGACCCGGGGCTCGGAGACCGAGACCAGCCAGTCCAGCTGTTCCTCGGTGATCCCGGCGAAGATCTCCAGCCCGTGCAGGGCGGACCTCAGTTCCGAAGACTCCGAAGTCTCCGAAGACTCCGTGGGCTTCGTGGGCTTCGTGGGCTCCGACGCGTTCATGCCGTGCTCCCCTCGGCCCGGGTGCGGGCGGCCAGCCGCAGGGTGACCAGCAGGGCCAGCGCGCACACCCCGGCGACGGCGGCCATGAAGCCGACCGAGGTGCGGTGCAGCCCGTGGATGTTGGTCAGCATCCCGGCGAGGACCGCCGGCACGCTCATCGCGAGGTACGCGAAGACGTAGACGGCGGCGGTCAGTTCGCCGCGGTGCGCCGGGTCGGCGAGCGCGCTCAGGGCCCGGAAGGAGCCCAGGAAGGCGGCGCCCCAGCCGCTGCCGAGGACCGCGGTGGCCACCAGGAACACGGTGGCGGAGCCGAGGCCCAGCGCGAGCAGGACCAGGCCGAGCCCCGCGAGCAGCCCCAGCAGTCCGAGGACGGCGGTGCGCAGCGCCTCGGTGCGGCCGAGCACCAGCTGGGCGACGGTGGCGGCCCCGGCGAGCAGGGCGACCGTGGCGCCGCCGACGAGGTAGTTGTCGGACTCGAGCAGGGACAGGGCCAGGTGCGGGCCCAGCGAGAGGTAGAAGCCGCCCACCGACCAGACGGCGACGATGGTCAGCACGAGGACGGCGAACCGGCCGCGGGCGCCGGCGGGCACGTGGATCCGGTGCGGGACCACCCGGAAGCGGCCGCCCGCGCCGGGAGCGCTCTCCCGCATCCGGGCCACGCCCACCAGGGTCACGGCGAAGGCCCCGACCAGCAGCAGGTAGCTCAGGACGGTCGGCGCGGGCGCGTACTGGACGAGGAGTCCGGCCCCGATCCCGCCGAGCCCGATCCCCACGGTCGGCCCCGCGCTGTTGACCTGGGCGCCGAGCGCCGGCCGTGAGCGCGGGGCGAGTTCCAGCAGGGCCGCGCCCATGGCCCCGGTGGCGAGGCCCACGGCCAGCCCCTGTACGGCGCGGGCGGCCAGCAGCAGCCCCAGCCCCTGGGCCCCCGCGAACAGTCCCATCGAGACGATCGCGAGGACCAGCCCGGCGGCCAGGACCGGGCGCCGGCCGAGGGTGTCGGACAGCGAGCCGAACAGCAGGAGCCCGGCGAGCACGGTCACGGCGTAGAGGGCGAAGACGACCGTGATCATGCCCGAGGACAGCCCCCATCTCTGCTGGTAGAGCACGTACAGGGCGGAGGGCACGGAGGAGGAGAGCATCAGCAGGACGAGGACCGCGCCCACCACCCAGAAGCCGGAACCTCTGGGTGCACTGGCCGCCGCTGCGGCTGGGTGCACGGCAACTCCCGTGGTCGTCTTGGATGTGTCGGCCACTGCTTTCAACTCCCCGTTGTGGACGGTGGTCAGGCGAGGGCCTGGGCCCTCGCCAGCGCGCGGGCCGTGAGCACCCCCGCCAGATGGCCGAGGTACTCGGCCGAGGTGCCGCGCCCGGGGACGAAGAGCTCCCGGGGCTCGGCGCGGAAGGCCGCGAGCACGGCGTGGGTGGTGTACGGGCCGCCGCGCAGCCGGGCTTCGACCCCGCGCAGCCGCAGCGGGCGGGCGGTGGCCCCGGTGACGGCGATGCGCGGCCCGTCCGGGGTGACCCGTACGGCGGTGGCGCACACCGGGTAGCGGGTGGCCCGGTCGGCGGTCTTCTCGAAGGCGGCGGCCCGTCCGGCGGCGGGCACCAGCAGCGCGGTGAGCACGGCTCCGGCAGGCACGCCGGAGGCCGCGAACTCCTCGGCCGGTACGGTGCTGCGCCCGCCGGGACCGGCCAGTTCGACCACCGCGTCGGCGGCGATCGCGGCAACCGGCAGGTCGGTGGCGCGCCCGCCGGCGGCGAGGTTGCCGCCGGCGGTGCCGAGGTTGCGGACCTGGGGGTCGCCGTTGGCGCGGGCCGCGGCGGCCAGCTCCGGAGCCTGCGCGAGGACCAGCGGGTCGGCGGAGAGCTCGGCGAGCGTGGTGAGCGCACCGATCCGGATCCCGTCGGCGGTGCGGCCGATCCCCCGGAGCTCCTCCAGCCGGCGTACGTCGACGAGCAGGCCGGGCCCCTCCCGGTCGAACGCGGCGGCGCCGGTCCGCAGATCGGGCAGCAGGCTCTGTCCGCCGGCGAGCACCCGGGCGCCGGGCGTCCCGGCGAGCAGGGTCAGCGCCTCGTCGAGGCCGACGGGCCGGACGTAGTCGAACTCGGTGAGGATCACTGTGCTTCTCCTCGCAGGCGGCGCCAGACCTTCTCGGGCGTGAGCGGCATGTCGATGTGCTGCACGCCCAGGTCGGACAGGGCGTCGACGACGGCGTTGACGACCGCCGCGGCGGGCGGGACGGTGGCGATCTCGCCGGCGCCCTTGGCTCCCAGCGGGTTGTGCGGGCTGGGCGTGACGGTCTTGTCGAGCGCGAAGAACGGCACGTCGGCGGCGCGCGGCAGGGCGTAGGTGGTGAGGTCGGCGGTGACGAGCAGTCCGTTCTCGTCGTATTCGGCGGCCTCCATCAGCGCCTGGCCGAGGCCGTGCACGATGCTGCCCTCGATCTGGCCGAGGACCACCTTCGGGTTGCCGATGTTCCCGGCGTCGTCGACGGCGGTGTAGGCCACCACCTCGGTCTCGCCGGTGAGTTCGTCGATCTCGACGACGGCGACGTGCGTGCCGAAGGGGTAGTTGAAGTCCGGCGGGTCGAAGTGGGTGGTCTCGTCGAGGGCCGGCTCGATCTCCGGGGGCAGCCCCCAGCCGTACCACATGGCCATCGCCAGCTCGGCGAAGGTCTTGGTGTTCTCCTCGTTGCCCTCTTCGTAGACCTTGCCGCCGGCGTAGACGACCTTGCCCTCGGGGACTCCCAGGAAGACGGCGCCGGCCTTGACCAGCTTGCTCTTGATCTTCCGGGCGGTGAGGGCGACGGCGGGCGCGGCCATGCTGTAGGAGCGCGAGCCGTAGGTGCCCTGCCCGTAGGGCGCCTTGAGGGTGTCGCCCTCGTACACCTGGACCTGGGCCGGGTCGATGCCCAGCTCGTCGGCGGCGACCTGCGCGAAGACGGTGCCGTGGCTCTGCCCGGTGGAGGCGGAGCCGACGGTGACGGTGACCTCGCCGGTCGGGTGGACGCGGATGTTCGCGCTCTCCCACGTGCCGCCGAGCATGCCCTCCTTGGACATCCGGGTGGAGGGGCCGACCCCGCAGATCGCCACGTAGGTGGCCAGACCCACGCCGAGCCGCTTGCCGCGGGTGCGGGCCTCGGCCTTGCGGGCGGGCATGTCGGCGTAGCCGGACAGCTCGATGGCCCGGTCGAAGTTCAGCTGGTAGTTCCCGGAGTCGTAGGTCCAGCCCAGACCGTTGTCGTACGGGAACTTCTCCTTCGGCACCAGGTTCTTGCGCCGCACCGCCGCCGGGTCCATGCCGATCTCGGAGGCGTACCGGTCGACCAGGCGCTCCATGAGGAAGGCGGCCTCGGCGCGCCCGCTGCCGCGCTGGGCGCCGAGCGAGACGGTGTTGGTGAAGGCGGCGTAGACCTCGCAGAAGGCGGCGTCGATGTCGTACATCCCGCTGATGGAGCGGCCCATCAGGGCGGTGGCGACACCGGGGCCGATCGTCGACGGGTAGGCGCCGAGATTGGCGTAGCTGGTGCAGCGCACGGCCGTGATGCGGCCGTCGCGGGTGCCGGCGAGGGTGACGTGCTGGCGGTGGTCGCGGCCCTGGACGGTGGAGTTCATCAGCCCGGTACGGGTGTCCACCCACTTCACGGGCCGGCCGAGCGCCTTGGACAGCAGCAGGACCAGCGCCATGTCGGGGTACAGGTACCCCTTGGTGCCGAAGCTGCCGCCGACGGTCGGGGCGACCACGCGGAGCTTGTTGAAGGGGATGCCGAGGACCAGCGCGGAGAGCAGGAAGCGGTGGTTGTGCGGCCCCTGGGTGGAGGCGTAGAGCGTGTACTCGCCGGTGGCGGCGTTGTAGTCGCCGACCGCGCCGCGGGGCTCGATGGGGCTGTTGATGGTGCGCTGGTTGACCAGGTCCAGCTCTACGGTGACCTCGGCCTCGGCGATGGCCGCGTCGGTGCGGTCCTTGTCGCCGCAGGTCCAGTACGCGTTCAGGTTGCCCGGGACCGCCTCGTGCAGCTGGGGCGCGCCGTCGGCGAGCGCCTCGTCGGCCCGGGTGACCACGGGCAGCGGCTCGTACTCGACGGCGATGGCGGCCAGCGCGGCGGCGGCCTGGCGCGGGGTCTCGGCGACGACCACGGCGATGGGATCGCCCACGTGGCGGACGGCGTCGCCGGTCAGGACCGGGCGGGCGCCGGGAAGTCCGTAGGGGTGGGGCGGGAAGTGGCTCTCGACGCCGCCGGGGATCCAGATGCAGGGCAGCGGCATCACGTCGGTGAAGTCGGCGGCGGTGGCCACCTTCAGCACTCCGGGCAGCTGCTCGGCGGCCTTGGTCTCGATGGAGAGGATCCTCGCGTGGGCGACCGGGCTGCCCAGGATCGCCATGTGCGCGGTGCCCGGCAGGTCGATGTCGGCGACGTACGTGGCTTCGCCGCGCAGCAGCTGCGGGTCCTCGCGGCTGTCGAGCGGCTGCCCCAGCACGGTGTGCTCGGGCTCGGGTGCGGGTCCTGCTTCTGCCTCCTGCGGCTGGGCCGTCTGCTCCCCCGTCACTGCGGTCATGTCCTCACACCTCCTGTCTCACTGTGTCGACAAGCGGCTCCGCCGCGGGTGCGCAGGCGCGCTGCACTCCCCGTACGACGCTGTGGTAGCCGGTGCAGCGGCACAGGTTGCCGGTGAGCCACTCGCGGATCTCGGGCTCGGTGGGGGCTTCGCCGCCGGCGGTGGATTCGACGAGCTCGCCGAGCGCCATGACCATGCCGGGCGTGCAGAACCCGCACTGGGTGCCGTGTTCCTGGCGCAGGGCTTCCTGGAGGCCGGAGAGTTCGCCGCCCGCGGGGGTGACGCCCTCGATGGTGGCCACCTCGGAGCCGGCTGCCGAGACGGTGAGGATCAGGCAGCTCTTCACGGAGCGGCCGTCGAGCCGGACGACGCAGGAGCCGCACTGGCCGGTGTCGCAGCCGACCTTGGTACCGGTCAGACCGAGGCCGTCGCGGAGCCGTTCCACGAGCAGTTCGTTCGGTTGCGCCGAGAACTGTTCGGGTCTTCCGTTCACGTTCAGTGTGATATCCATGCCAGCGCCTGCGCTTCCGTGAGCGGCCGGTTGAAGAGGGGCCCGCCGGGCTGTTGGAGAATTCCCCCGGTGTGCAGCGGGCCGGTGTCGACGGGTGCGAATCCGAGATCCGTGATGATTCCCGCGACGATTTCCTTCGATTTCCCGTCGTCGCCCGCCGTGAAATGCGCCAGGCGCTCACCGGACGCGGTGCCGGCGACGGCGAGAGTTTCGAAGTGCATGGTGTTCAGGGATTTCACGACCTGGGCGCCGGGATACCACTCGGCGACCAGATCGCTGGAGCCCCGCCCGCCCAGATCGGCGGGGGCGCCGGCGCCGGCGAACGCGTTCGTCGCGTCCACCAGCACCTTGTCCTGTACGACGTGCGGCGGGAGCAGCCCCCGTACGGTCGCGAAGGGCACCATCAGCACCAGCAGGTCGGCCCGGCCGGCCGCCTCGGCCGGGTGCGCCGCCGAGGCGGCCGGTCCCAGTTCGGCCACGAGCGGGCCGAGGGTCTGCGGGCCCCGGGCATTGGCGAGCACGACGTCGTGTCCTGCCGCCACGAGGATCCGTGCGAGGACCGTGCCGATCCGCCCGGTGCCGATGATGCCTGTCCGCATTGACGCTCCTCGGGAAGGGGGTGTCAGTCCATGCCGATCCAGACCGACTTGGTCTGGGTGTAGCTCTCCAGCGACTCGGGTCCGCACTCGCGGCCGTAGCCGGAGGCCTTGTAGCCGCCGTACGGCACGGAGGGGTCGTACTGGTTGTAGCAATTGACCCAGACCGTGCCGGCCTTGATCTGCGAGGCGACGCGGTGGGCGCGCCGCAGGTCCTTGGTGTGGACGCCGGCGGCGAGGCCGTACGCGCTGTCGTTGGCGATGCGCACGGCGTCCTCCTCGGTGTCGAAGGGGATGATCGACAGGACCGGCCCGAAGATCTCCTCCTGGGCGATCCGCATGCCGTTGTCGACGCCGGTGAAGACGGTCGGCAGGAAGTACAGGCCCTGGCTGGAGGCGCCCTCGGGGGTCCACCCGGTGCCGCCGGTGCGCAGGATCGCGCCTTCCTTCTCGCCGACCTCGATGTAGGAGCTGACCTTGTCGAACTGGCCGCGGTGGGCCAGCGGCCCGAACAGCGTGGCGGGGTCGCGCGGGTCGCCCGGCTTGAGGGCGGCGGCCCGGCGGACCAGGCGTTCGACCATCTCGTCGTGGATGGGCCGGTGCAGGAGCAGGCGGGAGCCGGCGGTGCAGATCTCGCCCTTGTTGTAGTAGATGCCGAAGAAGGCGAGCTCCTCGGCCGCGTCGAGGTCGGCGTCGGCGAAGACGATGTTGGCGGACTTGCCGCCGAGCTCCATCGTCACCTTCTTCAGGGTGCCGGCCGCCTTGCGGATGATGGACTGGCCGACGGAGGTGGAGCCGGTGAACGCGATCTTGTCGATGTCCGGGTGATCGGTGAGGGTCTCGCCCAGTTCCACGCCGGGACCCGTGATCACGTTCAGCACGCCGTCCGGGATCTCCGCCTCCTGGAAGAGCTCGGCGATCTTCAGGGCGGTGAGCGGGGTGGCCGGGGAGGGCTTGTGGACGACCGTGTTCCCCGCCGCCAGCGCCGGTGCGATCTTCGTCATCGACAGCAGGAGCGGGAAGTTGAACGGGGTGATGGCGCAGACCACGCCCAGCGGTTCGCGCAGGGTGTAGGCCAGCTGTCCGCCGGCCGGGGCCCGCGAGGAGCCGTCGACGCGGGTCACGGCGCCGGCGTAGTAGTGCATGAGCTGCGCGGCCATGGGGGCGTCGACCGTGCTGGAGAAGGCGAACGGCTTGCCCATGTCCACGGTCTCCAGCAGGGCGATCTCCTCCAGGTCGCGCTCGATGAGCTCACCGACCCGGTTCAGCCGCAGCGCGCGCTCCTGCGCGGACAGTCTGCTCCACGGACCTTCCTCGTACGCCTTGCGGGCCGCGGCGACGGCCGCGTCCGCGTCGGCGGCGGTGGCCTGGGCCACCGGCACGATCTCCTGGCCGTCCACGGGGCTGATGTCGGGTTCGGTACGGCCGTCCTGGGCCGAGACCCATTTGCCGCCGATGAACAGCTTCCCGGGGTTGGCCAAGGGCTGGTCGCTGAGCGCGCGCTTGGTCATGGCTGCCTTCCGGTGTCGGATGCGGGGGCGGTACTAGCCCTTCGCGAGCTGCGTTAAGAACGTCTCCGCGAGGGCTTTGGAGGAGTACGGGTTCTGGCCGGTGGTCAGCTTGCGGTCCACGACCACGTGCGAGTCCCAGATCGCTTCGGCCTTCTCGTAGCGGGCGCCGAGCCGGGTGAGCTCGACCTCGAGGATCAGCGGGAGGCGGCCGGCCATGTTGGTGACCAGTTCCTCGCTGTGCGAGAAGGCCGTCATCCGGTAGCCCTCGAAGGGCCAGCGGCCTTCGCCGTCGCGCAGGGCGAGCAGCGAGGTGTGGCCGTGGCAGACGGTGGCGAGCGGCTTGTCCTGGGCGACGACCCAGCGCAGGATCTGGGCGAGTTCGTCGGACTTCGGGAGGTCGCCGATGGCTCCGTGGCCGCCGCTGACGTAGACGCCGTCGTAGTCGGCGATGTCCTTCTCGGTCAGGGCTTCGAGTGCGATCGGCGCCTTGAGCTGCGGGGTGTTCTCGATGACCCGGACGTATTCGGCGGCGTTGGCCGCGTCCTCGTTCGGGGAGCCCTGCGGGCGTACCCACTGGAGGAACTGGGGGTCGATGCTCGTCTGGTCGACCGTGGGTGCCCGGCCCCCGATCGTCGCCACGTCCACGGTGTGGCCGGCGGCCTTGAACAACTGGTAGGGAACGACGAATTCCTCGGCCCAGAATCCCGAGGGGTGCTGTTCGCCGTCCAGCAGATGGAGCGTGGCCTTGGCCGTCATGACGACGAGAATCTTCATGATTCTCTCCTTGTTCTGGATTCGCTGCCGATTCAACACGGCCCCGCGCGGGGGGCGTAAGGGGGCGGCGTCAGGCACGCGATACTTCGTCACGTGCGTCCAACGCCGAGATGATGGTGCGGAATTCACCGACCAGTGGGTGGTCGGGATGGGCTTCTGCGAATATGCGTTCACCGTACAGAGCCGCCATTTCCGGCGAGTACGGAAGGATTCCGGCCAGCGGCGCCCCGTAGACCTCCTCGGTGCGCCGCCTGGCCTCCACGCGGTCGATCCCCTCGGGGGCCATGCTCAGCACCAGGGTCCGCCGGCAGGCCAGGCGCCCGGCGAGGGCGATCGTCTCCTCCACTCCGGAGAGGTCGATCCGATCGGCCCGAGCCATGATCATCAGTACGTCGGCGCTCGCCATCGCGGTCACCGACTCGTTGTTGAGACCGGCGTGGGTGTCGAGCAGCAGCACGTCGAGCGCGTAGTGCTCGGCGAGCCGGTCGAAGCCCTCCGGGAGCAGCCCCACGTCGTACCCGCTGGTCATGATCTCCCGCAGGGCGGCGGTGCCGGTCCTGGCCGGTACGACGTACAGCCCGGGCACGGCCACCTGCTGGGCGGCGGCCTCGATCTCGCAGCGGCCGAGCAGGTAGTCGGCCAGCGAGGGGCCCGGCCCGAGACGGAACAGCAGGTCGAGGGTGGGTGACTGGATGTCGGTGTCCACCACCCCGACCCGGCGTCCCTCGGCCGCGATCAGCAGCGCCAGGTTCGCCAGGACCGAGGACTTCCCGGTGCCACCGCGGTGCGAGTGCACCACGATGGTGCGGGTCATCAGGCCACCACCCGGTAGCCGGTACCGTCCGCATGCGGCCCCCGCGCCGCACGAGGCCGGTGCAGGGCCAGCATGGTGACGTCGTCGTGCTGTTCGGCGGTGCCCGTGTGCTCGCGCACCGCCAGGTCCATCCGGTCGACCACGTCCTTGCCGCTCACCGGGGTGCCGGCGAGCAGTTCCAGCATCCGTTCGTCACCGAGGAAGCTGCCGTTCGGGCAGCGGGCCTCGGGGACTCCGTCCGTGAAGGCGAAGAGGGTGTCGCCGTGGTTCAGCTGGGCGTAGCCCAGGGTGTAGACGCAGTCGGGCAGTACCCCGACCGCCGGCCCGGTGACGTCGAGCGCGATGGGCCGGCTGCCGTCGGCGCGGAGCAGCAGGGGCGGGTTGTGGCCGCCGTTGATGTAGACGAGGCTGCCGGTGAGCGGGTCCAGCACCCCGAAGAACAGGGTGGCGAAGTAGCCCTGCCGCAGGTGGTTGCGGGTGAGGTAGCCGTTGGTGGCGGTGACCGCGTTGAGCAGCGGGGTGGCGCCGACGACCGGGATGCGGCGGCTGCCGCCGGTGCGCCCGGCGGCCACCAGGTGTTGGAGGCCGCTGTTCTCGGCGGTGTGCCGGAGCAGGGAGCGGATGAGCGCCATGAAGAGCGCGGCGCCGACCCCCTTGTCACAGACGTCGGCGACGACGAAGGCGAGCCGGCGGCCGCGGGAGATCTCGAAGACGTCGTAGAAGTCGCCGGCGACCTGGCGTGCGGGCCGGAAGCGGACGTCGATCTCCCAGCCGTCCGGGACGGGCAGGGATTCGGGCAGGAAGCCGGCCTGGATCTCCCGGCCGATCTCCAGTTCCTTCTCGTATCCCATGAGTTCGGCGCGGGCGTCGGCTTCGCGCAGGGTGCGGCCGAGTCCGGCGCGCTCCGAGCAGCTGTGCAGCCGGGCCCCGACGAGGGCGGGCAGGAAGGGCGGTACGAGGTAGTCGTGGCCGATCCGGACGTGCTCCTCCAGGGCGGCGAACTCCGTCACCGTCCAGACGACCACGATGGGGGCCCCGGCCCAGCGGCGCAGCCGGCGTACGGCCATCCGTACGGACTCCCCGTCGGACTCGGCCGGGGCGAGCAGCACGTCCGCGACGGGCAGCAGCTCCTGCGGGCCTTCGCGGAGCTCCGTCAGCGTCCGGGTGACGAGTTCCGCGTCCATGCTCCGCAGCGCGTCGAGCAGTTCGGGCGGCGGTGGCGGGTACTCGTCGAGGATGATCACGGTCGTGGAGGGCATGGGTCCGTCCCCTCAGTCCCTCTAGCCTTCACCGTCAGCTTGCTGATGTTGCGGCCGTCCCTGTGCACGTAGCTGAATTCGTCCACGCTGGTCAGCGCCAGGTGGATGCCGAGGCCGCCGATCCGCCGGTCCTGCGGGGGAACCCCGGGGGCGGGCGGAAGGCGGCCTTCGACGGGGTCGAAGGGGGGTGCGGAGTCCAAAAGGGTGATCTGCACCCCGCCCGGGCCGGAGCGGCCGCGGACGGTGATCCGTCCGTCGCCGCCCCGGTACCCGTGCATCACGATGTTCGTGGCCAGCTCGTCCACGGCCAGCCGGATCCGGTAGGCGGAGCCCTTGTCCAGGCCCGCCCGTCCGGCCAGCCGCAGGACGAACGCGGCGATCTCGCCCAGTGCCCCCACCGTCGCGGGCACCTCCAGTGCGGCGGACGTCCTCGCCAGTTCGACCACGTCATTCATCGGGCCCGTAGTCACGGTGGTCACTCATCGGAGAGCACGATGCTGCGGTCGAGTCCTGCCGTCCGGATGGTCCGGGACACGGGCTCGATGGCACCGACCACCTTGATGGTGACGTTGTTCGCGACCTTCTGCTGGGCGAAGACCAGGGAGCGCAGTCCGGCGCTGGCCATGTAGCCGACGCCGGCCATCCTGATCTCGACGGTGCTGGTGCCGTGGCCCGCGGCCTTCTCGATGGTCTGGTGGAAGTCGGGGGCCGTCTTGGCGTCCAGTTCGCCGGTCAGCTCGATCACGGTGGTGTCGCCCTCGATGCTCAGGGACACGGAAAGCGGCATGTCAGGTCTCCTTCGGTCAAGGCATCTCGGGATCATTGGTGCGGCCGACCAGGATCACGACCGACCGCGGGCCGATCAGGTACTTGCCGGCGTTGTCCAGTTCCTGCTCGGTGCCCGGGGTGCGGATGTCGTGCGGCGCCTCCGCACTGGTGTCGGCGAACAGGTGCCAGCTCCGGCCGCCGGGCAGGGCGGGCAGTTCCAGGTCGTGCGACTCCCAGTGCGAGTTCATGGCCACGTACACCACGTCGTCGTCCCCGGTACCGCAGCGGGCCACCGCCAGCAGCCGGCTCTCCTGCGACCAGTCGGGCTGCCAGGCCCGCTCCCCGTGCCAGCTGATGTCGGGCAGGCCGAGGTTCTCGCGGACCTGTCCGGTGGGGTGGGCGGTGGAGCGCAGCTCGCGGTGGTGCTTGCGGAAGGCGATCATCTCCCGGGTGAACCGGAGCAGTTCGGCGTTGTCGTCGACCTGGCTCCAGTCGAACCAGGAGAGCTCGTTGTCCTGGCAGTACGTGTTGTTGTTGCCCTGCTGTGTCCGGGCGACCTCGTCGCCGGACAGCAGCATCGGGATGCCCTGGCTGGTGAAGAGGATGGCGATCGCGTTCTTCATCTGCCGGGTGCGCAGCGCGTTGACGTCGGGGTCGTCGGTGGGCCCCTCGGCGCCGCAGTTCCAGCTGTTGTTGTCGTTGGCGCCGTCGTTGTTGTTCTCGCCGTTGGCCTCGTTGTGCTTGTCGTTGTAGGAGACCAGGTCGGCGAGGGTGAAGCCGTCGTGCGCGGTCAGGAAGTTGACCGAGGCGGCGGTGCCGCGGCTGGAGTAGAGGTCGGGCGAGCCGGCGATGCGGGTGGCCAGTTCGCCGGTGACCCCGGAGTCGCCCTTGAGCCAGCGGCGTACGGTGTCGCGGTACTTGCCGTTCCACTCCGCCCAGCGGCCGTACGCCGGGAAGTTGCCGACCTCGTAGAGGCCGCCCGCGTCCCAGGCCTCGGCGATGAGCTTGGTGTGCCGCAGGACCGGGTCGTAGGCGAGCAGTTCCAGCAGCGGCGGGTTGGGCAGCGGGGTGCCGTCCAGGGCCCGGCCGAGGATGGCCGCGAGGTCGAAGCGGAAGCCGTCGATGTGGTAGTCGGCGACCCAGTGGCGCAGGCAGTCGAGCACGTAGTTGCGCACGACGGGGTGGTTGCAGTTGACGGTGTTGCCGGTGCCGCTGAAGTTGAAGTAGTACCCCTCGGGCGTGAGCATGTAGTACGTGGCGTTGTCGAGCCCCTTGAAGGAGATCGTCGGGCCCTGCTCGTTGCCCTCGGCGGTGTGGTTGAAGACGACGTCGAGGATGACCTCGATGCCGGCCGCGTGCAGGTCCTTGATGAGGGTGCGGAACTCGTCGCCCTGCATCCCGTAGCGTCCGGTGGCCGCGTAGCCGGCCTTGGGCGCGAAGAACGAGACAGTGTTGTAGCCCCAGTAGTCGAAGAGCTGCTCGCCGGTCTCCGGGTTGGTGCGCGGGTTGTCGCTCTCGTCGAACTCGAACACGGGCAGGAGCTCGATGCAGTTCACCCCGAGTTCCTTGAGGTACGGGATCTTCTCGCGCAGCCCCGCGAAGGTGCCGGGTGCGGTGACCTGCGAGGAGGGGTGCCGGGTGAAGCCGCGCACGTGGGTCTCGTAGACGACGAGATCCTCGGCGGGGATGCCCAGCGGGGTGTCGTCGCCCCAGTCGAAGTCCTGGAGGCAGACGCGGGAGCGGTACTGGTAACCGCGGCTGCGGTCGGGCTCCACGCCCCACACGTCACGGCCCGCGATCAGCCGGGCGTACGGGTCGGAGAGGACCTGGCGGGCGTCGAAGCGGTGCCCGGTGACCGGGTCGTAGGGGCCGTCGGCCCGGTACCCGTACTCGATGTTCTCGTGGTCGAGGCCGAAGACCGTCATGGCGAAGACGCTGCCGGTGCGGAATTCCTCGGGGAATTCCAGCTCGGCCATCGGCTCGGGCTCTCCGCGCTTGTAGATGACCAGGGTCATGGAGGTGGCCTGGTCGGAGAAGACGGAGAAGCTGACCCCGCCGGGGACCACATTGGCCCCGAAGGGGAACGGTTTGCCGGCGCGGACGCGGTACCCGCCCACCTCGTGGGTCGGGTACGCGTCGACGCGCAGGACCTGCTCGGACTGTGCCTCGCTCATCGTGCGGCCTTGGCCTTGGCCTTGGCGGCCGCGGCCGCCGCCTCGCCGGTCTCGAAGAAGTCGAGGAAGCCGGTGGCCGACATGACGAACCGGACTTCCTCGCTCACCCCGTACAGGGTGACGGCGACGCCGGCGTGCTGGGCCTCGCGGTAGACGACGAGCAGGGTGCGCAGGCCCGCGCTGGAGACGTAGGTGACGGCGGTGAGGTCGATCTTCAGCGGCTTGCCCTCGCGGACGAGCGGCAGCAGGGCCTGGAGCAGCGAGCCGGATGTCTCGCTGTTGATCTCGCCGGTGGCGACGAGCACGGTGCCCGTCTTGTTCCGGCGTTCCTTGACGTTGAGAGTCATTGCATTCCCCTCTGGTTGGGGCGCCCCCCGTTGAGCGCTACTTCTTGGCCACTGGACGCAGCCGGACCTTGACCTTCACCCGCCCCTGGACGTCGGGCAGCCGTACGGTGAGGGCATCGGCGTCGAAGTCGTCGTACGGCTTCTCGTCGATCTCCACGGACGCGATCCGCACCGAGCCGGCCGGGAGCAGGTCGGGCGAGACGCGCAGGACGCGGTCGGGCAGGTTGGTCGGGTCGGGCTGGAAGTGGAAGTCCATCTCCCGGCCGTTGATGAGCAGGTTGTTGTAGACGGCGGAGAGGTAGCAGAGCTCCGCCGAGTGGTACATGGACATCGAGTGGCTGCCCTTGAGCCGCTCCGTGCCGAGCAGGTACGGCGTACCGCTGGCGAGCACGTTGAAGTAGACGGCTCCCTCGTCGTGGTCGAGGAAGAAGGTGTTGTAGAAGGCCTGCGCCTGCCGGGCCTCGCGCAGGTTGGCGTCGCCGCCGACCGTGCCGTTCAGGATGAGGTAGGCGAGGATCGCCTGCTCCTGCTGCCACCAGGCCTTGCGGTCGTGCCAGGCGAAACGATACGTCTCCTGGTCCCCGGACTTGATGCGCTCGACGACGTCGTACCAGCCGCCGCGCTGCACGTCGCTGCCGACCGCCGGCATGATCTCGCCGATCTTCTTGGCGAGCTCCTCGTAGGCCGGCTTGGCCTTCAGCGAGTTCATCCGCATCAGGTTCCAGGCGATCTTGAGGTTGTGGCCGACCACGGCGCGGTCCTGCTGCCAGCTGTGCGCCTTGTCGTGGGACCAGTCGCGGTTGAAGCGCTCCTGGACGAAGGGGCTGTTCTTGTAGTCCGGGAACTTGTCCGCGATGGTGTCGAAGGTGTACTCGAGGAAGTCGGCGTACTTCTGGTCGCCGGTCGCCAGGTACAGGTTGATGAGGTAGGCGGGCGCGTGGTCGCCGACCGAGTTCCAGTTCTTGCGCTCGGCGTTCTCGCCCAGGGACTCGTGGTCGGCGCTGAAGAGGATCGGGTCGATGTGCGAGTAGTAGCCGCCCTGCTCCGGGTCGAAGAAGAACTTGTCGAACAGCCGGATGGTGGCGTCCGCGTCGTTCTTGATCCGGATGTCACCGGTGACCCGGTACGTCTGGATCGGGCCGGCCAGCGCGTAGATCTGCTCGTACATCGGGATCGCGTCGTAGTCGTCGGAGAACTCCGAGGTGAACAGCTTGCGCTCGCTGTCCCCGTCCACGCTGATGCCGTGGTACCAGAAGACCACGTCCTCCTCGCTGTCCACGACCCGCATGTGCTTGCGCAGGTACTCGGTGCCGCGCTCGGCGACCTCCAGGTACTCGTCCTTGCCGGTCAGCAGGTAGGCCGAGGCCATGCCGTAGACCAGGCGGGAGATCGTGTCCGTCTCCTGGACGTGGCTGGCGGTCTTGTCGCCGCCGAGCCGGATCTCGGTGCGGTACTCGGTGAAGTCCACCGGCCCGTCGCCGAACTGCGCCCGCTTGTAGAAGTCGGCCAGCGATTCGATCTGCTTGATCCACCAGCTGGGCTCCTCGAAGCGGTAGTCCTCGGCCCCGCGGCCCAGGAACACCAGGCGCTTGGCGTCGAAGCGCCCGCCGTGCTCCGGGTAGTGGACGCCGTAGACGAAGAGGAACCGGCCCGGCGAGAGCATCTCGTCGATGTGCCCGGAGGCGTCGATGTAGGGCTCGTCGAGGTTGCGCACCAGCTCGGCGCTGGGGTCGCCGGCGAGCGAGACGTCGAACCCGCGGCCGTCGGAGGTCTTCAGGCGCAGCACGCGCGACCCGGAGTCGAAGCGTTCGACGTAGCCGGCGATGGTGTCGGAGAAGGAGAAGCTCACGGCGTCCGCCATGTCATGCACCGTCCTTGTCGTGAGAGCCCTCGTGAGTGCTGTCGTGCGTGGGGTCGTTGGCCGGGTCGTCCTCGTATCCCTGGCTGACTTCGACGATCACCCCGTCCGGGTCGCGGACCCACACGGTCCGCCAGCCGCAGATGAAGTCGTCGAAGTCCAGCGGCCCCAGGGTCACTTCGGCCGCGTCTCCCAGCTGCGCCAGGAACGCGTCCACGTCGTCGGTCTGAAAGGCCAGGTGGCGCATCCGGCCCGGGGCCTGCGGCCCGTCTCCCCCAGCTACCGCGGGGGGGACCCCCAGCGCCGCGCGCGCCGGTTCGGCGCCGACCGCGAAGAGCTCCAGGTACGCGTCCCCCTTGCGCAGGAACACGATCTGCGACTCCCCGAGATCGACCACCCGGGCCCGGGCGAAGCCGAAGTACCGGGTGTAGAACTCCTCGGTGGTCTTCTGGTCCGTGCAGTTCAGGCCCACGTGCGACCAGCGCAGCCCGGCCGCCATCAGCCGGCCCCCCGGCCCCGCCCGGCCGCGATGAGCTCGATGATCCGGCGGGCGAAGAGGTGGTGGTGGGCGCCGGTGCGGCCGGTGACCAGGTCCCCGTCGACGACCACGTCCTCGTCGACGTACTGGCCGCCCATGTTGCGGACGTCGCCGATGAGGTTGTTGTGGCAGACCACCTTGCGGCCGCGGATCTTGCCGGGGATCGAGGAGGCCAGCCACATGCCGTGGCAGATGATCCCCTTGAGGACCGTCGGCTCCTCGAAGGCCCGGCGCAGCAGCTCCGTCGCCGGAGCCAGCACGTCCACGTCCTCGGTGTAGCGCAGCCGGTCGGCCACCATGCCGGAGGGCACGATGATCGCCGCGTACCGGCGCAGTTCCTCGTCGCTCAGCCCCTCCAGGGACTGGCTGGCGGTGAACGGCGCCCGGTACTCGTGCCCGGAGAAGGTGATGGAGTCGTTGCCCCACAGCCGGGTCAGGAAATCGACCTCGGCGCCCTCCTCCGCGAACCGGTGCTGGTAGTAGAAGATCTCCGGTTCGTAGAAGTCGCTCTCGACCAGGACCGCGATCCGGGTCCCGCTCAGCGCACCCTCGCGCAGCACGACATCAGACACGGGACACCCCCTTCAGGAAGTCCGCCGCGCGCTCGGCGATCATCGCGATGGCGGTGTGGCAGTTGCCCGAGGGAACCGCGGGCATCACGCTCGCGTCGACGACGCGCAGGTTCCGTACGCCGTGCACGCGCAGCTCGGGGTCGACGACGGCGAGGTCGTCGATGCCCATGCGGCAGGAGCCGGCCTGGTGGTGGTAGCTCTCCGACTTCTGCTTCACGAAGGAGCGCAGGTCGTCGTCGGTCACGTAGCCGGGTCCTGGCTGGAGCTCCTGCTTGTACCAGGGCGAGAACGCGGAGGTCGCGAAGAGCTCACGGGCGATCTTGACGCCCTGCACCATGCGCTCCAGGTCCCACCGGTCGCCCAGGTAGTTCGGGTTGATCAGCGGGTGGGCCAGCGGGTCGGCGCTCGCCAGCTTGATCCAGCCGCGCGAGACCGGGCGTACGACACCGGGCAGGATGGACACCGTGTTCGGGTGGTCCTGGCCGACGATCACGTCGAACGGGACGTGGACGAAGGCGATCTGCAGGTCCGGCGCGGGCAGCCCCGGCCGGGAGGACAGGAACAGAGCGCTCTCCGACAGGTTCTGCGCCGGCGGCGGCAGCTCCTGGGTGACCTCTGCCATCAGCCCGGTCAGGACGTGGTTGTGGAAGTTCTCGCCGACCCCGGGCAGGGCCGCGGTGACCTCGATGCCGTGCTCGCGCAGCTGGTGCGGGTGGCCGATGCCGGAGAGCAGCAGCAGCTTGGGGGACTCGATCGCCCCGGCGGCCACGATCACCTCCCGGCGGGCCCGTACGGTGTGCAGCCCGGGGGCCGCGGCGGAGCTGTGGCCGTCGCGCACGGTCCGGCCCGGGACGTCGCTGCCCGAAAGCGTGGCGGGGGCCTGCAGCTGGACGTACTCGACGCCCGTGCAGGTGTCCCCGTCGAAGAGCAGCCGGGTGGACTGCGCGCTGGTGCGCAGGGTCAGGTTGGAGCGGTCGAGCGCGGGCTCCAGATAGGCGGCGAGGGTGCCCTGGCGGCGGCCGTCGGCGACGTCGATGTGGTGCCAGCCGGTGCCGAACAGGCCGCGCCGCGGGCCGTCGGTGTTGAAGTCGGCGATCTCCTCGTGCCCCAGCTCGACGGCCGCGTCGATGAAGGCGCGGGAGGCCGGGTTGGGGCTGTGCCGCCCGGCGTGGGTGATCCGCTGCGGTCCCCGGGTGCCGGTGGTGGCGGCGGTGGCGTCCTCCTGGCCCTCCAGCAGGGCGAAGTACGGGAGCACGTCCTCGTACGCCCAGCCGGCCGCGCCCTGGTAGGCCCAGTTGTCGAAGTCCGAGGCGTGGCCCCGGATGTGCATCATGATGTAGAGGTTGCTGCTGCCGCCCGGGGCCTTGCCGCGCGGTTCGTACGTACGGCGGCCGCCCAGGCCGGGCTGCGGGGTGCTGGTGTAGCCCCAGTCCACGGGCCCGCCGAGCAGCTTGTACCAGGAGGACGGATCGTCCACCTCGGGCGGGATCCGGGAACCGCCCGCCTCCAGGACGAGGACGGAGACGTCCGGGTCCTCGGAGAGCCGGTTGGCCAGCACGCTGCCGGCGGTGCCGGATCCCACAACGATGTAGTCGTACTCTTCAGCGCTCACGGATCGGCCCCCCTCAGCCCTGGTTCAGCACCTGGAAGGGGACGGTGTCGTGGTAGTTCGCCATGTAGGCGATCTTCCCGTCCACGATCCGGAAGAAGTTCATGACCTCGGCCTCGATGGCCTCGCCGGAGGCGCTGACGGCCGTCAGGTGCGAGACGGCCGCGGCCTTCTCCCCGTCGACCAGGAAGTGCACGGGCTCGTTCCGGAAGACCCGGTACATCGTGCCCATGCCCTTCATCATCGAGCGCAGGACGTCCAGGCCCTCGATGTGGCCGGCGAGCTGCTCGTCCATGACCTGGTCGTCGGCGAACAGGTCGCACCAGCGGTCCCAGTCCCCGGCGTTGGCGTACTCGTAGTACTTCTGCAGGATCTGCTTCGCTTCCATCGCGCTCATCCCCCTATCGGTCCCTGCGGGTTCCGTCAGGCGCGAACGGCGCCCAGAACTGGCTGAAGGCGGAGGCCGTGTCGCCGAAGAGCCCGTCGCGGCCCTCCACGACCCGGCCGCCCTGCCAGCGCAAGAAGTGGAAGACGGGGTAGTCCATCCGCTCGTACGGGGACCGGCTGTCCTGGGCCGCGCCGTCCCGCAGGGCGACGTTGCGGCACACGTCCGCGGAACAGTCCTCGCCGACGAGGATCGCCTCCAGGTCCATCCGGAAGGTGCCGCCCGTGAGCTTGTGGGTCTGCCCCATCAGCTCCAGGAAGGCGTCCAGGCTCTCGTACCAGCCGGCGAGCGGGTGGTTGCCCGGCACCAGCCAGCGCAGGTCCTCGGAGTAGTACTCCAGGATGCGCGCCCGGTCGCCGGAGCCGAGGGCGGCGTAGGCCGCCTCGACCCGCTCCCGTGTCACTTCGGTCATCGTCGCTTCTCCTTCGCCGGCGGTCAGAGCGAGCCGGAACCGGGCATCGGAGCCAGGTCGTTGACGGTGTACTGCTTGATCAGCGGTCCGTCGGGACCGGCCACCACGGTCCACGTCTGGTCGGCGTCGAAGCCGAGCCACTCGCTGCGGGCGGCCGGCGGGTCCCAGATCTTCGCCTGCCAGTTGACGAGGACCCGGACGACCGCCCGGTCGCCCTCGATGACCGGCTCCACCTTGGTGACAGTGTGCACCTCGTCGAAGAACCGGTTGGTGACGGCCTCGTACCAGCGGCCGAAGCCCTGGTGTCCGAGGAAGGTGTCCTCGGGGACCTTGAACTCCAGGTCGTCCGTGATCAGGGCGAGCACCTGATCGAGCTCTACGTGCCGGTCCAGCGCCACGTACCAGTCCTCGGCGAACCTGCGGATCGCGTCCTCGGTCAACTGCCGCTCGGCGGGCATGCGGTCTCCTCCTGTCCGGTGGGTGTCTCAGATCTGGATGTCGACGAGGAACGGTCCGGGGTGGGCCAGCATCCGGCTCACGGCGGTGACCGCCTCGTCCGGCTTCTCCACCCGTATCCCGCCGGCGCCGAGGGACCGGGCCAGCCCGGCGAAGTCGATCTCGGGGTGGGAGAGGTCGAAGGAGCCCGGGAATCCGTGCTCCGGGATGTCCCGCTCGCGCCAGTACTGGGCGATGTTGTCGTCCAGCAGCCGGTACTTGCGGTTGTTGCAGACCACGAACTTGGCGTCGATCCCGTGCCGGACCGCCGTCCACAGCGCCTGGTAGGTGTACATCGACCCGCCGTCGCCCGCGAAGCCGACGACGAGCCGGTCCGGGTGGGCGAGCTTGGCGCCGACCGCGCCCGGGAAGCCCACGCCCAGCGAACCGCCCCGGGTGAGGTGGTAGTCGCCCGGGCGCTCCGGCGGCAGGTACTTCGTGACCAGCGGGGAGGTGGTCAGCGCCTCGTCGAAGACGATGAGGTCCCCGCCGGTGCGCTCGGCCAGCGTCCGCAGGAAGGCGGACATCGCCGTGTCCTCGTCCGTCACCGCCTGCGCTTCGCGGACCCGCTCCCGGGTCCGTACGTCGAGCCGGGCGGCCGCGGCGGCCCGGCGCTGCGGGGTCAGCCGGTGCTCCAGTACGCCGGCCAGCGCGCGCAGCGCCTGCCTGGGATCCGCGGCGAGGCCCAGGTCCACGGGGTGGTTCTTGGCGATCTCATAGGCGTTGAGGTCGATGTGGACGACCTTCGCGCCCGCCCGGAAGGGGCTCTCCAGCTCGGGGAACACCTCCGGGAAGACATAGGTGCCGACGATCAGCACCCCGTCGGCGTCGCCCACGAGGTCCTTGCTGTGCGGGCCGAACATGTGGCCCGTCTGGCCCCGCCGCAGCGGGTGCGAGGCCGCGATGTTGACCTCCGAGGAGTCGACCTCGTACACGTCGGCGCCCAGCAGCTCGGCGACGGCGACGAGTTCGTTCTGCGCCCCGGAGAGGGAGACCCCGTCGCCGATGAGGACGACCGGGCGCTCGGCGGAGGCGAGCAGCTCGGCCGCCCGCCCCACCGAGGCCGGCGAGGGCGCCACGTCGGTGAGCGGCACCGTGGCGGGCAGCACGGGCTCGGAGTTGAGCTCGTCCAGCACGTCCATGGGCAGCGCCACGAACACGGGCCCGCGGGGCGGGGTGAGCGCGATCTTCACGGCCCGCCGGATGGTGCGGAGCACGGACCGCGGGTCGGTGACCCGCGTCGCGTACTTGGTCACCGGCTTCGCCATCGCCACCAGATCGGACGCCATCTGCGCGTCCATGGCGTCGTAGCGCACCCCGGCGTCGCCGGCGACCACGACGAGCGGGGTGTGGCCGCGCAGCGACTGGTAGAGCATCCCGATGCCGTTGCCCAGCCCCACCCCGGAGTGCAGCTGGAGGAGGGCCGCGCCGCCGGTCGCCCGGGCGTATCCGTCGGCGATACCGGCGGCCACGGTCTCCTGGAGGGCGAGGACGTAACTGAAGTCCTCGGCCGCGTCCACCGCGTCGAGGAATCCCTGCTCCACCGTCCCGGGATTTCCGAACATCACCTTCAGGCCGTCGGCCTTGAACTGCTCGATCAGCCTTTCCCGTCCGGGAGTGGCTCCGGTATTCATCGAACTCCCCCTCATTCCCACGAGTTGCCGGAATTACCAGCCGTAACGGGTGAGACCGTCCTCCAGGACTTCCACGATCTTCTGTCCCGTGAGGTACGAGTCAGGGGTGGACCGTCCGGTCACGAACGGGAAGTCGACGATGACCGAAACGGGCTTGCCGAAATTCCCGTGGTACGCGCCGCGCGGGCCCGTGGCGTCGCGCAGGATGTACTCCAGCGGATACGGGGGCGGCCCCATGTTGAAGTCGGTACCGAGGAATCCGGTGCCGTCCTTGTAGTCGTACTCCTTGCAGTGGCCGGTCACGTGCTTGCCCCAGATGATGCTCTTGCGGTCGCTCCAGTCCCGGGCGAAGGCCAGGCAGGCGACCCCGTAGCACTCCGCGGCCACGACCTTGCCGGCCCTCTTGAAGGCCAGGATCAGGGCGTGCACGCGCTCGTTGTTGGCGAGGTCGGCGATCGGGCCGCTGCCGCCGACGATGAGGATCGCGTCGTAGCCGGCGATGTCGGCGTCGAGCTTGTCCAGATCGCGGTGGTACTGCTCCAGCTTGCGCAGGTAGCCCTCGTCACTCGTGTACGGGCGCTCGGGGACCCACGCCTCGATGTCCAGCGGCGAGTCCAGCCGGCTCGACTGCTCGAACTCCCGTCCCAGCCGGGCGTTCTCCTCGGTGGTGACCGAGCGTCCCAGTGGAGGATCGATGTAGTTCGCGTCGAGGCTCGGCGGAAGAGCGTGCGCACGCTTTCCGGTCGGCGTGGCGAATATGACCTCGTAGCCGCGTTCGTCGAACTTCGATACGGGCCCTATCAGTTCCTCGGCCCAGTAACCGTGTTCGGAGACAATGACCAGAATCTTTCTGCTCACGTATTCCTCCAGGCGCCGCCTGTTGTCGTTGGCGTCCACCACACTGGCCGGGCCCGGAGGCTGCGTCAAAGCGCGGGTATGCGACTTCGTGAGGTAGCGGACCAGGTCATGGGGGCACCTCAGGAAGTCGTCCCGCGACGTCATGAAGTAGCTTCAGGACTACCTGACTTCGGCTGAATCAGTGAACCATTACCGGGACCCCGTCTTATGGTCTGGACGCGCCGGGATTCACGGGCGCGCGGGCTGTGCCAACGAACGAGCATGAGCACGAGGAGAGGGACGGGGACGATGACGATGGACCTGTTGTGCACACACATCGATCAGATACGTCCGGTGAAGCCCGGCACCGAGGGCTGCGAGGAATGCCTCATCGCCGGCGACACCTGGGTGCACCTGCGCATGTGCCTGAGCTGCGGGCATGTCGGATGCTGCGACTCCTCGAAGAACCGTCACGCCACCCGGCACTACCGCGGCACCGAACACCCCATCGCGGCCTCGCACGAGCCCGGCGAGGACTGGGCCTGGTGCTACGCCGACAAGCTGATGCTGGACCCGGCGTGAGCGCGGCCCCGGACCACGGCGCCGCCGCCGTCACGACCGAAGCGGCCGCCGAACGCGCCGAGAACAGGAAGCCGGTCATCCTGGCCGTGGACGACGACCCGCAGGTGCTGCGCGCCGTCCGCCGCGACCTGCGCAGCGCCTACGGCGACCGCTACCGGGTCCTCGGCGCGTCCTCCGCCGCCGACGCCCTGAAGATCCTGGACTCCCTCGACGAACGCGGCCACGACCCGGCGCTGTTCCTCGTCGACCAGCGGATGCCCGACGTCACCGGCGTGGAGTTCCTCCTCGAAGCGGTCAGCCGCTTCCCCGACGCCCGCCGCGTGCTGCTCACGGCGTACGCGGAGACGGACGCGGCGATCACCGCCATCAACCGGGTCCGGCTGGACTACTACCTGCTCAAGCCGTGGGACCCGCCGCACGAGCGGCTCTTCCCGGTCCTCGACGACCTGCTGTCGGACTGGCTGGCCACCTACCGCCCCGCGTACGACGGGATCATCGTCGCCGGCCACCTGGTCTCCCCCGGCACCCACGCCGTCCGGGACTTCTTCACCCGCAACGGCCAGCCGTTCCGCTTCCTCAACGTCGAACGGGACCCGGAAGCCCTGACCCTGATCGCCGCCCAGCCCGACGCCGCGCTCCCCCTCGTCCGCTTCCCGGACGGATCGGTGCTCTCCGCGCCCACCGACACCCAGCTCGCCCAGCGCCTGGGCCTGGCCACCACGGCCTCCCGCCCGCACTACGAGTGCGTCATCGTCGGCGCGGGCCCGGCCGGCCTGGCGGCGGGCGTCTACTCGGCCTCCGAGGGCCTGTCCACCCTGATGCTGGACTCCCGCGCCCCGGGCGGCCAGGCCGGCACCTCCAGCCTGATCGAGAACTACCTCGGCTTCCCCTCCGGCCTCTCGGGCGGCGACCTGACCCGCCGCGCCACCATCCAGGCCTCCCGGTTCGGCGCCGAGATCCTGCACCCGGTGGAGGTGGTCTCGCTGACCCGGGACGACCCCGCGAAGATCCTCACGCTGGCCGACGGCACGGAGATCTCCGCGGAGACGGTCCTGCTGGCAACCGGGGTCTCGTACAACCGCCTGGAGGCGCCCGGCGCGGACCGCTTCGAGGGCGCGGGGCTCTACTACGGCGCGGCCACCACCGAGAGCTCCGCCTGCATCTCGCAGCACGTGTTCATCGTGGGCGGCGCCAACTCGGCCGGCCAGGCGGCGGTCCACTTCGCCAAGTACGCCGCCCGCGTGACGATCCTGGTCCGCGCGGCCTCCCTGGACGCGAGCATGTCCCGCTACCTGATCGACGAGATCGACCGCACCCCGAACATCGAGGTGAAGGTCCGCACGACGGTGGTGAGCCTGGACGGCGACGAGCACCTCGAACGGCTGACCCTGCACGACGCCGCGACGGGCGAGGACAAGGAGGTCCCGGCCCGGTTCATGTTCACCTTCATCGGCGCCCGCCCGCACACCGACTGGCTGTCCGGCGTCGTCGAGCGGGACGAGTACGGCTTCGTCCTCACCGGCTCGGACCTGATCTCGAACGGCGGCGAACTCCCGGCCGAGTGGAGCCTGGAACGCGCCCCGTACCCGCTCGAGACGAGCGTCCCCGGCGTCTTCGCCGCGGGCGACGTCCGCGCCCACTCGGTGAAGCGGGTCGCCTCGGGCGTCGGCGAGGGCGCGATGGCGGTCTCCCTCATCCACCGCTACCGCTCGATGGGCTGAGAGCGAACGCCACGCCCTTGCGATCAAGAAGGCATCGGATGCAACGTTGATTACATGATTACAGCCGAACAGAGCGAACAGCTCCGCGCATGGTTCGCCGAGCGCCTGCCGGTGGACATCTACGAATCCCTCGTCTCGGTCACGGTCGACCGCGAGGAGATCACGGTCGTCGGCACCATCCCGGCGACCGAGTCGGCCAAGGCGTTCCGCGAACGCACCCGCGAGCAGCGCATCGACGTGGCCCGCGAGGCCGAGGAGCTCTACCGGCGCAAGGTCGCCTGGGGCGTACGGGTGGGTGAGGAGACGACCCTCTTCACCCACCTCGCCGTCCCGGTGATGACCCGCCTGCGCCAGTCCGAACGCCAGGTCCTCGACACCCTGGTCGCCGCCGGCGTCGCCCGCAGCCGGGCCGACGCCCTCGCCTGGTGCGTCCGCCTCGTCGGACGCAACACCGACGCGTGGCTCACGGAACTGCGCGACTCCCTGGACAAGGTCCGCCAGGTCCGCGCACAGGGCCCGGACGCGCCTGACTCCATGAAGTCCGAGTCCGAATGAGTAAACAGCCCCACGCCGGCGCATGATCGCGTAAGGCTGGCCACGACCACCACCCAGGGAGGGCACGCACCATGACCACCACCGTCGAATACATCCGCTACCGGATCGCATTGGACGACCAGCCGGCCTTCGAGGACGCCTACGCCCGGGCCGCCGAGGCCCTGGCCGCTTCGCCCGAGTGCATCGACTACGAGCTGGCCCGCTGCGACGAGGAGAAGGAGCGCTACATCCTCCGCATCCGCTGGACCTCGATCGACGCCCACCTGGGCGGCTTCCGCAAGGGCGAGCACTTCCCTGCCTTCTTCAGCGCGATCCGTCCGTACGTGACGGCCATCGAGGAGATGCAGCACTACCTCGTGACCGGCGTCGTGGGAACGGGAAAGGCCTCCGCATAGCCATGAGCACCACACCCACCATCTACGAGTGGATGGGCGGCGCGGAGGCGATGAACCGCCTCACCGACGCCTTCTACGCCCACGCCCTGCGGGACGAGATCCTGGCCCCGGTCTTCGCCGGCATGGACTCGGAGCACCCGCAGCACGTCGCGGTCTGGCTGTCGGAGGTCTTCGGCGGCCCGTCCGACTACACCGCCCACCACGGCGGCCACCAGCACATGGCCACCAAGCACCTGGGCCGCGGCATCACCGAGAAGCAGCGCCGCCGCTGGGTGGACCTCCTGATGGACACGGCCGACGAGGTCGGCCTCCCGACGGACCCCGAATTCCGCGCGGTGTTCGCCTACTACATCGAGTGGGGCACCCGCATGGCCCTGATCTACTCGGGCCCCAACCCGCCCCCGGTCGACGCGGCCAAGATCCCGGTCTGGTCCTGGGGCCAAACCCCACCCTGGATCCCGAAGACCACCACGAACTAACGGCCCCGCCCCGGCCCCAATCCTGCTTCGCCAGCGTGTGAGGCGGGGTCTGACTCCACCTTCGCCGACGCATGCGGCGCGGGGAATCCAGCCCCGCCGGCGTTTGAGGCGCGGGGCCCGGGGCGGAGCCCCAGGTCTTTCCAGCGGGACGAGCCCCAGGCTTCGCGCCCCCGCCCGGCCACATCCAGCCCCGCCGGCGTTTGAGGCGCGGGGGTACGGGGGCGGAGCCCCCGGTCCTTTCAGCCCCGCCGGCGCTTGAGGCGCGGGGCCCGGGGCGGAGCCTCGGCGGCGGCCGAGTCGGCCAGCAGCACCGTCAGCGCCGGACCCTCGTCCTGCGACCGCCAGAAGTCGACGGCCTCCTCCAGGATCTCCACCAGGACCTGCCAGTCGCGCGGCCGCGCATCGGCAAAGCCCCGCCACGACGTCACCGCCACCAGCCGCCCCGCGGCATCCGGCAGCCACGACAGGTCGATCAGGCAGTCCGCCAGCGCATCCCAGTTCCCCCCGAACCAGTCCGGCAGCCGCAAGGCATCCCCGCAGCGCCTCATCAGCTCGGCCTTGCTCCGTACGCCGTCCAGGTCCAGCCGTACGGTCGTCCAGCCCGCCTTCTCGGCGGCTTCGAGCGCCGGTGCGAGCGGCTGCGGTTCCAGGGACGGGGTCATCGGATAACCGCCTTGAAGGTGTCGTAGTGGTCGTCCGTGTAGAAGAACTCCCCACCCTCACCCGTCACGATCCGCCGGGCCCCGCGGTCCCGCTCCCCCGGCGTCCTCACCGTGAACTCGTGGTAGTAGCCACGCTTCTGCTTGGGCAGGGCCTTCTCGAAGTTCCCGAAGACGGTCCCGTCCTGCCGGTACGGATACGGCCCGCCCTTGTCGATCAGCGCGAGCACGTCCCGTGCCTGCTGCGGCAGCGCGTCCGCCCGTACGGTAGCCATCCCCTTGGCCCACCCGGGCGCGGCGGTGCCACCGATCCCCGCGGTCCCACTACCGGAGGCACTGGCACTGGCGGCGGCAGGCGCAGGCTTCTGCCCGCCACAGCCCACCGCACCGACCAGCGCGGCGCAGAGGAACACAGCCCCCAGCAAACGCAGCAACGATCGGGGCACGTTCCGAAAGATCATGCACCGATCGTGCCAAATATCCGATTCGCTTGCGAATCGCCCCGTGCCCTCAGAGGGCGTTCATCTTGGTGTATGGGCTCAGGACTCGTTTCTGGACCGAACCGAAGTCGACGAGAACAGCGATCCCCTCCTCGATTCCGACGACACGGCCGAGACCGTGCTCATCGTGAGTGACCCGATCGCCGACGCTGAACTGCCGGATGGGCTGTTCCACGGGGGCCTTGAACGGGCTGGACGGCAAATGGCGGCGAGGTACTGCTGACTTTGTCATTGGAACCAGTATGCGCCCAGCAGGCCGCCGCGCGGTCCGCCGTTCGGATCTCAATTCCGGCACCATCCGCACCGACGGCGGCGTCCCCGGCGACCACCGCGCCTACAGGTCGTCGGGGTCGGCCCGCTCCAGCGCCGGCCGCAGGCCCGGGGCCGACTCGGTCAGCAGGTAGTCGGCGACCGCCGTGTCCGTGACGAGGCTGGTCACCAGCCCCGACCGCAGCACCGCGCCGATCGCGGAGGCCTTGCGCAGCCCGCCCGCGATGGCCACGACCTCGGGGATCCGCCGCAGCCGGTCCGCCTCGACGGTGATGCAGCGCTCGCCGAGGTCCCGGCCGACCCGCCGACCCTCGGAGTCGAACAGGTGTGCGGACATCTCGGCGGCCACGCCGAGCGAGGCGTAGTGGGCGCGCTCCTCGTCGGTCAGCATGTCGTGGACGGTGGAGATGCCCGGCTCCCACGACCCGATGGAGACGGCCGCGACCGTCACCTTGTCGAAGTACTCGAAGGCGCGCGCGATCCCGGTCTGGTTCCGCAGCGCGGCCGCGGTCGCCGGATCGGGCAGCAGCATCGGCGCGTAGATCGGGTGCGCGTCGCCGCCCGAGACCTGGGCGGCCCGGCGCACGGCCTCGACCGAACCACGCTCGGCGGTTCCCGCGTCGTAGACACCGGTCAGCTGCACCACGGTGCACGGCGGCAGCCGGTGCAGGGAGGCCGCCATGTGGATGGTCGACCGCCCCCACGCGAGGCCCAGTACGTCGCCCTCGTTCACCAGCTCGCCCAGCAGATCGGCGGCGACGGCGCCGAGGTTCTCCGGATCGGGCGCGTCCTCGGTGGCATCGGCGGGCGACTCCACCACGACGGCGTGCCGGAGCCCGTAGCGGGCCCGGAGCGCGTCCGACCGCTCCGCGTCCAGTTCCGCCGGTACGCGGATCTCGATCCGTACGAGGTCGCGCTCCAGCGCGGTCTCCAGGACCCGGGCCACCTTGAAGCGGCTCACGCCGAACTCCTCGGCGATCTGGATCTTGGATTTGCCCTCGAGGTAGAAGCGACGCGCCATGGCCGCCGCCTGCACCAGCTCCGCGGGTCCCATCCGCAGGGCTGACCGTCCCGCCGACATTGCAGACACCGCGTTCTCCTCACTGCTGTTCACACTCTCGTGTTCACACTCTCGACTCGTCGTTCATCCTGTCAGATCCAACGGCTGTTGATCAGCCTGGACAGCTTCCGTTCACCGAGCCGTCCATCAACGCTTGGCTCAGTGGTCGCAAGCCCACGGCGCAACGGAGATCGCCGCGTCCGCCTGCTCACGCAGCGTACGTACGGCGGCGGACGGATCGACCGCGCCGTAGACCGCGCTGCCCGCCACGAAGACGTCGGCGCCGGCCTCGGCACAGCGTTCGATGGTCGACGCCGAGACCCCGCCGTCCACCTGGAGCCACAGCTCCAGTCCGTGCTTGGTGATCAGCTCCCGGGTACGGCGGATCTTGGGCAGCATGATGTCGAGGAAGGCCTGGCCGCCGAAGCCCGGCTCGACCGTCATGATCAGCAGCATGTCGAGCTCGGGGAGGATGTCCTCGTACTGCTCGATCGGGGTCGCGGGCTTGAGCGCCATGGACGCCCGCGCCCCCTTGGCCCGGATCTCCCGCGCCAGCCGCACCGGGGCGGCCGCCGCCTCGGCATGGAAGGTGACCGAACCCGCACCGGCCTCCACGTACTGGGGGGCCCAGCGGTCCGGGTTCTCGATCATCAGATGGAGATCGAGCGGAATGTCCGTGGCCCTGCTCAGGGACTCCACGATCGGCATGCCGAGGGTGAGGTTCGGGACGAAGTGGTTGTCCATGACGTCGACATGCAGCCAGTCGGCTCCCTCGACGGCCTTCGCCTCCTCGGCGAGTCGGGCGAAGTCGGCGGACAGGATGCTGGGAAAAATCTGAGCGGCCATGCCCCCAAGCCTGCCATGTCCCCGCTCGGTTCCGGCCACGACCCCGGAACTCACACGCCGCGTAGCACTGCTTAAATGATCATGTAGAAGCTTTCACTTGTCCTGCGTGTCGGCCTTCGGCACGGTTCTGCCCATGACACCGACGCCGCACGAACCCCGGGAGCGGGAGCGGCATACCCGTACTTCGCCTGTCGCCTCGGCGGCAATGGCAGCTGAGCCGTCGCCTGTTCCTTTGGCGGGGGGCACGGCTGGCCCGTCGGCTGGCCCGTCGCCCGTCGCTTTATCGGGCCCCTCACTCGCTGCCGGCTCGCCTTCCTCATCCGCGTCATCCCCTTCGTCGCTCTCTCCTGCTTCCCCTGCTGCCCCTCCTTCCCCTCCCTCCTCTCCGTCCTCTCCGTCCTCTCCGTCCTCTCCGTCCTCTCCGTCCTCTCCGTCCTCTCCGTCCTCTCCCTGGCAGAGCAGGGACTTCCGCACCCTCTTTGGTGCCGCCACCCTCAACCAGCTCGGCACCAACACCGGCTACGTCGCCGTCCCGCTGCTCGCCCTCACCGCCCTCGACGCGAGCCCCGGCCAGGTCGGCACCCTCGCCGCGCTGTCCACGCTCGCCTTCCTCGTCATCGGCCTGCCGGCCGGCGCCTGGGTCGACCGCCTGCGCACCCGCGGCGTCCTGATCACGGCGGACCTCGCCCGGGCCGCCCTCTTCGCCTCGCTCCCGCTCGCATGGTGGCTCGACGCGCTGACCCTGCCGCAGCTGTACGCCGTCGTCCTCCTCAACGGCTGCGCCACCGTCTTCTCGGACGTCGGCTCGCAGAGCGTGCTGCCACTGCTCGTCGGCCGCGGCGGCCTGGTCCGGGCGAACGCCGCCATGGTGACCTTGATGGCCGCCGCCAACATCGCCGGCCGCGGCGCCGGAGGCGCCCTGGTCGCCGCCGTCACCGCTCCGCTCGCGCTGGCCTGCTCCTCTGCCGTGTACCTCGCCTCGGCGCTGCGCCTCACCCGGATCCGGCCCACCCCTGCCCCGCCCGCGAAGGACCGGACCCCGCTGCCGGCCCAGATCAAGGAGGGCCTCCAGCACGTACTGGGCCACCCCGAACTACGGGCCCTGGCACTGGCGGCCACGCTGAACAACCTGGGCGGCTCGGTGATCAACGCCATGCTGCCGATCCTCTTCATCCGGGAGCTCGGCCTGTCCCCAGCCTCCCTGGGCCTGTTCTGGGCCGCGGGCGGCCTGGGGCTGCTCCTGGGCGCCCGGCTGGCCCGGCCCTTCGCGGCCCGCGTGGGCTACGGCCGCGCCCTGCTGCTGGGCCTGAGCCCGGCGGCCCTGCTGGTCCCGCTGCTGGACCACGGGCCGTGGCTCTGGCTGGCGGGCGCGGGCTGGATGCTGTCCACCATGAAGACCGGCTCGGACAACGTCCTGGGAGTCAGCCTCCGCCAACACCTGACCCCGGACCCCCTCCTCGGCCGCATGAACGCCACTTTCCGCTTCATGCTGACGGGCGCCCTGGCCCTGGGCTCCGCCGCCTCGGGCATCTTGGCGGAGCTAACCACCCTCCGCACGACCCTGTGGACGGGAGCCGCCATCCTGTCCCTGACCTTCGTCCCGATAGCCCTGTCCCCCATCCGAACACGACGAACGGGCGCATGAGCCTCGGGGCCTACGGGGCGGGCCGGGGCCGGGCTCTGGGGGCGGAGATCGGTGAGGCGGGTCCGTTCTGCTGGTCGGTGGCTTCGGGGGTCGGGAGCCTGCGGGGCGGCATCAGGGAGGGTTTGGGGGTTTCCCGTCAGTCTCATCGTCTCTCCGTGTCGGGCCGGCCTGTCAAGGGCGCTCCCTGCGGTCGCG
>NZ_JBHWUO010000057.1:0-1405 GCF_042736975.1 Streptomyces sp. NPDC059989
GCCCGGTTACATTCCGAACCCGGAAGCTAAGCCTTTCAGCGCCGATGGTACTGCAGGGGGGACCCTGTGGGAGAGTAGGACGCCGCCGAACAATCTTTCAAAGGACCCTTGGTCCAGCGTTCAACGCTGGACCAAGGGTCCTTTTTTGTTTTTACCTCTTTACGCCGAAGCGCGGCCATGGGTTGGTTGCGCGAGAATGACTAGCGGTACCCCGAAGACAGGAGTCACACCCATGTCCAACTCTCCCGACGATCGTCCGGAGCGCGAGCCTCGGCGCAACGACGGCGGTGACAGGGGCGGCTACCGCGGGGGCCGTGACGACCGGGGCGGCGACCGTCCTCCGTTCCGTCGTGACGACCGCGGTGGTCGACCGGCCGGCGGTGGTGGCGGCGGCTTCCGTCGCGATGACCGTGGTGGGCGTCCCGCCGGCGCTGGTGGTGGCGGCGGTTTCCGCCGTGACGACCGTGGTGGCGACCGCCCGTCCTACCCGCGCCGCGATGACGACCGTGGTGGCTTCCGTGGTGGCCGTGACGACCGCGGTGGCGACCGTCCGAGCTACCCGCGTCGCGATGACCGCGGTGGCGACCGTCCGTCCTTCCCGCGTCGTGACGACCGGGGTGGGGACCGTCCGTCGTACCCCCGTCGTGACGATGACCGTGGTGGGCGTCCCGCAGGCGCTGGTGGTGGCGGCGGTTTCCGCCGTGACGACCGTGGTGGCGACCGCCCGTCCTACCCGCGCCGTGATGACGACCGTGGTGGCTTCCGTGGTGGTCGTGACGACCGCGGTGGCGACCGTCCGAGCTACCCGCGTCGCGATGACCGCGGTGGCGACCGTCCTCCGTTCCGTCGTGACGACCGTGGCGACCGCCCCTCCGGTGGTGGCTTCCGTCGGGACAACGACCGTCCGTCCTTCCCGCGTCGTGACGACCGTGGTGGCGACCGTCCCAGCTACCCGCGTCGTGATGACGACCGTGGTGGGCGTCCCGCCGGCGCTGGTGGTGGCGGCGGTTTCCGCCGTGACGACCGTGGTGGCGACCGCCCGTCCTACCCGCGCCGCGATGACGACCGCGGTGGGTTCCGTGGTGGTCGTGACGACCGTGGTGGCGACCGTCCCAGCTACCCGCGTCGTGATGACGAGCGTGGTGGGCGTCCCGCCGGCGGTGGTTTCCGTCGCGATGACCGTGGTGGAGACCGTCCCAGCTACCCGCGTCGTGATGACGACCGCGGTGGGCGTCCCGCCAGCGGTGGTTTCCGTCGTGACGACCGTGGTGGGGACCGTCCGTCGTACCCGCGTCGTGATGACGACCGTGGTGGGTTCCGTGGTGGTCGTGACGACCGTGGTGGCGACCGTCCCAGCTACCCGCGTCGTGATGACGAGCGTGGTGGGCGTCCCGCCGGCGGTGGA
>NZ_JBHWUO010000057.1:1502-44063 GCF_042736975.1 Streptomyces sp. NPDC059989
GGTTTCCGTCGCGATGACCGTGGTGGAGACCGTCCGTCCTACCCGCGCCGTGACGACGACCGCGGTGGGCGTCCGTCCTACCCCCGTCGTGATGACGAGCGTGGCGGCTTCCGTGGTGGCCGTGACGACCGTGGCGGCGACCGTCCCAGCTACCCGCGCCGCGACGACCGCGGTGGCGACCGCGGCGGGTTCCGTGGTGGCCGTGACGATCGCGGTGGTGACCGTGGTGGCCGTGACGATCGCGGTGGTGACCGTGGTGGCTACCGTGGTCGCGATGACCGCGGCGGCGACCGCGACTACCGCGCGGACCGCGACCGGGACCCGGTCAAGCGGCTTCCGATCGACGAGGACGTCACCGGTCTCGAGATCGACGCCGATGTGCGTCAGGAGCTGCTGAGCCTGCCCAAGGGGCTGGCCGAGGAGGTCTCCAAGAACCTGGTCATGGTCGCGCGGCTGATCGACGAGGACCCGGAGCAGGCGTACGCGTACTCGCGCATCGCCCTGCGACTGGCCTCCCGTGTCGCCGCCGTCCGCGAGGCCGCCGGCTTCGCCGCGTACGCCACGCAGAAGTACAGCGAGGCGCTCGCGGAGTTCCGTGCCGCCAAGCGCATGACCGGCTCGGTCGAGCTGTGGCCCGTCATGGCCGACTGCGAGCGCGGCCTCGGCCGTCCGGAGCGGGCGCTGGCCATGGCCGGCGAGCCCGAGGTGCAGAAGCTGGACAAGGCCGGCCAGGTCGAGATGCGGCTGGTCGCGGCCGGTGCCCGGCGGGACCAGGGGCAGCTCGAAGCCGCCATCGTGACCCTGCAGAGCCCGGAGCTGGCCTCCAGCTCCGTCCAGCCGTGGACCGCGCGCCTGCGGTACGCCTACGCCGACGCCCTGCTGGCGGCCGGTCGTGAGGACGAGGCGCGCGAGTGGTTCGGCAAGACCCTCGAAGCGGACAAGGACGGGTCCACGGACGCCTCCGACCGTCTCGCCGAGCTCGACGGTGTCGAGTTCGTCGATGCCGCGATCGACCTCGTCGACGAGGACGAGGACGAGGACGCGGACGCGGACCTGGACGAGGACGAGGACGACGACGACCAGGACGCGGCCGAGGTCGCCGCGGCCGAGCGTGCCTCCGACGTCGCCGAGTACTACGACGAGGACGACGAGGAGTACGAGCCGCTGGAGCAGTCCGAGGCCGACTTCGACGTCACGGACGAGGTCGTCCCCGTCGAGGACGACGACAAGGCCTGAGCCTGAAGCGCCGGTGAAGTGAAGAAGGGCGGTACCCCCGGTGGGGTACCGCCCTTCTTCATGTCCGGGGTCCGGGCTCCGGCGTGCGGTCAGGCCAGGCCGCGCAGGACCAGGCCGGTGGCCGGCTTCGGTCCGAAGGAGGTGGACTTGCGGGGCATGGTGACGCCCTGGCGGGCCAGGTCCCGTACGACTTCCTCCCGTACGGGATGCAGCAGGACGGCGGTGCCCCCGTGGCGCTCGGCCATCTCCACGGTGGCTGCGGCGTCGTGGATGTACGTGATCTGGTCGGGTGCGTCCGGGACGTGCCACACGGCGTCGAGCAGGGTGGCGTGCAGGACGGTGGCGTCGAGCCGGCGCCAGGCCTCGGGGCGGTCGTGCCGGACCGTGCGGTCGAGGAGCGCCGGATCCGGGTCGGTGACCAGGTGGAAGGTTCCGTCGCCGGTGAGGAGGAAGGCGTTGCCGCGTTCCGCGGCGTCCGCGAGGGCCTCCAGGGCCAGGGGGAGCGGCCCGTCGACCGGGCGGACCCGGAAGGTGCCGGTGACCGCGGCCACGGCGTCCGCGAGCGGCAGGCGGCGCAGCATCCGGTGGATGGCGCGGACCTGGAGCGGGTAGCGGGCGGTGTCCACGAGCAGGACCAGGCCGAAGTCCCAGGCCGTCGGGGAGCCGTGCTCCTCCTGGAGGCGCAGGTAGGTCGCCCAGCGGTGGTGGCCGTCGGCGATGAGGGCCTGGCGGTGGCTGAGGTCGGCGGTGACGGCGGCGAGCTCCGCCGGGTCCGTGATGGCCCAGAGGCGGTGCTGGAACCCGTCCTCGGTGGTCGTCGAGAGGAGGGGGGCGCGCCGGGCGGTCTTCTCGACGACCGAGGCCGCGCCCGCCGCGGGATCGTCGCCGCGGTAGGTGAGGAGGAGCGGTTCGAGATTGGCCGAGGTGGCCCGCATCAGGCCGGCCCGGTCGGTGACCACGTCCGGCATCACGTCCTCGTGGGGCAGGACGATGCCGGCGTCGGCGGTGGTCAGGGCGAGGGCGCCGATGACGCCGCGCTGGAGGAGGCCGGCCCGGCGCTGTTCGTACACGTAGAGCGCGGGCTCGGGGTCGGCGCTGAGGATGCCTTCGGCGAGCCAGTCGTGCAGGGTGCGCGCGGCCTGTTCGTTGCGCGCGGCGGGGGTGCCGGCCTGCGGGAGGATCAGGCGGACGATGTTGTGCGGGTCGGCGGATTCGAGGTGGTCGACTCCGTCGGGGCGCACGACCACGTCGTACGGCGGAGAGGTGACGGCGGCCAGACTGCCGACACGCTCCGGGACGTAGCGCAGGCCATGGAACGGGATCAGGCGCAGCCCATGGTCCGCGGTGCCAGATGTGGTCATTGGTGCATGGTAAGACGCGTCTCGCGATGCGGGATGATCGGGGGAGTACGGAATCGGACAGGAACGATCTCCCCCGGCTACCGCCGGGAGGGGTCCCCGGGAGGAGCGGACAGGATGACCCGGCTGAGCAGGACCAGTCCCGCGGCGAGTGAGCGGAGTCTGCACCAGGCGTACGACACGGCCCTGCTGGACCTCGACGGTGTCGTGTACGCGGGCGGTGAGGCCATCGCGCACGCCGTGGAGTCCCTGGCCGCGGCCAGGGCGGACGGGATGCACCTCGCGTACGTCACGAACAACGCGCTGCGGACCCCGGACGCCGTCGCGGAGCACCTGGGCGAGCTGGGCATTCCCACCGAGGCGGCCGAGGTGATCACCTCGGCGCAGGCGGTGGCCCGGCTGATCGCGGAGCAGGTGGAGCCGGGTTCGAAGGTGCTGGTGATCGGCGGGGAGGGGCTGCGGGTCGCGCTGCGCGAGCGGGGGCTGGTGCCGGTGGAGTCCGCCGAGGAGGAGGGTCTCGCGGCGGTCGTCCAGGGGTACGGCGGGCCCGAACTGGCGTGGGGGCGGTTCGCGGAGGCCTCGTACGCGATCAACCGGGGCGTGCCGTGGTTCGCGTCGAACACCGATCTGACGATCCCGGGGGCGCGCGGGATCGCGCCGGGCAACGGGGCGGCGGTGGAGGTCGTACGGATCGCCACGGGCGCGGAGCCGCAGGTGGCGGGCAAGCCGCTGCCCCCGATGCACCGGGAGACGGTGCTGCGGACCGGGGCCGAGCGGCCGCTGGTGGTGGGGGACCGGCTGGACACGGACATCGAGGGCGCCTTCAACGGTGAGGTGGACTCGCTGCTGGTGCTGACCGGGGTGACGGACGCGGCGCAGCTGGTGCGGGCCGAGCCCCGGCACCGGCCGACCTACGTGGACCGGGACCTGCGGGGGCTGCTGACCGGTCAGCCGGAGGTCGAGCGGGCCGCCGAGGGCTTCCGCTGCGGCGGCTGGACCGCGGTCGCGCTGGACGGCGTACTGGAGCTGCGCGGCGAGGACGGGGACCCGATCGACGGGCTGCGGGCGCTGTGCGCGGCGGCGTGGACGGCTGCCGGGGACGGGGTCTGCACGCTGGACGCCGCGAAGGCGCTGGCCAGGCTGGGGCTTTAGGGTCCTGCGGGGGGTCCGACGAGGGTAGAGGGTAGGCTAACCTAACCTCCGTGTTGGTCGAGAGTCCCCCTGAACCCGAACCGAGCACGGTGCCCGCGCAGGCCGCCGTCGCCCGCCCGCGCCATGCCCCGCGCGTCGCCGGTCTGCTCGGCGCCCTCGCGGTGCTCGCGCTGGTCGCGGTCGTGAGCATCGCCGTGGGCGCCAAGCAGATGCCCCTCGACGAGGTCTGGCACGGCCTCTTCGACTACGCGGGGACGCCCTCCGACGTGGTGGTGCGGGACCTGCGGGTGCCGCGCACCCTCCTCGGGCTGATGGTGGGGCTCGGACTCGGCCTGTCCGGGGCGGTCATGCAGGCGCTGACCCGCAACCCGCTGGCCGAGCCCGGCATCCTCGGCGTCAACGCCGGGGCCGCGGCCGCCGTGGTCTCCGCGATCAGCTTCTTCGGCGCGAGCTCGCTGAGCGAGTTCGTGTGGTGGGCCTTCCTCGGCGCCGCGGTCGTCTCCGTCGTCGTGTACGTGCTCGGGGGCAGCCGCAGCGCGACGCCGGTGCGCCTCGCGCTCGCGGGTACGGCGGCCAGCGCGGCCCTGATCGGCTACATCAACGCCGTGCAGCTGATGGACAGCAAGGCGCTGGACAAACTGCGCTTCTGGACGGTGGGTTCGCTGGCCTCGGCCAACATGGAGACCGTCCGGCAGGTCGCGCCCTTCCTCCTGGTCGGCGCGGTGCTCGCGCTGACCCTCGGCCGGCCGCTCAACGCGATGGCCATGGGCGACGACACCGCGCGGGCGCTCGGCGCCAACCTGACGCGGACCCGGATCGGCGCGATGCTCGCCATCACCCTGCTGTGCGGTGCGGCGACCGCCGCCTGCGGGCCCATCGTCTTCATCGGGCTGATGATCCCGCACCTGGTACGGGCGTTCACCGGGCCCGACATGCGCTGGGTGCTCGCGTACTCGGCCGTCCTGTCGCCCGTCCTGCTGCTCGGCGCCGACGTCGTCGGCCGGGTCGTCACCCGGCCGGCCGAACTGCAGGTCGGTGTCGTGACCGCGCTCATCGGCGGCCCCGTCTTCATCTATCTGGTTCGGCGCAAGAGGATGGCCCAGCTGTGAGCGTGACCGCCAAAGTCCGTCGGCTGCACCTCCCCGGCGGGATCTCGCTGCGCGTGGAGCGGCGCGCCCTGGCCGTAGGAGTGCTGCTCGCCGTCGCCGCGTTTGCGCTGGCCGTGCTGCTCATCGGCACCGGGGACTTCGACATCGCGCCGTGGGACGTCGTACAGACCCTGCTGGGCAACGGCAGCCCCGCCAACGACTTCATCGTCAACGACCTGCGGCTGCCGCGGGTCCTGGTGGCCCTGCTCGTGGGCGCCGCCCTCGGGATGGCCGGGGCCGTCTTCCAGTCCGTCTCCCGCAACCCGCTCGGCTCCCCGGACCTGCTGGGCTTCGGGTACGGGTCGGTGGTCGGCGCGCTCGTCGTCATCATCCTGTTCAAGGGCGGCGCCACCGAGGTGGCCGTCGGCGCGCTGATCGGCGGCCTGCTGGCCGGGGTCGTCGTCTACCTGCTGGCGTACAAGAAGGGCATCCAGGGCTACCGGCTGGTGCTGGTCGGCATCGGCGCCTCCGCCATGCTCATCGCCGTGATCCAGTACCTGATCACCAAGGCCCAGATGGTCGAGGCCACCCGCGCCATGGTCTGGCTGACCGGCTCGCTGGCCGGGCGGGACTGGGCGCAGGTGTGGCCGCTGCTCGCGGTGTGCGCGGTGCTGTTCCCGCTGGTCCTCGGGCAGGGCCGGGCCCTGCGGATGATGGAGATGGGCGACGACGCCGCGTACGCCCTGGGGGTGCGGGTGGAGCGCACGCGGCTGCTGCTGATGCTCGCGGCGATCCTGCTGACCACTGCGGCGAGCGCCGCGGCCGGGCCCATCAGCTTCGTGGCGCTGGCCGCGCCGCAGCTGGCCCGGCGGCTGACGCGCTCGCCGGGCGGAAACCTGGTGGCCGGCGCGCTCATGGGCTCGGTGCTGCTGCTGGTGTCCGACTGGGCCTCGCAGCGGGCCTTCGGCGCCGATCAGCTGCCGGTGGGCGTGGTGACCGGGCTCGTCGGCGGTGTGTATCTGCTGTGGCTGCTCGTCACCGAGCGCAAGGCGGGACGTATATGAACTCTAGGAGTGGGCAAGTGCAGCGGCTGACCGCGGAGAACGTGACCCTCGGCTACGACCAGCGGGTCATCGCCGAGAACCTGTCGGTGGAGATCCCCGACAACTCCTTCACCGTGATCGTCGGACCCAACGCGTGCGGCAAGTCCACGCTGCTGCGGGCGCTGTCGCGGATGCTGAAGCCGTCGGCCGGGCGGGTGCTGCTCGACGGGCAGGCCATCGGGTCGATGCCGGCGAAGAAGGTCGCCAAGACGCTCGGGCTGCTCCCGCAGTCCTCGATCGCGCCGGACGGCATCACGGTCGCCGACCTGGTCTCGCGGGGCCGGTACCCGCACCAGGGGCTGCTGCGGCAGTGGTCGGCGGAGGACGAGCGGATCGTGGCGGAGTCGATGGCCTCGACCGGGGTCGCCGAGCTCGCCGACCGGGCCGTGGACGAGCTGTCGGGCGGACAGCGGCAGCGGGTGTGGATCGCGATGGCGCTGGCGCAGCAGACGCCGCTGCTGCTGCTCGACGAGCCGACGACGTACCTGGACATCCAGCACCAGATCGACGTGCTGGACCTGTGCGCGGAACTGCACGAGACGCAGGGGCGGACGCTGGTGGCCGTGCTGCACGACCTGAACCATGCGGCGCGGTACGCCACGCATCTGATCGCGATGCGGGGCGGGGAGGTCGTGGCGGAGGGGGCGCCGGCGGAGGTGGTCACGGCCGAGCTGGTGGAGCGGGTGTTCGGGCTGCGCTGCCAGGTGATCTCCGATCCGGAAACGGGGACTCCGTTGGTGATTCCGGCGGCGCGGAAGGCTCGGGCCGCCGTCTAGCGGGCGCGGCGCCGCTGCCGGGGGCTCTGCCCCCGGACCCCCGCGCCTCAAACGCCGGCGGGGCTGGATTTTGGCTGAGCTGCGCTCGAAGGTGCCGCCCGGTGGGCTGGATGGCGCGGAGCGCCATTTCAGCCCCTCCGGCGTTTGAGGAGCGGGGTCCGGGGCGGAGCCCTGGGGACACGCCCCGCAGGGCCGACCCGGCGCCCCTAGAGCAGGGTGCGGAGCCGCATCAGGTCGCGGAAGCCGGCTTCCAGGCGGATGCGGCCGGAGGCCCAGGCCTTGGCGAAGTGGAGGTCGCCCGCGACCAGGGCGAGCAGGTCGTCACCGGCCATCGTGAGGCGGATTTCGGCCTTTGTTGCGGGTGGGCCGGGAGCGACCGCGTCCACGCGGATGCGGCCACCGTCGAGACGGCCCGCGAAGGTGTGGTCCAGGTCCGTGATGTGGCAGCTCAGGGAACGGTCAAGGGCGGCCGCGCCGCGCACGTCGCCGTCGGCGCGCGCCAGGTTGCCGGAGAGTCGGTCGAGTGCTTCGCGGCACTCCTCGATCGTAGCCATCGTGATCACGACGGTACCGCAGAGCCGTGCGTGGTCGCGGGGCGCTTCGGGGTAGCGTCGGGGGCATGACCGACGAAGACGCCGCCGAGCCCGCCGCGCTGGGCGTCGTACGCACGCCCACCGGGCACGCCGGGGTGGACGGGCACCTGGCGCGGCTGGCCGACGCCGACCACCTCGCTGCGGACGGACACCTCGCCGTGTACGAGGATGTCCACAGGGGGCTGCGCGAGGCGCTGAGCGCGCTGGACGCACCGCCCGTCCCCGGTCCGTACGAAAACAGGAGCTGAACCGAACGTGGCAGGAGTGGCACGCCGCCGCCTGGACGCCGAACTGGTGCGCCGCAGCATGGCCCGCTCGCGCGAGCACGCCGCACAGCTGATCGCCGCGGGCCGGGTGACCGTGGGCGGCACCACCGCGACCAAGGCCGCCACCCAGGTCGAGACCAGTGCGGCCCTCGTGGTCCTCAAGGACGACAGCGATCCGGACTACGTGTCGCGCGGCGGGCACAAGCTCGCCGGGGCGCTCGCCGCCTTCCGGCCGCAGGGGCTGGCCGTCGAGGGCCGTCGCGCGCTGGACGCGGGTGCTTCCACCGGCGGGTTCACCGACGTGCTGCTGCGCGCGGGCGTCGCGCACGTGGTGGCCGTCGACGTCGGCTACGGGCAGCTCGCCTGGTCGCTGCAGAGCGACGACCGGGTCACCGTCAAGGACCGGACGAACGTACGCGAGCTGACGGTCGAGCAGATCGACGGGACGCCGGTGGACCTCGTCGTCGGCGATCTGTCCTTCATCTCCATCGGTCTGGTGCTGCCCGCGCTCGTGCGGTGCTGTGCGCCGGACGCCGATCTGGTGCTGATGGTCAAGCCGCAGTTCGAGGTCGGCAAGGAGCGGCTCGGCAGCGGCGGTGTGGTGCGCAGTGCGGAGCTGCGGGCCGAGGCCGTGCGGGACGTGGCGGCGCAGGCCTGGAAGTTGGGGCTGGGGGTGCTCGGGGTGACGGCGAGTCCGCTCCCGGGGCCGTCGGGGAACGTCGAGTACTTTCTGTGGCTGCGGGCGGGGGCACCGGTACTCGACCCGGCGGATGTTGACCGTGCAGTGGCGGAGGGGCCGCAGTGACAGATTCAGAGGGTTCAGCGGGTTCGGTCGGTTCGGATGGTTGCGGTGGTCCGGTAGGGGGGCGCACCGTGTTTCTGCTCGCGCACACCGGGCGGCCGGCGGCCATCCGCAGTGCCGAGCTGGTCGTGAAGGGCCTGCTGCGGTGCGGGCTGGGCGTACGGGTCTTCGCGCACGAGGCGGCGGACCTGCCGCTGCCGCGCGAGGTGGAGCTGGTCACCGATTCCACCCCGGGCGTGCTGGACGGCTGTGAGCTGCTGATCGTGCTGGGTGGGGACGGGACCCTGCTGCGGGGAGCGGAGTTCGCGCGCGCCTCGGGGGTGCCGATGCTGGGCGTCAACCTGGGGCGGGTGGGCTTCCTCGCCGAGGCCGAGCGCGACGACCTGGACAAGGTCGTGGACCGGGTGGTGACGCGCGAGTACGAGGTCGAGGAGCGGATGACGCTCGATGTCGTCGTGCGGACCAACGGGGACGTGGTGCACCAGGACTGGGCGCTGAACGAGGCCGCGGTCCAGAAGGTGTCGCCGGAGCGGATGCTCGAGGTGGTCCTGGAGATCGACGGCCGCCCGGTGTCCGGGTTCGGCTGTGACGGGATCGTCTGCGCGACCCCGACCGGTTCGACGGCGTACGCGTTCTCCGCGGGCGGGCCGGTGGTCTGGCCGGAGGTGGAGGCGCTGCTGATGGTGCCGATCAGCGCGCACGCACTGTTCGCGAAGCCGCTGGTGACCTCGCCGAACTCGGTGCTGGCGGTGGAGGTGCAGACCGGGACCCCGCACGGGGTGCTGTGGTGTGACGGACGGCGCATGCTGGAGCTGCCGGCGGGGGCCAGGGTGGAGGTCCGGCGCGGGGCGGTGCCCGTACGGCTCGCGCGCCTGCACCACGCTTCCTTCACGGACCGGCTCGTCGCGAAGTTCGCGCTGCCGGTGTCGGGGTGGCGCGGGGCGCCCCACTGAGTCCGGACTCGTCCCCAATAGCACGCGCGTTCGGAGAACTCCGGGCGGGTGACGTCACATGGCACCGGTGAAACCTCGGTATCGTCGTCCCGTGCTTGAGGAGATGCGGATACGGTCGCTCGGGGTCATCGACGACGCGGTGGTCGAGCTGTCGCCCGGTTTCACCGCGGTGACCGGCGAGACCGGTGCGGGCAAGACGATGGTCGTCACCAGCCTCGGGCTGCTGCTCGGCGGACGTGCCGATCCGGCGCTCGTACGGATCGGGGCCAAGGCCGCAGTCGTCGAGGGCCGCATCGTCATGCGCCCGGACGCCCCCGCCGCCGTGCGCGCCGAGGAGGCCGGGGCCGAGCTCGACGACGGCGCCCTGCTGATCAGCCGGACGGTGTCCGCCGAGGGGCGCTCGCGCGCCCACGTCGGCGGCCGCTCCGTGCCCGTCGGCCTGCTCGGCGAGCTCGCCGACGACCTGGTCGCCGTCCACGGGCAGACCGACCAGCAGGGGCTGCTGCGGCCGGCCCGGCAGCGGCAGGCCCTCGACCGGTACGCCGGGGACGCCGTCGCCGTCCCGCTGGAGAAGTACGGCTCGGCCTACCGCCGGCTGCGCGCGGTCGCCGTCGAGCTGGAGGAGATCACCACCCGGGCCCGTGAGCGGGCCCAGGAGGCGGACCTGCTGCGCTTCGGGTTGGACGAGATCGCGGCCGTGGAGCCGGTGACCGGCGAGGACGCCGAGCTGGCGGCGGAGGCGGAGCGGCTCGGGCACGCCGAGTCCCTGTCCTCGGCGGCGCAGGTGGCGCACGCCGCGCTCGCGGGCAATCCCGAGGACCCCGAGGGCATCGACGCGAACACGCTCGTCGCGGGCGCCCACCGGGCCCTGGAGTCCGTACGGTCCCACGACGCGGCCCTGGGCGCGCTCGCCGAGCGGATCGGGGAGCTGGGCATCCTGCTGTCCGACGTGGCCGGGGAGCTGGCGGGCTACGCCGACGACCTGGACGCCGATCCGCTGCGGCTGGCGGCGGTGGAGGAGCGGCGGGCGGCCCTGACCCAGCTGACCCGCAAGTACGGCTCCTACGGCACCGTGGACGCGGTGCTGGAGTGGGCCGAGCGGGGCGCGGCGCGGCTGCTGGAGCTGGACGGCGACGACGAGCGGATCACCGAGCTGACCGCGGAGCGGGACGGTCTGCGGTCCGAACTGTCCCTGCTGGCACAGGCGTTGACGGACGCGCGGGTGGAGGCGGCGACGCGGTTCGCCTCGGCCGTGACGGAGGAGCTGGCGTCGCTGGCGATGCCGCACGCGCGGGTGACGATCGACATCCGGCAGGTCGAGGACGCGGACGGGGTGGAGGTGGACGGCCGGGCCGTCGCCTACGGACCTTCGGGCGCGGACGAGGTCGAGCTGCTGCTGGCCCCGCACCCCGGGGCCCAGCCGCGGCCGATCGCCAAGGGCGCCTCGGGCGGCGAGCTGTCCCGGGTGATGCTGGCGGTCGAGGTGGTCTTCGCGGGCTCCGACCCGGTGCCCACGTACCTCTTCGACGAGGTCGACGCGGGCGTCGGCGGCAAGGCGGCGGTCGAGGTGGGCCGGAGGCTGGCGAAGCTGGCCAAGTCGGCGCAGGTCGTGGTCGTCACGCACCTGCCGCAGGTCGCGGCCTTCGCGGACCGGCAGCTGCTCGTCGAGAAGACCAACGACGGGTCCGTGACGCGCAGCGGGGTCACCGTCCTGGAGGGCGAGGCCCGCATCCGCGAGCTGTCGCGCATGCTGGCCGGCCACGAGGACTCGGTGTCGGCGCGGGCGCACGCCGAGGAACTCCTCGCGGCGGCGCGCGCGGACGGCTGACCGATCGGATCCGCCGGATCGGTCGGATCCGCCGGACGACGGGACCCGGGTCCGGGGCGCACGGCGCTCCGGGCCCTCGGTCGTTTCTGGAGCGGCGGGGCGGCGGGGTGCCAGGGCGTCGGGGTGACGCTCCGCTAGCCCGTGTGGGTGAGGATGGGGGGTGTCCTGCGGTATCTCTCACGGTATCCGCACCCGTATGGTCCCGGAACGCGCGTGCGGACTGGCATCCTGGGCGACGTCTCTGACTCCCTCACCCTGGAGCTTCGGCCCGTGAGCAGCTCCCCGGTCTCCGCCTCCCTCCCGGCACAGCCCTATGGGCGCCCGCCCCTGCGTACCGTCCAAGTGCTGGGCGGGGCCGCGGGCGTGGGCAGCAGCGCACACGTGCGGTCGCTCACGACCGGGCTCGCCGCGCGCGGCGTACGGGTCACGGTGTGCGCGCCCGTCGAGGCGGAGGGGGAGTACGACTTCACCGGCGCCGGGGCGCAGTTCTCGCCCGATGCGGTGGGCGCGCTGCGGGCCGCGTGCGCCGCGGCCGACGTGGTGCACGCGCACGGGGTGCGGGCCGGGTTGCGGGCCGCGCTGGCCCTGCGGGGGCGGCGGGTGCCGCTGGTGGTGAGCTGGCACGGCGACGGCCCGGCGGCCGCGGGTGCGCTCGGGCGGCTGAGCCGGATGCTGGAGCGGCACGTGGCGCGGGCCGCGGCGGTGGTGCTGGGGGCCTCATCGGACCAGGTGGACCTCGCGCGGCTGCGGGGTGCGCGGGACGCGCGGCTGGCGCCGGTGGCCGCCGTGGCGGCTGTGCCGGCGGGGAGGGCGGATGCGGATCCGGGCAAGGCGCGGGCGGAACTCGGAGCGGTGGCCCGGCCGTTGCTGATCGCGGTCGGGAGCCTGGTGCCGCACCGCGGGTACTCCGTACTGCTCGACGCGGCGCGGGAATGGCGGACGCTGGAGCCCCTGCCGCTGCTGGTGATCGCGGGTGAGGGGCCGCTCCGGGCCGAACTGTCCCGGCGGATCGAGGCCGAGGGGCTCCCCGTACGGCTGCTGGGGCGGCGCCGGGACGCGGCGCAGCTGCTGGCGGCGGCGGACGTGGCGGTACTGCCGAGCCGCTGGGAGGAGCGGGCCCTGCTGGCGCAGGAGGCGCTGCGGGTCGGGGTGCCGCTGGTGGCGACGGCGGTGGGCGGAGTGCCGGAGCTGGTGGGCGAGGGGGCGGTGCTGGTCCCGCCGGGCGATGCGGGGGCCCTCGCCTCGGCCGTGTCCGGCCTGTTGGCGGACCCGGACCGCCGGGCCGAGCTGGCCGCCGCCGGGCGTGCGCAGGCCGGGACGTGGCCGTCGGAGGACGACACGGTGGCGCAGGTGCTGTCCGTCTACGACGAGTTGACGGAGCGGGGCCGGCGGTAGGGGTGCCGTTGGGGGCTCTGCCCCGGCTACCGCTGGGGCCCCTGGGTGTGGGAGGGCCAGGCGAGGAGGGCCAGGGTCACCGTGCGGTGGAGGTCTTCGCGGGTGGCGCCGCTCGACGCCTGGACCGAGATCCCGTACGAGACCGTCGTGATGTAGCGCGCGAGTGCGGCGGCGTCGGTGTCGTCCGGGAGCTCGCCTTCCTGTCGGGCGAGCTCGAACCGTTCGCGGAGCCGTTCCTCGCCGGTGTGGCGGCGGGCCGCCAACTCCTCGCGGATTCCATCGGCCTGGCTGCTCGTGGCGAGCGCGCCCTGGACGACGAGGCACCCGGCGGAGGGGTTCTCCGCTGACGTGGTGACCTCGACGGCGCCCCGGAGCAGGTGCTCGGCGGCCGCGCGGGCGGTGGGTTTCAGGAGCGCCTCGCGGATGTGCCGCGCGGGGCCGTCGGCGTAGCGCTCGACCGCCCTGCGGAAGAGGGTCTCCTTGTTTCCGTAGGCGGCGTAGAGGCTCGGGCGGCTGATGCCCATCGCCTCGGTGAGCTCGGCCAGCCCGGCCCCTTCGTAGCCGTGCTCCCAGAAGACGCGCATCGCGAGGTCCAGGCGCTCGTCCACATCGAACTCGCGTGGTCGTCCGGTGGCCATGCCTGCCTCCCCTGTCATTGTGTACCGATCGATATAGTAGCCTGCTCCTTGTTTCGTACCGATCGGTCTAGAAGGGTTGGGGTTCTCGTGGCAGGTCTGAACGGCAAGGTGGCGCTGGTCACCGGGGGTGCGCGCGGTATCGGCGAGGCGACCGTACGGGCGTTGGCGGCCGAGGGGGCGGACGTGGCGATCAGCTACGTGTCCTCGGCGGATCGGGCGGAGGCGTTGGCCGGGGAGCTGCGGAGCGGTGGGATACGGGCGGCGGCGTACCGGGCCGACCAGGCCGATGCGAAGCAGGTGACCGAGCTGGTGGAGGCCGTGGCGGACGATTTCGGACGGCTGGACATCCTGGTCAACAACGCGGGTGTGTTGGTGGGCGGCCGAGTGGACGAGGAGGCCGACCTCGAGGCCGTCGAACGGCAGTTGGCCGTCAACGTGGGCGGGGTCGCCGCGGGTGTCCGGGCCGCGGCGAGGGTGATGGGCGAAGGGGGCCGGATCGTCACGGTCGGGTCGAACCTGTCCGTGCGGCCCGGGTTCGCGGGGGTCGCCGACTACGCAGCGACCAAGGCGGCGATCGTCGCCTACAGCAAGGGCGCGGCGCGGGACCTGGCCCCGCGGGGCATCACGGTGAACGTGGTGCGGGCCGGGTCGGTGGCGACGGACATGAACCGGCCGGACGGGCCGTTCGCGGATGTGCAGCGGGCGGCCAATGCGATGGGGCGCTTCGGGCGGCCGGAGGAGGTGGCGGCCGGGATCGTCTTCCTGGCCGGGGCGGCGGCGTCGTTCATCACCGGGGCCGTGCTGGACATCGACGGCGGCTACCTGTCCTGACGGCCCGCCGCGAACCAGGCCGTGCCCCGCCTTCCCAGGGGCTCCGCCCCCGGACCCCCGCGCCTCAATCGCCGGCGGGGCTGGATTTGGCTGCGGCTGGGCGGGCCGGTGCGGCTCAAGGATCGGGGCGCGGAGCGCCCGTACGGGGTCCGGGGCGGAGCCCCGGGGAACGTGCGAGGGGCGCATCGAGAGGGTGGGCCCCCGGGGCCGAGCCGTGCGAGGGGCGCGTCAAGAAGGCGTGGGCACGTGGCGGCGCGCGCGCAGGGCCAGGCTCAAGGAGAGGACCGTTTCGGGGTCGTCCAGGTCCGTGCCCAGGAGTTCCGAGATGCGGGCCAGGCGGTTGTAGAGGGTCTGGCGGTTCAGGTGGAGCTCGCGGGCCGTTTCCGCCTTGCGGCCCGCGTGGGCCAGGTATGTCTCCAGCGTGGGGAGGAGCGGGGGGCGGGACGTCGTGTCGTGGGTGCGGAGCGGGCCGATCGCGCGGTCCACGAAGGCCGCCAGGTCGGGGTGTTCGCGCAGCCGCCAGAGGAGGAGGTCGATGTCCAGGCGGCGGGCGTCGTACCAGGGGCGGGCCGGCAGGCCGTGGGCCGCCGTGGCGGTCTCCGCGGCGTGGCGCAGGCCCGCCGAGGCCGCCGCCCAGCCGCCCGCGACCCCGACGACCACCGCCGGCGGCGCCCCCGCACGGTCGAGGCCGGCGCGCTCCACGCCCGCCCGCAGCGCCGTGGCCACCCGGTCCGCCACCGCCGTGCGCTCCGATTCGGTGCGCAGGGAGACCAGCAGGGGTACACGGCCCTCGACCGGGCGGACGCCCAGCAGCACCGGGACCCCGACGGACGACAGCTCCTCCAGGACCGCGCGGGCCAGGACCGCCCAGTTGCCGGAGGGGGCCAGTTCCGAGGACAGCCGCATCACGATCGGCAGCAGCGGGCCCGCCCCCGGCTTGAAGCCCAGGACCCGGGCCTGCGCCGGGGCGTCCTCCGCCGAGATGCGGCCCTCCGCCAGGTCCGTCAGGAAGTCGCCGCGGCCGCGCGCCGCCAGCTCCTCCTCCTGGCGGGCCTGCATCAGTACGACGGCCAGGACGCCCGCCGTGCGTTCCGCCGCCATCCGGTGGACCGGCTGCAGCGGGGCCGAGACCCCGACCAGGACCACCCGCGCGCGGACCGAGCCCGTGCCGTGGCCGCCGCCCGGCACGTCGATCACCACCGTGTTCGCCGACGGCTCGGCCTCGCGCTGGCCCCGCAGGCCCTCCCACACCTGCAGCGGATCGGCGCCCGCGTCCCCGCCCGAGCTGCCGGCCGCGTACAGCAGCTGCCCGTCGGGGGTCTCCAGGAAGACCGGGTTCCCCGTGAAGTCGGCCAGGATCTTCAGGACTTGCGGGATGCCGCCACCGCCCAGCAGGGCCTCCGTACAGCGCCGGTGGACCTCCTCGGCCCGCTGGAGCAGCGCGTAGTGGTGGTTGACGATCTCGGTGTGCACCTCCTCCGTGACGGCGACGAAGGGGACCTCGCGGTGGAGTTGGACGAGGGGGAGACCCGCTGCGCGGGCCGTGTCCACGATCGTCGCCGGGAGCCGGGTGAAGCGCGGGCCCAGCTCGACCACCAGCGCCGCGATGCCCCGGTCCGCGAGGCGGCGTACGAAGGCACGCTGCTCGGCGGGCCGGGTGCCGAGGCCCAGCCCCGTGGTCAGCAGCAGCTCGCCGCCCTTGAGCAGGGACGCGATGTTCGGCACCTCGCCCGCGTGCACCCAGCGGACGGTCCGGCCCAGCCGGTCGGCGCAGGCCACCACCTCCGGCAGCCCGCTGCGCAGCCCCGGCAGCTCCAGTGCCCGCTGAACCGTGATTCCGCCCTGGTTGTCCATAGCGCGGGACGCTACCGCCAGGCCTGTTCCGAGCACATCACCGGCCGGTTACGGAGGCGCGTGTGCCCCCATCCGGCCCGACAACTCGTCGCCCCGACAAGGGGATTATCGGACCGCGTGCCGATTGTGGTCTGCGTCACGCGGGGCGAGAGTGGGCGCCCTCCACACGGAAGAGGCAGCAGTCATGAGCAGAGGCACCACCGGCACCACCGGTCACAAGGACCAGGCATCCGCCGCCCCGCAAGTGCAGCGGCTCAAAGCCAACTCGGTCGGACTGGTCGGCGTCGTCTTCATGGCCGTCGCCACCGCCGCCCCGATCACCGCCATGACCGGAAACCTCCCCATCGCGGTCGGCTTCGGGAACGGCACCGGCGCCCCGGCCGGCTATCTCTTCGCGACCCTCGTCCTGACCGTCTTCGCGGTCGGCTACGTGGCCATGGCCAAGCGGATCACCGCCGCCGGCGCCTTCTACGGCTACATCTCGCACGGCCTCGGCCGCATCGCCGGCATGGCGTCCGGGATGCTCGCCGTCCTCGCCTACATCGTCTTCGAGGCCTCGATCGTCGGGGTCTTCTCCTACTTCGCCAAGACCACCGTCCACGACCAGCTCGGCGTCGACCTGCCCTGGGTCCTGTACGCGGCCGCGATGCTCGCCGTCACCGCCGCCCTCGCCCACTTCGACATCAACCTCACCGCCAAGGCCCTCGGCGTCATGCTCGTCGCCGAGATCGCCGTGCTGTTCGCCGTCGCCACCGCCGTGCTGATCGCGGGCGGCGGCCCGGAAGGGATCCCGCTGGAGCCGGTCAACCCGAAGAACGCCTTCACCGGGACCTCCGCCGGGCTCGGCCTCTTCTTCGCCTTCTGGTCCTGGGTCGGCTTCGAGTCCACCGCCATGTACGGAGAGGAGTCCCGCGACCCCAAGCGGGTCATCCCCAAGGCGACCCTGATCTCCGTCGTCGGCGTCGGCCTCTTCTACATCTACGTGTCCTGGATGACCATCGCCGGCAACGGACTGGCCCGATCCGTGGAGCTCTCGGCCTCCACCAGCCCCCTCGACCTCTTCTTCGCCCCCACCCAGACCTTCATCGGCGCGTGGGCCGTCGACGCCTTCCAGTGGCTGCTGCTCACCGGCTCCTTCGCCTGCGGCATGGCCTTCCACCAGTGCGCCGCCCGCTACCTCTACGCCATCGGCCGCGAGGGCTTCCTGTCCCCGAAGCTCGGCCGCACCCACGCCAAGCACGGCTCGCCGTACGTGGCCTCGGTCGTGCAGACCGCCATCGCCACCGCGCTCGTCGCCGGCTTCTGGCTCACCGGGCAGGACCCCTACCTGCACCTCTACACCCTGCTCGCGATCCTCGGCACGATGGCGATCCTCATCGTCCAGACGCTGTGCTCCTTCGCCGTCATCGGCTACTTCCGCAAGAACCACCCCGAGGACCGGCACTGGTTCAAGACCTTCACCGCGCCGCTGCTCGGCGGCATCGGGATGATCGCCGTCGTGGTCCTGCTGGTGCTCAACATGGAGACCGCGGCCGGCAGCGCCGCCGGATCCGTCTTCTTCACGCTGATCCCGTGGATCGTCGGCGGCGTCTTCGCCGGCGGCCTCGGCCTCGGCCTCTGGCTCAAGGCGAAGGCCCCCGAGCGCTACGAGATCATCGGCCGGATCGTCCTGGAGGACGCGGCCGAGCGCCCCGACGCACCTACCTCCCCCTCCGCCACCGTCGCGAACGTCTGAGGAGCCCCGCCATGGCCCGTACGCCCCTCATGCACGCCCTGAAGCAGCTCGCCGCCGAACACGCCGCCGCCCGCCGGCTCGGCCTGCCCGTCGCCGAGGTCCGCGGCTCCACCCGCCGCGAACTCCTCGGCCGCGCCGCCGCCCTCGGCCTCACGGCCGCCCTCGCCTCCTCCGCGACCGCGACCGCCCATGCCGTCGAGGCCGCCCCCGCCAAGAAGCCCGTCGGCCCCGCCCGCGTCGCCGTGGTCGGCGCCGGCATCTCGGGCCTGACGGCCGCCCTGACCCTCAAGGACGCGGGCGTCGCCTGCACCCTCTACGAGGCCAACCCGGCCCGGGTCGGCGGCCGCATGTGGACCCAGCGCGAGCACTGGGCGTACGGGCAGACCTCCGAGATCGGCGGCGAGCTCATCGACACCAGCCACAAGAAGATCCTGGAGCTGTGCCGGCGGTTCGACCTCCCCACCGAGGACTTCCTCGGCGGCGGCCCCAACGGGGCCGAGGAAGTCCTCTGGTTCAACGGCGGCTACTACTCCCGCGGCCAGGCCGACGAGGACTTCAAGGCCGTCTACCAGGCCCTGCGCCGCGACCTCCAGGAGGCCGGCGAGGTCAGCTGGAACAGCACCACGCCCGCCGGCACCGCCCTCGACGACATGACCCTCCACGAGTGGATCGAGACCCGGGTCCCCGGCGGCCACGGCTCGCGGCTCGGCCGCTTCATCGACGTGGCCTACAACGTCGAGTACGGCGCCGACACCGACCGGCAGTCCGCCCTCGCCCTGGTCCTCCTGATGGGCTATCAGCCCAACCCCGGCCACTTCAACGTCTGGGGCCTGTCCAACGAGCGCTACCACATCACCGGGGGCAACGACCGGCTGCCGAACGCCATCGCCGCGGCCCTGCCCGCCGGTTCGATCGTCATGGGCCGCGAGCTGGTCGCCGTACGCGCCAACGCCGACGGCACCCAGACCCTCACCTTCGACGACTCCGGCGCCACCCGCACGGTCGTCGCCGACCACACCGTCCTCTGCCTGCCGCTCCCGATCCTCCAGCGCATCGACACCTCCGGGGCCGGCTTCGACCCCCTCATGCGCAACCTGCTCAGGGACGCCAGGATGGGCTACTGCACCAAGCTCAACATGCAGTTCACCGCCCGCCCCTGGCGCGGCACCGGCCCCTGGCCCGGGGTCTCCGCCGGCGACTGCTTCACCGACTCGCCGGTCCAGCAGACCTGGGACACCACCAAGGTGCAGCCCGGCACCGGCGGGATCCTGCTGCAGTACGGCGGCGGCACCCTGGCCGGGGCGCTCACCCCGGGCACCCCCTTCGCCACCGAGTCCGACCCGTACGTACGGGACCTCGCGGGCCGGGTGCTGACCGGCGTCGACTCCTTCTTCCCGGGCACCAAGGCGGTCTGGAACGGGCGGGCCCAGATCTCCGCCTGGCACCGCAACCCGTACTCCCTCGGGGCCTACTCCTACTGGCCCACCGGCTATCTGCACCGCTACGCCAAGTACGAGGGCACCGCGCAGGGCAACATCCACATCGGCGGCGAGCACTGCAGCTACGACTTCCAGGGCTTCATGGAGGGCGGCGCCACCGAGGGCGAGCGCGCGGCACGCGAGGTGATCGCCGCCCTCACTTGACTCCGCTCCTAGTGCTGTGACCGGAAAGGTTCACCGGGTCGCGGCGCTCCCCCAGCTACCGCTGGGAGGTACCCCCAGGCACGGCACCTCGCCGCGTTGTCGGACCACGCAAGTACGTCCAGTACGAGCCGCGGTCCTCCGCCTTGCGATGCACCGCACCGGACGCCGCGACCCGGCAAACCTTTCCGGCCACAGCACTAGACGGGCCGGATGTTGTGGTTGAAGCGGAAGACGTTGTCCGGGTCGTACTGCCGCTTCAGCTCGCCCAGCCGCCGCATGTTGTCGGGGCCGAGGCCGGCGACCGTCCGGTCCGCGCCCTCGTCCCCGGTGAAGTTGAGGTACACCGCGCCGGTGCTCCACGGCTGGACGTCGGCGCGGACGTCCTTGACCCACTGGCGGCCGCGTTCGTCGTCGGCCGGGTCCTCCCAGGCGCCGAACGGGTGCACCGCCCACGGCGCGTCGCGGAACGACACCGGATAGTCGGCCGGGCCCTCCGCGATCGCGCCGCCCTGCGGCCACACGACGTGCTGGGTGCCGGACGGCACCGGCATGGAGTCCGCGCGGGCGCAGAACACGTCCACGAACTCGTCGGGCACACCGGTCAGGTACTCCGCCGACCAGTAGTTCCGCATGCCCGGCGGGTCGTCGATCATGCACTGGAGGTCCGCGTAGGGCAGGGCCGTCACCATCTCCGCCTCGTGCGGGATCGCCAGCAGCGGCGCGACCAGCCTGCGCAGCTCCTCCTCGGGGCCCGCGTAGGTGACCAGCGCGGCCGCCAGCAGCAGGCCGACCAGGTGCGGCGGGACGAACTCCTCGGGCGGGCCGGTCATGTAGATGGCGCCGCCGCCGGCCTCGCGCGGACCGTCCTCCATGACGTCCCGGTACGTACGGACCATCTCGGGCCCGCGCTCCGGCAGGTACAGCACGAACGCCACGGACATGACCGGCAGCTCGTGCAGCCGCAGGGTCAGCGAGGTCGCGATGCCGAAGTTCCCGCCGCCGCCGTGCAGCCCCCAGAACAGCTCGGGGTGGTCCTGCTCGGTCGCCGTCACCATCTCGCCGTCGGCGGTCACCAGCTCCGCGCCCAGCAGGTTGTCCACCGCCAGGCCGAACTTCCGGTCCAGCCACCCGGTGCCGCCGCCCAGCACGAAGCCGCCGACCCCGGTGGTGGAGACGCGGCCGCCGGTGGTCGCCAGCCCGTACGGCTCGCAGGCCCGGTCCAGGTGGCTCATCGTGGCGCCGCCCTCGACGCGGACGGCCTTCGCCCCGGGATGGACCGTGACCGCGTTCATCCGGCGCAGGTCCACGACCAGGCCGCCGTCGTTGAGGGACATCCCGGCGACGCTGTGGCCGCCGCCGCGCACCGCGACGGGCAGGTCGAGCCGCCGTGCGAAGCGCACGGCGGTCACCACGTCCACCGGGCTCGCGCACTGCGCGATCACGGCGGGCCTGCGGTCGATCATCCCGTTGTAGAGCGTGCGGGCCTCGTCGTACCCCGGATCGTCCGGAGCGAAGACGTCACCGGACAGATCGTCGCGGAGCTCGGCGAGTGCCGTGCCCGCCTTCGAGAGGGGAGCCATGGCTACCCCCTTCCGAGAGGGGCGGAGGGGCGTACGACACTTCCAGGCTAGTCAGCCTCCGTACGCCCCGCTCGCCGTCAGCCGCAGGGCCGTGTCGATCAGCGGAACGTGGCTGAAGGCCTGCGGGAAGTTCCCCACCTGCCGCTGGAGCCGCGGGTCCCACTCCTCGGCCAGCAGCCCCAGGTCGTTGCGGAGCGACAGCAGCTTCTCGAAGAGCCGCCGCGCCTCGTCCACCCGCCCGATCATCGCCAGGTCGTCGGCCATCCAGAACGAGCAGGCCAGGAAGGCCCCCTCGTCGCCCTCCAGGCCGTCCACGCCGGCCTCCTCGCCCGCCGTCGGGTAGCGCAGGATGAAACCGTCGGGCGTGGACAGCTCGCGCTGGATCGCCTCGATGGTGCCGATGACCCGCTTGTCGTCCGGCGGCAGGAAGCCCATCTGCGGGATCAGCAGCAGGGAGGCGTCCAGCTCCTTCGACCCGTACGACTGGGTGAAGGTGTTGCGCTCCTTGTCGTAGCCCTTCTCGCACACGTCCTGGTGGATCTCGTCGCGCAGCTCGCGCCAGCGCTCCAGCGGGCCGTCCGCGTCCCCGCTCTCAATCAGCTTGATCGTGCGGTCCACGGCCACCCAGGCCATCACCTTCGAGTGCACGAAGTGGCGGCGCGGGCCGCGCACCTCCCAGATGCCCTCGTCCGGCTGGTCCCAGTGGGTCTCCAGGTAGCGGATCAGCTTCAGCTGGAGCAGCGAGGCGTAGTCGCTGCGGGCCAGGCCGGTCATGTGGCCCAGGTGCAGGGCCTCGGTGACCTCGCCGTACACGTCGAGCTGGAGCTGGCCCGCGGCGCCGTTCCCGACGCGGACCGGGCGGGAGCCCTCGTAGCCCGGCAGCCAGTCCAGCTCGGTCTCGCCGAGCTCCCGCTCGCCCGCGATCCCGTACATGATCTGCAGGTTCTCCGGGTCGCCGGCCACCGCGCGCAGCAGCCACTCGCGCCAGGCGCGGGCCTCCTCGCGGTAGCCGGTGCGCAGCAGCGAGGACAGGGTGATGGCGGCGTCGCGCAGCCACGTGTAGCGGTAGTCCCAGTTGCGGACGCCGCCGATCTCCTCCGGCAGGGAGGTGGTCGGCGCGGCGACGATCCCGCCCGTGGGGCCGTACGTGAGGGCCTTGAGGGTGATCAGGGAGCGGACCACGGCCTCCCGGTAGGGCCCGTGGTACGTGCACTGCTCGACCCACTCGCGCCAGAACTCGGTGGTCGATTCCAGCGCCGCCTCGGCGTCGGGGGGCTCCGGCGCGCTCTTGTGCGAGCGCTCCCAGCTGATGCTGAAGGCCATCCGGTCGCCCGGCCCGACGGTGAAGTCGGAGTACGTGGTCAGGTCCTTGCCGTACGTCTGCGCCTCGGTGTCCAGCCAGACCGAGTCGGGGCCGGCCACGGCGACGGTGCGCCCGTCGACCTTGTGCACCCAGGGCACGACGCGCCCGTAGCTGAACCGCATGCGCAGCGCGGAGCGCATCGGGACGCGCCCGCTGACGCCCTCCACGATGCGGATCAGCTGCGGGGCGTGGTCCTCGCGGGGCGGCATGAAGTCGATCACCCGCACGGTGCCGCGCGGGGTCTCCCACTCCGACTCCAGCACGAGCGAGTCGCCGCGGTAGCGGCGGCGGGCGGCACGCGGGGCCTCGGATCCCGCCGGGAACGCCGGGCCGATCCGCCAGAAGCCGTGATCCTCGGTGCCGAGAATGCTCGCGAACACGGCATGGGAGTCGAAACGTGGCAGACACAACCAGTCCACTGCCCCGTCCCGGCAGACCAACGCCGCGGTCTGCATGTCCCCGATCAGTGCGTAATCCTCGATGCGCCCGGACACGTTGGCATCTCCAGTCGAACGGTCACGTCCACCCCGAAGGGCGCTTGCATTGCGCTGGTTGCGCGGTCTCCTGTGTGTGGGGATCCCCGCGTGAGAGCCATGATTCCGTATACCGGCTCGGTGAGAGTCGTCCGACGGACTGCTCGGCGGCGATGTGTGCGATATCCGAGCAGGATATGACGGCACCCTAGTGATCTCCTTAAGCCCCGGAAGAATGTGGTTGGGCCAAACGGGTGAGCGGCCGGTGCGCGGGCACGACGTCCCGCGACGCCCCCGCGACCGCCCGCGGACGGAACCTCCGCGCCGCGTGGCCGGAGGCGGACGGCTCCGGGCGCTGATAGGCTGGTACCCCGTGGACCGGTGGTCTGCCTGTGCAAATCAGGAGCCCCGAAACCGCAGCTTCGGCGCCCCCTGAGACCCTTCCGGATCGACGGTGGCCGGCGTCGGACGCACCTCACCTCGCGACCACGGGAGCCCCCTCTTGGCGATGCCGCCCGCTGCTTTTCGAAACAGCACAGCCATGACGACCAAGCACATCTTCGTCACCGGGGGTGTCGCTTCCTCCCTCGGCAAGGGCCTGACGGCCTCCAGCCTGGGTGCGCTCCTGAAGGCGCGCGGCCTGCGGGTCACGATGCAGAAGCTCGACCCGTACCTGAACGTCGACCCGGGCACGATGAACCCGTTCCAGCACGGCGAGGTGTTCGTCACCAACGACGGCGCCGAGACGGACCTGGACATCGGCCACTACGAGCGCTTCCTCGACGTCGACCTCGACGGCTCGGCCAACGTCACCACCGGCCAGGTCTACAACACGGTCATCGCCAAGGAGCGGCGCGGCGAGTACCTCGGCGACACCGTCCAGGTCATCCCGCACATCACCAACGAGATCAAGCACCGCATCCGGCGCATGGCGACCGAGGACGTCGACGTCGTCATCACCGAGGTCGGGGGCACCGTCGGCGACATCGAGTCGCTGCCGTTCCTGGAGACCGTCCGCCAGGTCCGCCACGAGGTCGGCCGCGACAACGTCTTCGTCGTGCACATCTCGCTGCTGCCCTACATCGGCCCCTCCGGCGAGCTGAAGACCAAGCCGACCCAGCACTCGGTCGCGGCCCTGCGCAACATCGGCATCCAGCCCGACGCGATCGTGCTGCGCGCCGACCGCGACGTCCCGACCTCCATCAAGCGCAAGATCTCGCTGATGTGCGACGTGGACGAGGCGGCCGTGGTCGCGGCCATCGACGCCAAGTCGATCTACGACATCCCGAAGGTCCTGCACACCGAGGGCCTGGACGCCTACGTCGTGCGCAAGCTCGACCTGCCGTTCCGCGACGTGGACTGGACGGTCTGGGAGGACCTGCTGGACCGCGTCCACAACCCCGACCACGAGGTCAAGGTCGCGCTCGTCGGCAAGTACATCGACCTGCCCGACGCCTACCTGTCGGTGACCGAGGCGCTGCGCGCCGGCGGTTTCGCCAACAAGGCCCGCGTCCAGATCAAGTGGGTCACCTCCGACGACTGCAGGACCCCGGCCGGCGCCGCGGAGGTGCTCGGCGACGTGGACGCGATCTGCGTGCCCGGCGGCTTCGGCGACCGCGGCGTCAACGGCAAGGTCGGCGCGATCACCTACGCCCGCGAGAACAAGATCCCGCTGCTCGGCCTGTGCCTGGGCCTGCAGTGCGTGGTCATCGAGGCCGCGCGGAACCTCGCGGGCATCGAGGACGCGAACTCCACCGAGTTCGACGCCTCCACCCCGCACCCGGTCATCTCGACCATGGAGGAGCAGCTGGCCTTCGTCGAGGGCGCGGGCGACCTGGGCGGCACCATGCGCCTGGGCATGTACCCGGCGAAGCTCGCCGAGGGCTCCATCGTGCGCGAGGTCTACGGCGACCAGGCGTACGTGGACGAGCGCCACCGCCACCGCTACGAGGTCAACAACTCCTACCGCGGCGAGCTGGAGAAGAAGGCCGGTCTGGTCTTCTCCGGTACGTCCCCGGACAACAAGCTGGTCGAGTACGTCGAGTACCCGCGCGAGGTGCACCCCTACCTGGTGGCCACCCAGGCCCACCCGGAGCTGCGCTCGCGCCCGACGCGCCCGCACCCGCTGTTCGCGGGCCTGGTCAAGGCGGCCGTGGAGCGGCAGCAGTCCGCGAAGTGAGCGCCTGACCGCATAACGTAGACAGCCGGGGCACGGATCGTGCCCCGGCTGTCGCGTTTTCGGAAAGGTACTGGCCATGGCCATGGGCAACGACATCGTGGACACACCGGAGTCGTGGGAGGTCATCGCCTCGCGGACCCCGTTCCAGGGCGCGAAGACCGCGGTCAAATCGGACCAGGTGCGGATGCCGGACCGTTCGGTGGTGCGCCGCGACTACCAGGCGCACCCCGGCTCGGTGTGCGTCCTCGCCCTCGACGAGCAGCAGCGGGTGCTGATCCTCAAGCAGTTCCGGCACCCCGTGCGGCACCGGCTGTGGGAGCTGCCGGCGGGACTGCTCGACGTGCCGGGGGAGAACCCGCTGAGCGCGGCGGAGCGGGAGCTGTACGAGGAGGCGCACGTCAAGGCGGAGGACTGGCGGGTGCTCGCCGACTTCTTCTCCTCGCCGGGGGGTTCGGACGAGGCGGTCCGGATCTTCCTCGCGCGTGACCTGTCCGAGGCGGAGGGGGAGCGGTACGAGGTCTCCGAGGAGGAGGCCGACATGGAGATCGCCCGCGTCCCCCTCGCCGACCTGGTCGCCGGGGTCCTGGCGGGCCGACTGGGCAACCCGGGGCTGGTGACGGGGGTCTTGGCACTGTCGGCCGCCCTTGCCGCGGGCCCCGGCGGGGTGGAGTCCCTGCGCCCGGCCTCGGCCCCCTGGCCGGCCCGCCCGTACGAGGCGTAGCCCGCGGGCGCCGCGCCGGCTCCGCCGGAGGGGCTGGATGTGCCCCCGCCGTCCCGCGGGCGCGGCGCCGCTGCCGGGGGCCGGCCCCCGGACCCCCGCGCCTCAAACGCCGGCGAGGCTGGTTTTGCCCCCGGCGGCGCCTCAAACGCCGGCGGGGCTGAAATTGCCCTGCGGGCAATCCAGCCGCACCAGGCGGGCGGCATGAGCCAAATCCAGCCCCTCCGGCGTTTGAGCCGGCGATTGAGGCGCCGGGTCCGCCCGGACGAGGCGCGGGTAGAAAATGGGAACATCGGCTGATCCGATTGGGGGATTTGTCCGCCGCGCTCCACCCTGTCCGTCGCTCTGCGTGAACTACGCTCGCAATCCGAAGGCAGCGAGAGGAGCGGATCCGTGGCGGATTTCGTCGGGCGGCGGCGTGAGCTCAAGGAGCTGCGCGAGGACATCGCACGGACCGGACTCGACACCCTTTCCGGCCGCAAGGCCAAGGCGCCCCGCGCGCGGGTCCTGCTCATCGCCGGGCGGCCGGGCTCCGGGCGGACCGCGCTGGCCGAGGCGTTCGTGCGGGAGGTCGCCGAGCAGTATCCCGACGGCGTGCTCCGGACCCGGCTCACCGCCCCCGGCGGGGAGGCCGTGGCCACCGAGCGGGCCGTCAGGGGGCTGATCGAGGGGCTCGGGCAGACCACGCCCCCCGGGGCCGGGGAGGACGAGCTCAGCTCCGCCCTGCGCACCGCGCTCGACGGCCGGCGGATGATCATCCTGGTCGACGACGCCGACAACCCGCACCAGGTCGACGCCCTGCTGCCGGACACCCCCGAGTGCCTCGTCGTCGTCACCGCCGAGGGCCCCCTCACCGGGATCCCCGACGTGCGCCCCTGCACCCTCGGCGGACTGGACACCCCCTCCGCCGTCCGGATGCTCGCCCACCGCATCGGCGACATCCGCGTCACCGTCGACCCCCGCGCCGCCGAAGCCGTCGCGGAGGAGTGCGGGGGCCAGCCCGCCGTGCTCGCCCTCGTCGGCGGGTGGCTCGCCGCGCACCCCAAGGCCTCCGTCGCCGACGTGGCCAAGCAGCTGCACGACATGCCCGCCAGTGCCGGCGGACCGCTCGGCCGCGCGTTCCGGCTGGTCTACGAGTCCCTGCCGCAGCCCGCCCAGCGGACCCTGCGGCTCCTGCCGCTCGCCCCCGCCGGCGTCGTCGACTCGCACACCGCGTCCGCCCTGGCCGGCTGCTCCGTCGCCGCCGCGCAGTCCACGCTGGACGATTTCGTCGGGCTGGGCCTCCTGCACCACGCGAACGACGGCCTGTTCCTGCTGCCCGGCTGCCTGGCGCCCCTGCTCCAGGCCCTGCTGGAGGCCAAGGAGCGGCTGGCCGAGGTCCAGCTCGCCCGGGCCCGGATGCTGGAGCGCACCGTACGGCTGCTGCACTCCTGCCGGGCCATGGCCGAGGCGGACGAGGACGGTCTTCTCGGCGTGTCCGAGAAGCTGGACGCCCTGCCGCGCGCCCTGCGCTTCCCCGACCGGCGGGCCGCCGCCACCTGGCTGGACACCCGGCTGCCCGCCCTCTCCGCCGCGGCCTCCCTCGCCGTGGCCGACGGGGAGCTGGACACCCTGGCCCGCCGGCTGGTCGCAGCCCTCGTACGGGCGCTCGCGGAGCACCGCGGCACCGCAGGGGCCGCCCCCGAGCTGTACGGGCTGCACCGCCTGGTCCTGGACGTGGCCGAGCGCCGCGGCCTGCACCGCGAGCAGGCCGCCGCGCTGCTCAATCTGGCCGATCTGGACGCCGAGACCGGCCGGACCCAGGAGGCGCTGGAGCGCTACCGGGCCGCGCTGGACGCCGGACGGGCCGCGAATGACCCGTACGCCACCGGCCGCGCGATGGAATCCGTAGGCGGCGCGTACCAGGAGTTGGCGGACTGGCACCGGGCCTCCGACTGGTTCGGCCGGGCACTCGCCCAGGCGCACGCGCGGGGGGAGCGCGAAGACGAGGCCCGGCTGTACGGGCGGCTCGGAAACGTACACACGTACGCGGGCCGCTACGGGGACGCGCTGCGCAGCTGGCGGGCCGCCGCCGCGGGCTACCGGCGGCTGGCCGATGTCCCGGGTCAGGCAAAGGCGTTGAGCGAGATGGCCCGGGTCCAGGAGTACGCCGGCCGGCCCGAGGAATCGCTCCACACCTGCCGCGAGGCGGTGGAGCTCGCGCGCCGTGCCGGGGACCAGCGGCTCCAGGCCGCGCTGCAGGTGCGGCTGGCCGACACGCTCGACCGGCTGGGCGACCCCGCGGCCGCCAGGCTGCACCGTTCCGCGGCCGACAGATTGCTGGGAGAGGACCCCGCAGCCTGCGAAATCCGTAGTGGATCCGACTAAGATTATTTGTTTGCAAGGCTAGACACGAGTTCATCCTTCATTAAACTGGCTTCACCACGTCATCCTGTGGTGCATCCCGTTGCGCGTTCTTGTGGGCGGGTATGTATGGAAGTGCCCCCGTTATTCCCCCTGAGTCAAGGACCGTGATCGACGATGAAGGTCGGCATCCCCCGCGAGGTCAAGAACAACGAGTTCCGGGTCGCCATCACGCCCGCCGGCGTGCATGAGCTGGTCCGCAACGGCCACCAGGTCTTCATCGAGCAGAACGCCGGTGTGGGCTCCTCGATCACGGACGCCGAGTACGTCTCGGCCGGCGCCGAGATCCTCGGTACCGCCGACGAGGTCTGGGCGACCGCTGACCTGCTGCTGAAGGTCAAGGAGCCGATCGCGGAGGAGTACCACCGCCTCCGCAAGGACCAGACCCTCTTCACCTACCTGCACCTCGCGGCCTCCCGCGAGTGCACGGACGCCCTGCTGGAGTCCGGCACCACCGCCATCGCGTACGAGACGGTCGAGACCGCCACCCGCGCGCTCCCGCTGCTCGCCCCGATGTCCGAGGTCGCGGGCCGCCTGGCCCCGCAGGTCGGCGCCTACCACCTGATGCGCTCGGCCGGCGGCCGCGGCGTCCTCCCGGGCGGTGTCCCCGGCACCCACGCCGGCGAGTGCGTCGTCATCGGCGGCGGCGTCTCCGGCTGGAACGCCGCGCAGATCGCCATCGGCATGGGCTTCCACGTGACCCTGCTGGACCGCGACATCAACAAGCTCCGCGAGGCCGACAAGATCTTCGGTACGAAGATCAAGACGATCGTCTCCAACGCCTACGAGCTGGAGAAGGCCGTCGTCGAGGCCGACCTCGTCATCGGCGCGGTGCTGATCCCGGGTGCGAAGGCCCCGAAGCTGGTCACCAACGAGCTCGTCGCCAAGATGAAGCCCGGAAGTGTACTTGTCGACATTGCGATCGACCAGGGCGGCTGCTTCGAGGACTCCCGTCCGACCACCCACGCCGAGCCGACCTTCCAGGTCCACAACTCGGTCTTCTACTGCGTCGCCAACATGCCGGGCGCGGTGCCGAACACCTCCACCTACGCCCTGACGAACGCCACGCTGCCCTACATCGTGCAGCTCGCGAACCTCGGCTGGGTCGAGGCGCTGCGTCGTGACCCGGCGCTCGCGCTGGGCCTCAACACCCATGACGGCCAGGTCGTTTACGGTCCGGTCGCCGAGGCCCACGGTCTCGAGACCCTCGAGCTGAGCACGCTGCTCGGCTGAAACGTCAACGACTGACGTCAATCTCACGTATCCGGCCGGACCTTGCCCGCAAGGTCCGGCCGGACGCGTTTGCGGGGTGCCCGCGGAGCCCGCTCAACTCGCCTCGAACGTAACCCTTTAACCCTTTCGCGCACCCGCGAAACTTCGCGGTGGCAGCCCGCACGCCCTTGACAGAGTGGTGTTCGGTTGCCGACACATCGTGCCGGGTCCGGCGGATTGTGTTGCCGCTGAGTGGTGACACGCCATAGAGTCGCCAACCGTCGGCATGGTGCCACGCTGACCTATCGATAAGTGTCCTGGTCACGTCCGAGGAGGTAAGACGACTTGTGAATGAGTCGACATTTGCTCCTGGGGGTGGTCGAGGGCTCGAAGCTGTCGGCTCCGTCGCAGTCCGCACCTTCGCAAACCACCAGCACATGACGACGCCCCAAAAGAGCATGGACGGCCTAGACGTGAACTCCAGGGCCGGCGACCTGAGCGGCGAAAAGCCCGTGGGTTTCGCCGACTACGAAAACGTGCCCGAAGGGCACTTCTACGACCCCGACGCGGAGTACGAACCGGACCCCGAGTACGCGGCCACCCTCGCCCCCGACGCTGCCCGCCAGCGCCGCGAGCGGATCGGCCCGACCGGACGCCCGCTCCCGTACTTCCCCATCCCGGGTCCGTTGACCGACCACGGTCCCGCGAAGATCATCGCGATGTGCAACCAGAAGGGCGGCGTGGGCAAGACCACGTCGACCATCAACCTGGGCGCCGCCCTCGCCGAGTACGGGCGCCGCGTGCTGCTCGTCGACTTCGACCCGCAGGGCGCGCTGTCCGTGGGCCTCGGCGTGAACCCGATGGAACTCGACCTGACGGTCTACAACCTGCTCATGGAGCGGGGCATGTCGGCCGACGAGGTGCTGCTCAAGACGGCGGTCCCCAACATGGACCTGCTGCCGAGCAACATCGACCTGTCCGCGGCCGAGGTGCAGTTGGTCAGCGAGGTCGCGCGCGAGTCGACCCTCCAGCGGGCCCTGAAGCCCCTGATGGCCGACTACGACTACATCGTGATCGACTGTCAGCCCTCGCTCGGCCTGCTGACCGTGAACGCCCTGACGGCGGCTCACAAGGTCATCGTCCCGCTGGAGTGCGAGTTCTTCGCGCTGCGCGGTGTGGCGCTGCTGACCGAGACCATCGAGAAGGTGCAGGAGAGACTCAACCCCGAGCTGGAGCTCGACGGCATCCTCGCCACGATGTACGACTCCCGTACGGTGCACAGCCGCGAGGTGCTGGCGCGCGTCGTCGAGGCCTTCGACGACCACGTCTACCACACGGTCATCGGCCGCACGGTGCGCTTCCCTGAGACCACGGTCGCCGGTGAGCCGATCACCACGTACGCCTCCAACTCCGTCGGCGCCGCCGCCTACCGCCAGCTGGCCAGGGAGGTGCTCGCCCGGTGTCACGCCGAGTGAGTCTGCCCGGAGCCGACGAACTGTTCCGCACGACCGGGGGGATGGCCCTCCAGTCGTCCTCGCCCCGGCGCGGGGCCGAGGAGGCGCAGGGCGCCGAGCACTCGGCCGCCTCGGCGGACGGCACGGCGGGGGAGGGCCGCAGCCGGGAGGCTGAGGCCGGCACGGAGCCCGGCGTGGGCGCACCCCGGCGGTCGCAGGAAGGTTCTGTCAACGGAACCTCCCAGCCGGACCGGCGGGGCAAGGGGCAGGGCCGGGGCGCGAACCGGCGGCCCAGCGGGCGCGAGCGGCACGACGAGAAGATCACGGTCTACGTCTCCGCCGAGGAGCTCATGGACCTGGAGCACGCGCGGCTGGTGCTGCGCGGCGAGCACGGGCTGGCGGTCGACCGCGGGCGCATCGTGCGCGAGGCGGTCGCGGTCGTCCTCGCCGATCTGGAATCCCGCGGGGACGCCAGCATCCTGGTCCGCCGCCTTCGGGGCCGCTGACCGCTCCCGCTGCGCTTCCCGCTGCGCGGATGCCCGGCCGCCTTCAGGTGCGGCGCCGCTGCGGGGGCCCTGCCCCCGAGCCCGCGCAGGCCGCCTTCAGGTGCGGCGCCGCTGCGGGGGCTCCGCCCCCGAGCCCCCGCGCCTCAAACGCCGGCGGGGCTGGATTTGGCTGGGCTACGCCCCGCAGGTGCCGCTCTGTGGGTTGTGCGCCGCACACGACGGCCGGGAGCGGGCAAAGATTAGCCCCGCCGGCCATTGAGGCGTGGGGGTCCCCCCGGACGGAGTCTGGGGGAGGGTCTGGGGCGGAGCCCCAGGAAGCGGCGCCGCACGTGTCCGGCGGCCGACACGGCCGGGGGCCCGGCGGTGGGGCCGGGTCCGGCCGTAGGCTGCCCCGACGACCCTTCCGTACCACCCTGGACCGCGATGCCCCTGCCCGCCGAACCCGGCCGACCCACCCGCCGCGTCCTGGGCCGGGGGCCCGGTACCGCCTCTGAAGCCCCTGAGGCCCCCGGGGCGCCCGCTGTGCGGCCCGGACCGCCCGGACCCGGCGAGGACCCCCGGGAGGCCCCCGGGGGCCATGACGCCCCCGCGGAGGGCCGCGAAGCGCCCGTAGGGGGGCCGGGGGAGGTGCCCGAGACCGCCGACCCCGCCGGAGGCGGCCGGTTCACCTTGCGGCTCGCCAACTTCGAGGGGCCCTTCGATCTGCTGCTCCAGCTGATCTCCCGGCACAAGCTCGACGTCACCGAGGTCGCGCTGTCCAAGGTCACCGACGAGTTCATGGCCCACATCCGGGCCATGGGCCCCGACTGGGACCTCGACCAGACCACCGAGTTCCTCGTGGTCGCCGCCACCCTGCTCGACCTGAAGGCCGCCCGGCTGCTGCCTGCCGCCGAGGTCGAGGACGAGGCCGACCTCGCCCTGCTCGAGGCCAGGGACCTGCTCTTCGCACGCCTGCTCCAGTACCGGGCGTACAAGCGCATCGCCGAGATCTTCGAGGACCGCGCCGAGGCCGAGGCCCGGCGCTACCCGCGGACCGTGGGGCTGGAGCCGCACCACGCCGACCTGCTCCCCGAGGTCGTCATCAGCATCGGCGCGGAGGGTTTCGCCCGCCTCGCCGTCAAGGCCATGCAGCCCAAGGCGAAGCCCCAGGTGTACGTGGACCACATCCACGCACCGCTCGTCAGCGTGCGCGAGCAGGCCGGGCTCGTCGTACGGATGCTGAAGGCCCGCGGGGAGGCCACCTTCCAGGAGCTCACCGAGGACGCCGAGGACACCCTCACCGTCGTCGCGCGCTTCCTGGCCCTCCTGGAGCTCTACCGCGAGAAGGCGGTGGTCCTCGACCAGGAGGAGGCCCTGAAGACCCTGACCGTCCGCTGGAGCGGCGGGGACGGCGACGGCATGCCGACCGTGACCGACGAGTTCGACCAGATCGTGGAGGCGAAGGATTGAGCAGCGACGACGCGACGGCCGCCGGCACGGTGGCCGCGCTGGAGCTGAAGCCGGCCCTGGAAGCCGTCCTCATGGTCGTGGACGAGCCCGCGACCGAGGCGCACCTCGCCAAGGTGCTGCAGCGCACCCCGCGCGAGGTCGCGGACGCCCTGCGCGAGCTCGCCGACGAGTACACCGTCCAGGGCCGCGGCTTCGAGCTCCGGCTCGTCGCCGGCGGCTGGCGCTTCTACAGCCGGGCCGCCTACGCCCCGGCCGTCGAGGGCTTCGTACTGGACGGCCAGCAGGCCCGGCTCACCCAGGCGGCCCTGGAGACCCTCGCGGTCGTCGCGTACCGCCAGCCGGTGAGCCGGTCGCGGGTCTCGGCGGTCCGCGGAGTCAACTGCGACGGGGTCATGCGGACCCTCCTCCAGCGGGGTCTGGTGGAGGAGGCGGGGACGGAACCCGAAACAGGTGCGATCCTGTACAGGACGACGAACCACTTTTTGGAGCGGATGGGCCTGCGCGGCCTGGACGAGCTCCCGGAGCTCGCGCCCTTCCTCCCCGAGGCGGAGGCGATCGAAGCCGAGACGCAAGAAGGTGTGCCGTCGTTCGATCCGGACGCACCGGACACTGATGAAGACGACGACAAGACGACGGACATTTGATGCGAAGCAACGGCAACGGCGGCGGCAACAGGAACAGCGGCGGCGGGGGTGGTGGCGCACGCGGTAACTCCCGCGGCGGCAGCTCCTCCGGCGGCGGCGGCGGTTACCGCGGCGGCGGCTCCGGCGGCGGTGGTGGCTCCCGCGGCGGCAGCTCCTCCGGCGGCGGCGGTTACCGCGGCGGCAGCTCCTCCGGTGGGGGCGGCTCCCGCGGCGGCTCCGGCTCCGGCGGGGGCGGCTCCCGCGGCGGCTCCGGCTCCGGCGGCGGTGGCTACCGCGGTGGCTCTTCCTCCGGCGGCGGTGGCTACCGCGGAGGCTCCTCCTCCGGCGGCGGCTACCAGGGCGGCTCCGACTCGCGCGACCGCGACCAGCCGCCCGCCCGCATCCGCAACCCGCGCCCCGAGGAGCGTCGCTACGACGTGGGCCCCGAGGGCGAGCGCAGCGGCCGCAGCGGCCCCAAGGCCGGCGGTGGCGGTGCCCGCGGCGCGGCCGCGCGCGGTGGCGCCAAGGGCGGCCCCAAGACCTCCAAGACCCCCGGCATCGGCGGCGCCGGCGGCCCGCGCAGCGGCCCGGGCAGCCGCAGCGGCCAGTCCCGTCCGCGCGAGCTGGACGCGCGCATCGAGGAGCGCGTGCGCGACCGGTACGCCGACAAGCCCGTGATCAAGACCCCGAAGACCTTCCCGGGCGCCGAGGAGGAGGGGGAGCGTCTGCAGAAGGTGCTCGCCCGCGCCGGCATGGGCTCGCGCCGCGCCTGCGAGGAGCTCATCGAGCAGGCCCGTGTCGAGGTCAACGGCGAGATCGTGCTGTCGCAGGGCAAGCGCGTCCTGCCGAAGGACGAGATCAAGGTGGACGGCCTGACCGTCGCCACCCAGTCGTACCTGTTCTTCGCGCTGAACAAGCCGGCCGGCGTCGTCTCCACCATGGAGGACCCGGACGGCCGCCAGTGCCTGGGCGACTACGTCACCAACCGTGAGACGCGTCTCTTCCACGTCGGCCGGCTCGACACCGAGACCGAGGGCATCATCCTGCTCACCAACCACGGCGAGCTGGCCCACCGCCTCACGCACCCGAAGTACGGCGTGAAGAAGACGTACGTCGCCGCGATCACCGGCCCGCTGCCGCGTGAGATCGGCAAGCGCCTCAAGGACGGCATCGAGCTGGAGGACGGGTACGCCCGCGCCGACCACTTCCGCGTCGTCGACCAGGTCGGCAAGAACTACCTCGTCGAGGTCACCCTCCACGAGGGCCGCAAGCACATCGTCCGCCGCATGATGGCCGAGGCGGGCTTCCCGGTCGAGAAGCTCGTCCGGACCTCCTTCGGTCCGATCGAGCTCGGTGACCAGAAGTCCGGCTGGCTGCGCCGCCTGACCAACACCGAGGTCGGCATGCTGATGCGCGAGGTCGGTCTGTAGTACCGCCCGATCCAGGCGTGAGAGCCCGCAGTGCCCTGAGGCACTGCGGGCTCTTTCCTTGTGCGGCGCCCCCATCCGTGTTTATAGTCAACTTGACTATAAAAGGGAGGGGCGGTCATGAGCTGGACCGAGGTACTCGGATTCGCCACTGGTGCCCTGTGCGTGTGGCTCGTGGCCCGTCAGCACGTCGCCAACTGGCCCATCGGCATCGCCAACAACATCTTCTTCATCGTGCTCTTCGCCCAGGCCGGCCTCTACGCCGACGCCGGGCTGCAGATCGTCTTCATCGCCCTCGCCGCGTACGGCTGGTGGTCCTGGACCCACGGGGGTGGACCAGGAACCGCCGAGGCCCTGCCGGTGCGCCGCACCACGCGCACCGAATGGGCCGGGCTGGCCGCGGCGGGGGCGGTGGGGGTGCTCGGCCTGACCCTGCTGCTGGCCGAGGTCACCGACTCCACCGTGCCGTTCTGGGACGCCCTGACGACCGGGCTCTCGCTCGCGGCCACCTACGGCCAGTGCCGCAAGCTCGTCGAGTCCTGGTGGCTGTGGATCGCCGCCGACCTCGTGTACATCCCGCTCTACGCCTACAAGGAGCTCTACCTCACCTCCGTCCTCTACGTGGGCTTCCTCGCGCTGTGCGTGGTCGGCCTGCTCAACTGGCGCCGGACGCTCCCGGCCCGGGGCCTCCGTACGGCCCTGGAGGCGCAGGCATGAGGCGCTACGGGCACGGCCTGGTCCTCGGCAAGTTCTATCCGCCGCACGCCGGCCACCACCACCTGGTGCGCACCGCCCAGGACCAGTGCGAACGGCTGACCGTGCTGGTCTGCGCGGCCTCCGTGGAGTCCGTCCCGCTCGCCGACCGGGTCGCATGGATGCGCGAGGCGCACCCGGGCGCGGAGGTCGTCGGCGCGGTCGACGACGTCCCGGTCGACCTGCACGACCCGGCCGTGTGGGAGGCGCACATGGCGATCTTCCGGGGGGCGGTGGCCGGGCCGGTGGACGCCGTCTTCACCTCGGAGGAGTACGGGACCGAGCTCGCGCGGCGGTTCGGCGCCGAGGAGGTCTGCGTGGACCCGGCGCGGACGCTGTTCCCGGTCTCCGGGACGGCGGTGCGGGCGGATCCCGCCGGCTGCTGGGACTTCCTGGGGCCGGCCGTACGGGCCTCCCTGGCGCGGCGGGTCGTCGTACTCGGCGCCGAGTCCACCGGGACGACGACGCTGTCGCGGGCGCTGGCCGCGCACTACCGGCGGCGCGGCGGGGTGTGGGCCGGGACGGGCTGGGTCGCCGAGTACGGGCGCCGGTACAGCGAGGAGAAGCTGGCGGCGGCCCGGGCGGCCGACCCCGCGGCCACCTGGGCGGACATCTCCTTCGCCTCCGAGGAGTTCCCGGTCATCGCGCGGCGCCAGGACGCGGACGAGGAGCGGGCCGCCCGGCTGGGCTCGCCGGTGCTGTTCTGCGACACCGATTCCTTCGCGACCGGCATCTGGCACGAGCGGTACACGGGCGGCCGCAGCGAGGAGGTCGAGAAGACCGCCTCGCTGACCCGGCGGGACCTCTACCTGCTGACGGACCACGCCGACGTGCCCTTCGAGGACGACGGGCTGCGCGACGGCCCGCACCTGCGGCCCTGGATGACCGGGCGGTTCCGGGAGGAACTCGAACGCACCGGGAGGCGTTTCCTCGTCGTACGGGGCGACCGCGAGGAACGGCTGGCGGCGGCCGTGCGGGCCGTGGACGAACTGCTCGCCGAGGGCCGGCACTTCGCCGATCCCCTGCCGGAGACCCGATGACCGCCGGATACGACCGGTCCGCCTTCGAGCCGTTCGCGGTGACCGTCGACCTGGCCGTCTTCACCGTGCGGGGCGGACGGCTGCACGTCCTGCTGATCCGGCGCGGGCAGGAACCGTACGAGGGGGCCTGGGCGCTCCCCGGCGGCTTCCTGCTGCCCCGGGAATCGGCGGAGGCGGCCGCCCGCCGGGAACTGGCCGAGGAGACCGGCCTGTCGGAGGCCGTGGTGGCGTCCCTGCACCTGGAGCAGCTCCGTACCTACAGCGAGCCGGACCGGGATCCCCGGATGCGGGTGGTCTCGGTGGCCTTCACGGCGCTGGTCCCGGACATGCCGGAGCCCGCGGCCGAGGGCGGCGGGGACGCGGCGCACGCCCGCTGGGTGGCGGTGGGGGAGGTCCCGGACCTGGCCTTCGACCACGCGGCGATCCTGGCGGACGCGCGGGCGCGGGTCGGCTCGAAGCTGGAGTACACCTGCCTGGCCACCGCCTTCTGCCCGCCCGAGTTCACCCTCGGGGAGCTCCAGGCCGTCTACGAGACGGTCTGGGACACGGTCCTCGACCGCCCCAACTTCCGCCGCAAGGTCCTGGCCACGCCCGGCTTCGTCGAGGCCGTACCGGGAGCCGCCCGGCTGACCGGGGGCCGCGGCAAACCGGCCGCGCTGTACCGGCCGGGACCGGCCACCGCTCTGCATCCCCCTCTGCTCCGACCGGAAGGATCCACCCGATGACCAAGCGAGCCGCGACGGGCGCCCTGATCGGCCTGGCCCTGGGCGACGCCCTCGGCTTCCCGACGGAGTTCAACGACGTCCCGTCGATCCTGGCCAAGACCGGCCCGTGGCGGGAGATGAAGCTGCCCCGGCCGGCGATCGTCACGGACGACACCCAGATGACCCTCGCCCTGGCGCGGGGCATGCGGACGGCGACGGACCGGGGCCCGGTGGGCCCGCTCCGTCTCGCCCGCCCGGTCCGGGAGGAGTTCGTCGACTGGTACCACTCCCCGGAGAACAACCGGGCCCCGGGCAACACCTGTCTGAAGGCCTGCCGGCTCCTGGACCACCCGGAGCGGGACTGGCGGGACGCCAGCCAGCTCGGCTCCAAGGGCTGCGGCGCGAACATGCGGGTGGTCCCGGTCGGGCTGGTCCCCGGCTGGACCGAGGAGGAGCGGGCCGGCGCCGCCCAGCTCCAGTCGGCCCTCACCCACGGCCACCCGACGGCGCTGGCCGCCTCCGACCTCACCGCCCGGGCGGCGTACCTGCTGGCGCAGGGCACCGAGGTGACGGGCCTGGTCGGGCGACTGCGCTCGTACGCCCTGGAGAACCGCACCCGCTACCACGAGCGCTGGCTCGGCGACCTCTGGATGCGGACCGCCTCCGACGCCTCGCCCGAGTCCTTCATCGCGCGCGGCTGGGACGAATGCCTGGCGGTCCTGGACCGCCTCGCGGCCGCCCTGCGCACCCCGTCCCCCGAGACCGACCCCTGCCTGACCACCGGCGACGGCTGGATCGCCGAGGAGGCCCTGGCCACCGCCCTCCAGTGCTTCCTGCTCTTCCCCGAGGACCCGCTGACGGCCCTGCGCCGCGCGGCCTGCACCAGGGGCGACTCCGACTCCATCGCCTGCCTCGCCGGCGCCTTCGCCGGAGCCCACCTCGGCGCGGACGTCTGGCCCCGCGACTGGGAGGGCCGCATCGAATACCGCGACGAACTCCTCGCCTTCGGGGCCCTCTGGGATGCTTGATCCATGCTGGATGCACTGAGTCTCGACCTGACCCCCGTCGTCGCGGAACAGCCCGACCCGCTGCTCTTCGCCACGGTGTCGGGTGCCCACCTGTACGGCTTCCCGTCCCGGGACTCCGACATCGACCTGCGGGGCGCCCATCTGCTCCCGGCGCAGGCCCTCCTGGGCCTGCGGGAGCCAGAGGAGACCCGCACCCGCATGTGGGACCGGGACGACGTGGAGATGGACCTCGTCACCCACGACCTGCGCAAGTTCGTCCGTCTGATGCTCAACCGCAACGGCTACGTCCTGGAGCAGCTGCTGTCCCCGCTCGTGGTCCACACGACGCCGGCGCACGAGGAGCTCATCGCGCTGGCCCCGGGCGTACTGACTTCCCACCACGCCCACCACTACCGGGGCTTCGCCAACACCCAGTGGCGGCTCTTCGAGAAGGCCGACGAACTCAAACCGCTGCTCTACGCCTTCAGGGCCCTGCTGACCGGCATCCACCTGATGCGGTCGGCCGAGGTGCAGGCGCACCTGCCGACCCTGCTCGCAGAGGTGCCGGAGGCCCCCGGTTTCCTCGCCGACCTGATCGAGGCCAAGGTGGCCGCCGAGCACGGGGCGTACGGGGGACCGGCCGTCGGCCGGGTACGGGAGGACTTCGAGGCGCTGCACGGGGTGCTGGACGTGGCTCAGGATGCCTCCGGGCTGCCCGAGCACGGATCGGCGTACGACGCGCTCGACGAGTTCGTCGTACGGCGGCGCGCCCTAGCGCACTGACGCGCGGCGGGTGCGCAGGAGGAAGTCCTCGACGCGGGCGCGGTCCGGGGCCGGGGGGAGGGGGGTGGTTGCGAGGGCGGTGTCCGTTTCCGCCTGGAGGCGGGCCATCCAGGTGTCGGCCTCGGACCAGGTGAGCTCGCCGCGCCGGACCGCCAGGAGGCGGTCGCGGTGCGGGCCCGCGTCGATGGTCAGGCGGCCCGTGCGGAGCAGGTCGCGGCAGGACAGGAGCAGGCGCAGCAGGTGCATGGCGTGCTTCCAGCGCGGGGCGCCGTGGATGCGGACGTCCGCGAGGAGTTTGCCGCGCTGGGACGCGGCGTAGCGGCTGAAGCTGGTGTGGGCCCGCCGGGAGAGGAAGGCCCCGCGGAGCGAGAGGAGTTCCTCGCCGACCGGGGTGACCTGCTCCACCAGGGGGGAGTGCAGGCACTCCAGGATGTTCGGGTTGGCCCGCAGGGCCAGTTCGCAGAAGCGCTCCAGCTCCCAGGAGAACTCCTCGTCCCGAGGGCCCTCCACGTGCGTGGGGGGCTTCTCGAACCGCCAGAACAGCGGCGTCGGGGCGAGGTAGACACCGCGCCGGTCGGTGTCGCTCGCCTCCGTCGCCAGCCCGAACGCCCGGGAGCCCATCACGCACTGGTAGACCGTGTGGTCCCGTACCAGCGTCAGATCGTCCATCCGGCGAGCCTAGGCAAGGGGTTCGCCGCTAGGCGAGCGAGATATTGCCGTCCGCCGCGACCGTGATCTTCTTCTCCGCCAGCGGGCGGGTCGCCGGGCCCTTGGCCACCGCGCCGTCCGTGTCCTTGAACATGCTCCCGTGGCAGGGGCAGTCGATGGTGCCGTTCTCCACCTTGTTCACCAGGCAGCCCTGGTGGGTGCAGACCGCCGTGAAGCAGCGGAAGGATCCCGCCGTGGGCTGGGTGATGACCAGTTTCTCTTCCTTCAGGATCGTGCCGCCGCCGACGGGTACGTCCGCCGCCTTGGCGATGGCCTTCCCGGCGCCCGCGGATGCGGTGGCCGGAGCGGACGCGGACGCGGACCCGGCGGGCGTGCTGGCCGCCCCGCTCCCGGCCGTCGCCGCGTCGCCGTCGCTTCCGCAGGCGGCCAGCGCACCGCCTGCCAAGGTGGCCGCGCCTGCAGCCAGTACCGTGCGCCGGGCGGTGCGCGTGGGGTCGCTCATGAGTCTCTCCTCGCATTGTGGCCGGATGGGCGAGCAGCATCCTGGCCTGCGGCGGGCCTCAGGAGAAGTCCGCCGCGCCGTTTCAGTGACCCGGTTGCCATGGGGCCAGTGAGGCAGGGCTGCCGGGTGTGCGTACGACCTCCCACACGTGGATCACGGCGTTCCGGTTCAACGGGCCGTGCACGTGCGGGTAGCGGCCGCCGGATTCACCCTCGCGGCGGACCTCCGCGGTGAGGGCGTCCTCGTCGAGCTCCACCGCGAGCAGCGTCCCACCGACGTCGCTGTAGCGCGCCTCGGCGATGGCGAGCGCCGTGACACGGTCCGCCGAACAGTGCACGAACCCCTCCGAGTCGAGGGAGGGCGGGGCGTACGGCAGCTCGGGCGCGGCGGTCCAGTCGGTGAGCGGGACGAGGTGGAAGATCATGCCGATCGTTCTACCGCAATGGGCGCGAGTCCGTGCGCCAAGTGGCGGGCATGTCCGCCATGGGTGACATTGTCCGTGTCTCGAAGCCGGGTACGGCGCTGTCCGCGCGGCCCGGTCCCTCTTCGAAAGGCATGACCATGGCGGGCAATGACCTCGGTTCTCTTCTCGGCGGACTCCTCGGGGGCGGTGGCCAGGGCGCTGGTGGCCAGGGCGGCGGCGGCAACATCCTCGGCTCGCTGCTCGGCGCGCTGATGGGCGGCGCCGGCGGCGCGCAGGCGGCCGGCGGGAACAACCCGCTCGGCGGCCTGATGGACATGCTCACCAAGTCCGGCCTCGCCGACCAGGCGCAGTCCTGGATCGGCACCGGGGACAACCAGCCGGTCAGCGCCGACCAGATCAAGGAGGCGCTGCCCGCCGACACCCTGCAGAAGGTCGCGGGGGAGGCCGGTGTCAGCCCGGAGGCGGCCGCCGAACAGATCGCCCAGGTCCTGCCGCAGGCGGTCGACAAGCTGACCCCGACCGGAGCGATCCCCTCCGGCTCGCTGGAGGACATCATCAGGCAGCAGAACCTCTAGCAGCCGCCGTACGAGAGGGCCCGGCCGCCGTCCCAGAGGACGGGCAGCCGGGCCCTCGCGCCGTGGCGCCTGGCTACCCTGAGTCGCAACTCGTCGTCACGCATCCCCTGGAGAGCTCCGTGAGAACCGCCGTCGTCATCGGAACCGGACTGATCGGCACCTCCGCGGCGCTCGCGCTGACCGCGCGCGGGATCACCGTCCACCTCGTCGACCACGACCCGGCCCAGGCCCACACCGCGGCCGCCCTCGGGGCCGGCACGGACGAGGCCCCGGAGGGCAGGGTCGACCTCGCGATCATCGCGGTGCCCCCGGCCCACGTGGCGGCGACGCTGGCCGACGCGATCGGCCGCGGGGCGGCGCGCGCGTACGTGGACGTCGCCAGCGTCAAGGGCGGACCGCGCCGGGAGCTGGAGGCGCTCGGCGTGGACGTCACCGAGTACATCGGCACGCACCCGATGGCGGGCAAGGAGCGGTCGGGGCCGCTGGCCGCCACCGCGGACCTCTTCGAGGGCCGCCCGTGGGTGCTGACCCCGACCAGGGACACGCACCACGAGGTGCTGAACCTCGCCCTGGAGCTGGTGTCCCTGTGCCGGGCCGTACCGGTGGTGATGGACGCGGACGCGCACGACCGGGCCGTGGCGCTCGTCTCCCACACCCCGCAGCTGGTGTCGAGCATGGTCGCCGCGCGGCTGGAGGAGGCCGACGAGACGGCCGTCCGGCTGTGCGGCCAGGGGATCCGGGACGTCACCCGCATCGCGGCCTCCGACCCGCGGATGTGGGTGGAGATCCTGTCGGCGAACCCGGGCCCGGTCGCCGACGTCCTCGCCGGGATCGCGGCCGACCTGGAGGAGACGGTCGAGGCGCTGCGGGGGCTGCAGTCGGCCGACGTGGAGAAGCGGCGCGGGGGCGCGGCGGGCATCGAGGACGTCCTGCGGCGCGGCAACGCGGGCCGGGTCCGGGTGCCGGGCAAGCACGGTGCCGCGCCGACGGTGTACGAGACGGTGGCCGTCCTCATCAGCGACCAGCCGGGCGAGCTGGCGCGGATCTTCGCCGACGCCGGGCGGGCCGGCGTCAACATCGAGGACGTGCGGATCGAGCACGCGACGGGGCAGCAGGCCGGTCTGGTCCAGCTGATGGTCGAGCCGCGGGCGGTCGCCGGCCTGACGGCCGAGCTGCGGGAGCGGGGCTGGGCGCTGCGGCAGCAGTAGGCGGCCGGGTGCCGTGCCGTGCCGCTGCCGCGGGGCCGCCTGAGTGGGCCGGTGCGGCCTACCGATCGGGGCTCCGCCCCGGACCCCGCGCCTCAAACGCCGGCGGGGCTGGATTCGGGGCTCCGCCCCGGACCCCGCGCCTCAAACGCCGGCGGGGCTGGATTCGGGGCTCCGCCCCGGACCCCGCGCCTCAAACGCCGGCGGGGCTGGATTCGGGGCTCCGCCCCGGACCCCGCGCCTCAAACGCCGGCGGGGCTG
>NZ_JBHWUO010000058.1:0-10314 GCF_042736975.1 Streptomyces sp. NPDC059989
GACCCCCTGGCAACGACCCCGCTTACTAGTGGTCCTCGCAGCCGGGGCGGAACGGCCCCCCGGGGCCCGGATGGCCGTCCGTGCAGGTGAGAGCCGGTATGAAAGGGTGCATACGGGACCTTTAAGGGCTACGATCCCGGTTCGTATGTGACCTGGGTCCTGTGGGGCGGGTCACCGGCGGAGCGCCCGGATCTCACCGAATGTGACCATCCGTACCCCTTTCAGGGGCCGGGTCCGAGCTGATTGCGACCCCCGAATCGAAGGAGACGGGCGCGTCGAAGGCAGCTTTCCGTGTCGCCCGACGCAGCGCCTTGAGCAGTGTGGCGCCCAGGGTCAGCGTCAGTACGACCGTCAGCGCCGCCCGGCCCAGGTCCCAGCCCACCGAGGTCGCCAGGCAGTACGCGATGAAGCGCGCGAGGTTCGCCGGTACGGGGTCCCCGGGGTGGAAGGAGATGCCCTGGCCCATGCCCTGCAGGATCACCCAGCCCTGCAGGTTCATGATCGTGCCGTACGCGAAAGAGCCCGCGAAGCCGTACGCCGCCAGCATCAGCAGCTCCGCCCGGCCCCTGATCCTCTCCGGCCCGGGCAGCAGCCCCGCGCCCAGCGAGAACCAGCCCATCGCCAGCATCTGGAACGGCATCCACGGTCCGACCCCGCCCGTCAGCAGGGCGGACGCGAACATCGTCACCGAGCCGAGGACGAAGCCGAAGCCGGGCCCGAGGACGCGGCCGCTGAGCACCATCAGGAAGAACATGGGCTCCAGGCCGGCCGTGCCCGCGCCCAGCGGTCTCAGCGCCGCCCCCACGGCGGCGAGCACCCCGAGCATCGCCACCGCCTTGGCGTCCATGCCGTTGTCGGCGATGGTCGCGACGACGACGGCGACGAGGAGCGGGAGCAGCGCCGCGAAGAGCCAGGGGGCGTCCTGGGAGTGGGCGAGCCCGGACTGCCGGTCGGCGAGGAGCGGCCAGCCGAAGGCCGCCAGGCCGATGAGCGTGACGAGGACCAGGGCGGCGGCGGCGCGGGGGCCGATGCGGATGGGGCGGGCGGGGCGGGGCCCGGCGGACCGGGCGGGGCGGGTGGGGCGTGCGGGCCGTGCGGGGCCTGCGGGCCGTGCGGGGCGGCTCATGACAGGGCCTCGGCGACCTGGGCCACGGTGAGCCAGTGGCCCGGCGCGAGGATCTTCGCCACCTGCGGCGCGAAGGCGGGGGAGGAGACCACCACCTCGGCGGTCGGGCCGTCCGCGACGATCTCCCCGCCGGCCAGGATCACCACGCGGTGGGCCAGCTCGGCGGCGAGCTCGACGTCGTGGGTGGCCAGGATGATGGCGTGGCCGTCCGCCGCCAGGGCCCGCAGGATCTCGACCAGACGGGCCTTGGCGGCGTAGTCCAGTCCGCGGGTCGGCTCGTCGAGCAGGAGCAGGGCGGGCCGGCCGGTCAGGACCAGCGCCAGCGCCAGGGCCAGGCGCTGCCCTTCCGACAGGTCACGGGGGTGGGTGTCGTCGGGGACGTCCGGGAGCAGGGCGGAGACGAGGTCCCGGCAGGTACCGGGGGCCGCGCCGGCGTCGGAGTCGGCGGCGGCGCACTCGGCGGCGACCGTGTCGGCGTAGAGGAGGTCGCGGGGCTCCTGCGGGACGAGCCCGACGCGGCGGACCATCTCCTTCGGCGGGGTGCGGTGGGGGATGGCGCCGCCGACGGTCACCGTGCCGGTGGCGGGGGGCACGGTGCCGACGAGGGCGGACAGGAGGGTGGACTTGCCGGCGCCGTTGCGGCCCATGAGGGCGACGGTCTCGCCGGGGGCTACCGCGAGGTCGATCCCGCGCAGCACGTCTGCGCGGCCGCGCCGGACGCCGAGGTTCCGGGCCTCGGCCGGGCCGGTGCCCGTGCCTGTGCCTGTGCCTGGGTCGGCGGGGGCCGTGGCCCTGCGGAACCGGGCCAGCAGGCCGGAGCGGGGGCCCTGCGGGCGGCTTCCCCCACCCCGCCCCTTCCCGAAACTGGGGCTCCGCCCCAGACCCCGCGCCTCAAACGCCGGCGGGGCTGGATGTGCCGCCTGCCGTCCGTTGAGCGCAGCTGAGTCACCGTGCAGGGGCAATTCCAGCCCCGCCACGTGAGGGGAAGCGACGCTGGACGGGACCACATCCAGCCCCGCCGGCGTTTGAGGCGCGGGTCCGGGCAGGGCCCGGTTTCGGGCGCCCGCAGCGCCCAGTCGGTCGCGCAGCGGCGCGGCCAGCCGGCGGGCGTCGCGGACCGACAGGGGGAGCGGGGACCACCCCGCGAGGCGGCCCAGGGACACCACCGGCGGGTGGACCGGCGAGACCGCCATGATCTGGAAAGGGGCGCCGAGGACGGGGGCCGCCCCCGGGGCGGGGAGGAGCAGGACCTGGTCGGCGTACTGGACCACCCGCTCCAGCCGGTGCTCCGCCATCAGGACGGTGGTGCCGAGATCGTGGACCAGACGCTGGAGGACCGCCAGGACCTCCTCCGCCGCCGCCGGGTCGAGGGCGGAGGTCGGTTCGTCCAGGACCAGGACCTTCGGGTGCGGGGTCAGGACCGAGCCGATCGCGACCCGCTGCTGCTGGCCGCCGGAGAGGGTGGCGATGGGGCGGTCGCGCAGCTCGTTCAGGCCGAGCAGGTCCAGGGTCTCCTCCACCCGCCGCCGCATCACCGCAGGTGGCAGGCCCAGGGACTCCATCCCGTACGCCAGCTCGTCCTCCACCACGTCCGTCACGAAGTGCGCGAGCGGATCCTGCCCGACCGTGCCCACCACGTCCGCCAGCTCCCGCGGCTTGTGCGTACGGGTGTCACGGCCCGCCACCGTCACCCGCCCCCGCAGGGTGCCCCCGGTGAAATGCGGCACCAGCCCGGAGACCGCCCCCAGCAGGGTGGACTTGCCGACCCCCGACGGCCCGACCAGGAGCGTCAGCTCACCCTCCGGGATCGCCAGGTCGACGCCCTGGAGCGAGGGACCGGCCGCCCCCTCGTACGTGACGGAGACCTGCTCGAAGCGGATCACTGGGACGCCTCCTTGGGCGGTACGGGTGCGACGAAGGCGGGCAGCAGGCCGATCAGGATCGCGGCCGCCGGCCACAGCGGCAGCGTCGGCGCGACCAGCGGGACCACCCCCGGCCGCAGGGCCTCGGGGTCGACGGTGCCCGCGTAGACGAGGAGCGCGGCGACGGCCGCACCCGACCCGGCGACCAGCCAGGCGCGCACCCCCCACCGGTCGGGCCGGTACCGGGTCCGCACCGACCGGCGCCCGCCGAGCCGCAGCCCGGCCAGGGCCAGGACCAGGCCGATACCGAGGACGGGCAGGCCGTACACCGCCCCCTCGGCGGCCAGCAGCCCGTACGTGCCCGCGCACATGCCGAGCAGACCGCCGAGGGTGAGGACGTTGGTGGTGTGCCGCACGGCGGGCGGGACCTGAGCCGTGCGCCCGTACCCGCGCGCGTCCATCGACGCGGCCGTCGCGACCGAGCGTTCCAGGGCGCCCTCCAGCACCGGCAGGCCGATCTGGAGGATGGCCTTCACCCCGCCGGTGGGGCGGCCGCGCAGCCGGCGCGCGGTCCGCAGCCGGACGACGTCGGCGACCATGTTCGGCGCGAAGGTCATGGCGACGACCACGGCGACCCCGGCCTCGTACAGGGCGGCCGGGAGGGATTTGAGCAGCCGCGCCGGGTTGGCGAGGGCGTTCGCGGCGCCCACGCAGATGAGGAGCGTGGCCAGCTTGGCGCCGTCGTAGAAGGCGAAGACCAGCTGCTCGGCGGTGACCCTGCCGCCGAAGCGGATGCCCTGGGCCCAGGCCGGGAGCGGGACCTCCGGGAGGGTGAACAGGGTGTGCGCGCCGGGGATGGGGGAGCCGAGCAGCATGGAGAAGAGGAGCCGCAGGCCGATCACGAAGAGGCCGAGCTTGAGGAAGGCCCCGTAGGAACGGGCCCAGGGGGCGTCGGTGCGGCGGGCCGCGACCACGTATCCGGCGACGCCGACGATCAGCCCGAGGAGGAGGGGGTTGGTGGTCCGGGAGGCGGCGGTGGCGAGGCCGAGGGCCCAGAGCCACCAGGCTCCCGCGTGCAGGGCCGTGGCGCGACTGGCGTGCGGGGCCTTCCATGTTCTTTTGTACGTCGGCCCCTGCGAGGGGTCCTGCGCCGCGAGCAGGCTCCGGCGGGTCGGGGTCGTGTCGCCGGGTGCGGCTCCGGTGGGGGTGCGGCCGGCCTGCGGCCGGCCCGGGTACCCACCCGCACCACCCGTGCGGGCAGTGGCTCGCCTGCGGGTGGCCCCGGTGGGTGCCTGGGCGCCGTCGGCGTCCGCCCCGCCGTGGGCCGCCGGCCCCGGCGCTCCGGAGCCCGTCGGCTCGGCCGGCCTGGGGTCGTCCGGCATCGGCCGCCGGGAGCCCGTCGGCTCGGCCGGCCGGGTGGCTTCCGGCGCCGGGTCCCCGGGGGCTCCGGGTGGCGGGGTGGTGGGGTGCGTCATCGGGTGCGGCGGCGGCGGGACTGCCAGACGCCGGCCGCGGCCAGGGCGGCGACGGCCGCCACGCCCGCGAGCAGGCCCGCCGACGGGCCGTCGCCGTCAGCGTCGCCGGCGGGGGCGGCCGCCGCCGAGGCCGACGGCTGGGCCGGGCCGTCGGCCATCGGCTCGCCGCAGCCCTGCTTCGGGTAGCCCGAGATCGCGCACAGCAGCGCCGCGCCGTTGTAGCGCAACGGCTTCGCCACCTCCGCCAGCGCCTCGGCCGCCGTGGCCTGCGGAGCCAGCTGCGCGCAGGCCGTCCGCGGCTCCGCCTGCGGCGGGGCGTCGCCCGCGGGGGCGTCCGCCGGGACGCCGAAGTCGATGACGACCGCCACCCGCTTGCGGCCCTCCACCGGCGCGGTGCCCCCGCACACCGCCCCGAAGTCGGCCGCGGCCCGCGGCAGCGCCGCCTGGTCCCCGGCGTCCTTGCTCACCGCGAAGCGGAACCCCTGCACGGAGCCGTCCGCCGGACGGGCCATCGACGGGCCCATCGTGGCGTACGCCCACCTGCCGCCGGCGCCGTCCCAGAACGACCAGTAGCGGTAGCTCGACGCCAGTGCGGGGGCGGCGGCCAGCAGGGTCAGGACGATGCCGAAGGCGAGGGCCAGTCCGGGCAGGCGGCGCATCAGAGCTGGTTCTTCTTCCGGCGGCCGCTCAGCAGGATGCCGATGCCCATACCGGCCGCGGCGCCCGCGCCGATGATCCACCAGAGGTTCTGGTTGCCGGAGCCCTTGTCCTTCTCGCTCTCCACCTCGGTCGCGCCCGTCTCCGCGCCCTGCGGGGCCGGGCCGGTCGCGTTCAGCTCCGAGACGAGGTCGGCGCCGCCGAAGGACTTCGGGTCGGTGCCGGTCGCGTGCGCGGCCAGGATCAGGGTGCCGAGGGCCGCCGGGCTGCCCTTCGCCCACGGCGCGGAGTTGGCCTTGAGCCACTCCAGCGCACCCGCCGCGGACTGCTTGTGCCCGGCCGCGGCCAGGGCGATCACCGCGTCGACGGTGTTGCCGGTGTCCGGGGTCGGCAGGACCTGGCCCGGGGTCACGGCCATCAGGTGGCCGTCCTTCTTGAGGGCCTCGGCCAGGTAGCCGGCCGCGCCCTGGGCGGCGGCCGCCGGGTCGGTGGCACCCGCCGGGCAGGCCAGCGCCGCGGCAGGGGTGTCCGTACCGGACGGGACGACGGCCGAGCCCTTGCCGAGGCCGGCCAGCACCGCGGCGGCCGTCGCGTCGCCGTTGGCGAACAGCTTCCCGTCGACCGGCTGGTACGCGAAGGCGCCCCGGTCGGCGGCCGGCTCGGCGGTGCAGCCCAGCTGGAAGGGGAGCAGCCCCTCGTACGCCGACTTGCCGGCCTTCGACTTGACCTCGGCCGGCTTCTCGCCGGCCACCGCGAGCGCGCTGATCACCAGGGCGGTGGAGTTGGCCTCGCTGGGCGAGCCGGGCACGAAGGCCCAGCCGCCGTCCTCGTTCTGCACGGACTTCAGCCAGTCCACGCTCTTCTTGACCGCCGCGTCCTTGCCGCCGAGGGCCTTGAGCGCCTGCACGGCCGCCGCGGTGGCGTTCGTGTCGAACATCGTCGTCGCCTCGCACGCCGCACCCGCGTCCGGACGGAAGGAGGCGAAGCCGCCGTTCGCGCACTGCTGGCCGACGAGCCAGTCGACGGCCTGCTGGGCGGGCTTGATGCCGACCGTGTGCTGGGCGAGCAGCGCGAAGGACTGCCGCCACACACCGTCGTACGTCGGGTCGTTCTTGCCGTAGAGCCCGGAGGGGATCACCGGCGGCGCCGAGGGGGAGGCGGGCGGGGCGGTGTCGGCGAGGGCCGCGGGGGCCGCGCCCACGCAGAGCACGGCGGAGGCGGCGAGCGCGGCGGCGCTGCGGCGGACGTTCATGGGGGCGGGTGCCTCTCCTGCTGGGGAGCGGGAGGCAGGCACGCACAGGTACCGGGCTCCGGCTCCGTTTACCTCGACGGTGCCGGCCGCCGGGGGACCCGGCGGCGCGAGCCGCGCACTGACGGTACGGGGCATTCCGGCTCCCCGCCCGGGCGGCGCCGGGTGGCGCCGAGGGTGGGTCACGGTTGCGGGTCAGCGCCGGAATCGCACCGGCTTCCCCCCGTACGGAAGTGTGGACGACGGGCTCACTCTACCGGCCCGTAGCCCGCCGGCCCGGTGGCGCCGGGCCCGGGCGCCCCTTCCCGGCGGGGCTCCCACGGCCGACGGCGGGGCTCCCACGGCCGACCGGCGGGGCTCACAGGGCCCGGTACGTCACCGGGTCGCTGCCCGGGACCGCCTCCGCGCGGCCCTGTTTGACCAGCCGCCGCAGATGGGCCTCGGCTTCCGAGACGGCGATGTTGCGGGAGCCGTACGGGATCTGCTCCCAGGGCCGGTTCCACTCCATCCGCTCCGCCAGCCCCCACGGGGTGAGCGGCTCGGCCAGCAGCTCCCACAGCCCGGTCAGCCGCTCCTCGTGGTGGTGCAGCAGCTCCCGCACGCGGGCGGGCGCGTCGGTGAAGGCGTGCTGGTGGGCCGGGAGCACCTCGGCGGGCCGCAGGCGGCCGATGCGTTCGAGGGAGTCGAGGTAGTCCCCGAGGGGGTCGGTGACGCGGGGGTCCTCCGGGTGCTCGTACAGGCCGATGTGGGGGGAGATCCCGGGGAGCAGGTGGTCGCCCGAGAAGAGGCGGCCGTTGCCGGGGAGGTTCGCCGGGTGCTCCTCCTCCAGGTGCAGGCAGACGTGGCCGGGGGTGTGCCCGGGGGTCCAGATCGCCCGCAGCCGGCGCCCGGCGAGGGGCAGCAGCTCGGCGGGGACGATCTCCCGGTCGGGGACGGCGGCCCGCAGCCCGGGCAGGGTCCGCATGCGGCCGCTCGCGCGGGCGGCGCGCAGCGGGGCGATGTGCTCCTCGGGGGCTCCGGCGGCGGCGAGCTTCTCGCTCATGTAGTCGAACCAGACCCCGGGCTCGGCGGCCCGGGTGCGTACGACGACCTCGGTGTCGGCGGCGTGCATGGCGATCCAGGCGCCGGACGCCTCGCGGACCTGGCCGGACAAGCCGTGGTGGTCGGGGTGGTGGTGGGTGATGACCACGCCGTGGACGTCGGCGACGGCGATGCCGAGCGCGGCGAGGCCGGCGACGAGGGTGTCCCACGAGGCGGGGTCGTCCCAGCCGGTGTCGACGAGGACCGGGCCGCGGTCGGTGTCGAGGACGTGGACGAGGGTGTGCCCGAGCGGGTTGTCGGGGATGGGGACCTTGATCGCCCACACCCCGCCGCCGTGGTCGGTCACCTGTGACGTGTCCTCTGACATGAGGTCCCCCTGTCTGCGAACGCTGCGAACCCTGCGAGCTCTGCGAACTCGAACTCTGCGAACTCCGAGTGATCCACGGGCTCCGCGGACTCCGCGCGCTCGCGAATCTCTCGGAACGAGAACTTGTTCCACTCCTACTGGTAGCCCAAGTCGACCATCTCCGGCGGCTCCTGACTAGTCGTTGGATCTTCCGGGCTGTTCCGTCCTGGCCGTGGACTCCTCCAACTAGAACTGGTATCAGTTCTGGAACGCCAAGCCGCAGGAGGCATCAGCCATGACCGAGCTCGTGGAACACGGACAACTGTTCATCGGCGGGGAGTGGACGGATCCGCAGGGCACCGACACGATCCAGGTCGTCTCCCCCCACACCGAGCAGGTCATCGGCTCAGTCCCGCACGCCTCGAAGGCGGACGTCGACCGGGCCGTCGAGGCCGCGCGCAAGGCCTTCGACGAGGGCCCCTGGCCGCGGATGTCCCTCGACGAGCGGATCGCCGTCGTCACCCGCATCAAGGACGCCATAGCCGTCCGGCACGAGGAGATCGCCCGCTCGATCAGCTCCCAGAACGGATCCCCGTACTCCTGGAGCATCCTCGCCCAGGCGCTGGGCCCGATGATGGTCTACGATGCCGCGATCACCGTCGCGCGCGCCTACCCGTACGAGGAGTACCGCCAGGGCGTGCTCGGCCCGATCCTGGTGCGCCGCGAGCCCGTGGGCGTCGTCGCGGCCGTCATCCCGTGGAACGTCCCGCAGTTCGTGGCGGCGGCCAAGCTGGCCCCGGCGCTGCTCAGCGGCTCCACCGTCATCCTCAAGCCGTCCCCCGAGTCCCCCCTGGACTCCTTCATCCTCGCCGACATCGCGCGCGAGGCCGGGGTGCCGGAGGGCGTGCTGTCGATCCTGCCCGCCGACCGCGAGGTCAGCGAGTACCTGGTGGGCCACCCCGGCGTCGACAAGGTCGCCTTCACCGGCTCGGTCGCGGCCGGCAAGCGCGTGATGGAGGTCGCGGCCCGCAACCTCACCCGCGTCACCCTCGAACTCGGCGGCAAGTCCGCCGCCGTCATCCTCCCGGACGCCGACCTGGACACCACGATCGCCGGGATCGTCCCGGCCGCCTGGATGAACAACGGCCAGGCGTGCGTGGCCCAGACCCGCGTCCTCGCCCCGCGCGGCCGCTACGACGAGATCGCCGACGCCCTCGCTGCGGCGGCCGGCGCCCTCGTCGTCGGCGACCCCCTCGACCCGGCGACCCAGCTCGGCCCGCTCGTGGCCCGGCGCCAGCAGCAGCGCTCCCTGGACTACATCCGCATCGGCCAGGAGGAGGGCGCGAAGGTCCTGGCCGGCGGCGGCCGCCCGGCGGGCCTGGAGCAGGGCTGGTACGTGGAGCCCACCCTCTTCGGCGACGTGCACAACTCCATGCGGATCGCCCGCGAGGAGATCTTCGGCCCGGTCGTCTGCCTGATCCCGTACGGGGACGAGGCGGAGGCCGTCCGGATCGCGAACGACTCCGACTTCGGCCTGAGCGGCAGCGTGTGGACCGGCGACGTGGCCCACGGCATCGACTTCGCCCGGCAGATCCGGACGGGCACCTTCAACGTGAACACCTTCAGCCTGGACATGCTCGGCCCGTTCGGCGGCTACAAGAACAGCGGCGTGGGCCGGGAGTTCGGCCCGGAGGGCCTGAGCGAGTACCTGGAGCACAAGATGATCCACCTCCCCGCGGGCTACGAGGCGGGTGCCTGATGGGAGACCGCTGGCAGGTCGAGGTGGACCGGGGCGTCTGCATCGGCTCGGGCATGTGCGTGAACCACGCCCCGGACGGCTTCACCCTCGACTCGGCACGCCAGTCCCACCCCCGCAGCCCGGAAACGGACGCGAACGAGCCGACCCTGACGGCGGCGGAGGGCTGCCCGGTCGAGGCCATCCTGATCACCCTGGCGGCAACGGGCGAACCGGTGTTCCCGCCGGAGGACTAGGCGTTTCCTGTCGTCGAAGTGGCTTGGGCCTGGCGCCACTTCGACGACGGGGAGCCGGGGCCGGAATCACTGATTCCGGTCCCGATTGACATTCCCTGCGGGCGGTCGTTGACTGGAAACGAGCGACACGAAGGCAATGGATCAGAAAGGTCGCGGCCATGCACTGCCGCCGTCCGAAACTGGTTGCCCGGCCGCTCCTCGTGGCGTTTGCCCTGTCACAAGTCGTCGTAGTAGGAGGACTGGCCGCCCAACCTTCGGCGGCGGTCGTCCGCGTCGGGTTCTGCCTCGACAAGGACGACCCCTACTGGAACGGTTGTCGACAGGGAGCGGCCGAGGGCTGGGGCGTGGGCGCCGCATGCAAACCAAAGCCCGCCCAGTCGTACGGCGACCCCTCGAACCGGTTCCGCCACGGATACGTCGACGGCTTCAACTCGGCCTACGATGCCGGGCTCAAGGACGCCGGGTGTCCGCCGATCGAGGGCCCGATCCCGGCGGACCCCCCTTCGTCCCAGCCGCCGACACCGCCGCCGGCCCTGCCGCCACCGCAAGTCGACCCGGCGGACGAC
>NZ_JBHWUO010000058.1:10412-41908 GCF_042736975.1 Streptomyces sp. NPDC059989
AAGCCAAGCGCGCCCAGTCCGAGGCGGCGTGTTCCTCCAAGGCCCCCGCGGCGGCGACGCCGGAGGAGCGGCAGCGGTTCATGTCCGCCTGCATGAAGGACTCCGGCTTCACCTGGACCCCTCCCCCAGCCGTCGACCCGGCGGATGAAGCCAAGCGCGCCCAGTCCGAGGCGGCGTGTTCCTCCAAGGCCCCCGCGGCGGCGACGCCGGAGGAGCGGCAGCGGTTCATGTCCGCCTGCATGAGGGAATCCGGCTTCACCTGGACCCCTCCGGACGTCGGCCCGACGCCCACGCCGACCCCGACCCCGCCGGCCGATCAGCCTCCGACGACCCCGGTGCCTCCGCCCGCCGAGCCGAATCCGCCGGCCGAGCAGCCCCCGCCGGCCGACCAGCCGCCGCCCGCCGATCAGCCCCAGCAGCCCCAGCAGGTCGAGCCGCCGGACGCGGGCTAGCCTCGCGCAGATGACCACCGTTCAGGCCGGATCGGGAACCGGACGGTCAGGGCAGCCGGTCCAAGGGACATGACCCCCGCCCCCACCAACCGCTTCAGGCCTTTTCCGGGGACGTCAGATCGATCAGTCGGCAGACCGTTTCGATGTCGATCTTGACCTGGGCTATCGAGGCGCGGCCCGAGAGCCAGGTGATCAGCGCCGAGTGCCAGGTGTGCTCGATGACGCGGACCGCCGAGAGCTGTTCCGCCGTCGGCGGGGCCTCCAGGCCCATCGCGTCCAGGATGATCGCCGTGGTCAGCCGGGAGACCGTGTCCACCTCCGGGCTCACGCTGCGGTCCGCGAACGTCAGTGCCCGGACCATCGCGTCCGCCAGGTGCGGTTCCCGCTGGAGGGCCCGGAAGGCCCGCATCAGGGTCTCCGCCACCCGCGCCGCCGGGTCGTCGCCCGCCGGCGGGCGCTTGCGCAGGGTGGTGTGCATGTGCTGGAGCTGGTCCTGCATGGTGGCCACCAGCAGGTGCACCTTGGACGGGAAGTAGCGGTAGAGGGTGCCCAGGGCCACGCTGGAGGACTCCGCCACCTCGCGCATCTGGACGGCGTCGAAGCCGCCCCGGCTGGCCAGTTGGGCGCTGGCGTGCAGGATCCTGCGACGGCGCGCCTCCTGGCGTTCCGTCAGGGGAGGGGACGCCGGTGAGGTGACCGTGGTGACGGCTTTCGCTTCCGCTGTCATGTGTCCCGTTCCATGGCGTTCCGTGTCGTTGCGGGGGGCTGAATCCGGGCTGGTCCGGGGTCAGCATTGCAGGCGCCGCAGCCGTGGCGCGAATCACCTGCTCCGCCTCTTACGGTGTGGTTTCCGGCCGGTAGATTCAATGGTCTTCGACGGATCAAGTCTGAAACTTGTTCTACATTATCCGAGCGGTTACGCTCCGGCGAAAGTGCAGGGAGATGGGGGCCGAGAGTGACCGCTGAGGCCATGGTGAAGAGCCCTTTCGCGGGTTCCGCCACCGACGGCGACCGCCCGCTGCGTATCGCACTCCTCACCTATAAGGGGAACCCGTTCTGCGGTGGCCAGGGCGTCTACGTCCGCCACCTCTCGCGCGAGCTCGTACGCCTGGGGCACTCCGTCGAGGTCATCGGCGCGCAGCCCTACCCGGTCCTCGACACGGGCGCCACGCTCACCGAGCTCCCGAGCCTCGACCTCTACCGGCACCCCGACCCCTTCCGCACGCCCAAGCGCGAGGAGTACCGGGACTGGATCGACGCCCTGGAGGTCGCCACCATGTGGACCGGCGGCTTCCCCGAGCCGCTGACCTTCTCGCTCCGCGCCCGCCGGCACCTCGCCGCCCGCGCCGGTGAGTTCGACGTCATCCACGACAACCAGACTCTCGGGTACGGGCTGCTGGGAGACCTCGGCGCGCCGCTCGTGACGACGATCCACCACCCCATCACCGTCGACCGCCGGCTCGACCTCGCCGCCGCGAAGGACCGCAAGAAGCGGGCCTCCGTACGCCGCTGGTACGCCTTCACCCGCATGCAGGGCCGCGTCGCCCGCCGGCTCCCCTCCGTCCTCACCGTCTCCGGCTCCTCCAAGCAGGAGATCGCCGAGCACCTGGGCGTGCAGGCCGGCCGCATCCACGTCGTCCACATCGGCGCCGACACGGACCTGTGGTCGCCCGACGCCTCCGTCGCCGAGGTCCCGGGCCGCATCGTCACCACCTCCAGCGCCGACGTCCCGCTCAAGGGCCTCGTGCACCTCGTCGAGGCCCTCGCCAAGCTGCGCACCGAACAGCCCGAGGCCCACCTCGTCGTCGTCGGCAAGCGCGCCGAGAAGGGGCCGGTCGCCCGCGCCATCGCCTCGTACGGGCTCCAGGACGCCGTCCGCTTCGTCAAGGGCATCACCGACGCCGAACTGGTCGACCTCGTGCGCAGCGCGCAGGTCGCCTGCGTCCCCTCCCTCTACGAGGGCTTCTCGCTCCCCGCCGCCGAGGCCATGGCCACCGGCACCCCGCTCGTCGCCACCACCGGCGGCGCGATCCCCGAGGTCTCCGGACCCGACGGCGAGACCTGCCTCGCGGTGCCCCCCGGCGACGCGGGCGCACTGGCCGCGGCCCTGGGCCGGATGCTGGGCGACCCGGAGCTGCGGGCCCGCCTCGGCGCCGCCGGCCGCGAACGGGTCCTGGCCCGCTTCACCTGGGCCAAGGCCGCCGAGGCCACCGCCGCGCACTACCGCACCGCCATCGCGCAGGCAGCCGCCCGCACCCGCCGCGCGCGGTGACCTTCCCTTACCTACGCCAGCTCATGTGCAACCCCGAACACCCCCGCGACCGCGAAGGCAGGACCCCGTGCTGACCGTCGATTTCTCCCGGTTCCCGCTCGCCGCAGGCGACCGTGTGCTCGATCTGGGCTGCGGCGCAGGCCGGCACGCCTTCGAGTGCTACCGGAGAGGCGCCCAGGTGGTCGCCGTCGACCGCAACGGCGAGGAGATCCGCGAGGTCGCCAAGTGGTTCGCGGCCATGAAGGAGGCCGGCGAGGCCCCGGCCGGCGCCACCGCCACCGCCATGGAGGGCGACGCGCTCGCCCTGCCCTTCCCCGACGAGTCCTTCGACGTCGTCATCATCTCCGAGGTGATGGAGCACATCCCCGACGACAAGGGCGTGCTCGCCGAGATGGTGCGCGTGCTCAAGCCCGGCGGGCGCATCGCCATCACCGTCCCGCGCTACGGCCCCGAGAAGATCTGCTGGGCGCTCTCCGACGCCTACCACGAGGTCGAGGGCGGCCACATCCGCATCTACAAGGCGGACGAGCTGCTCGGCAAGATGGAGGCCGCCGGCCTCAAGCCGTACGGCACGCACCACGCGCACGGGCTGCACTCCCCGTACTGGTGGCTCAAGTGCGCCTTCGGCGTCGACAACGACAAGGCGCTGCCCGTCAAGGCGTACCACAAGCTCCTGGTCTGGGACATCATGAAGAAGCCCGCGCTGACCCGCCTCGCGGAGCAGGCCCTCAACCCGGTCATAGGCAAGAGCTTCGTGGCGTACGCGACCAAGCCCCACCTCCCCGTCGAGGCCGCCGGCGCCGCGGGCCCCGGCCAGTGAGCTCGCCGGAGCGCACCGCACCCGAACACCTCGTCCTGAACGGGGTGCTGACCGCCGAGCAGGCCGCGCAGACGGTCGCCGGGATCCTGGCCGCACAGCGGGCGGACGGGGCCATACCGTGGTTCCGCGGCCACCACCTGGACCCGTGGGACCACACCGAGGCCGCGATGGCGCTGGACGCGGCCGGGGAGCACGAGGCCGCCGCGAAGGCGTACGAGTGGCTCGCGGCCCACCAGAACCGGGACGGCTCCTGGTACGCGGCCTACGCCGACCGGGCGGACGGGGTGGACACCGCCGAGCCGCAGGACGCCGGGCGGGAGACCAACTTCGTCGCGTACATCGCGGTCGGGGTCTGGCACCACTACCTGGCGACCGGCGACGACACCTTCCTGGACCGCATGTGGCCGGCGGTGTACGCGGCCGTGGAGTTCGTGCTCGCGCTGCAGCAGCCGGGCGGGGAGATCGGCTGGAAGCGGGAGGCGGACGGGGCGGCCGTCACCGACGCGCTGCTGACCGGCTCCTCCTCGATCCACCAGGCGCTGCGGTGCGCCCTGGCCATCGCGGAGCACCGGGAGGAGCCGCAGCCGGACTGGGAGCTGGCGGCGGGGGCGCTGGGGCACGCGATACGGCGGCACCCGGAGCGGTTCCTGGACAAGTCCCGGTACTCGATGGACTGGTACTACCCGGTCCTGGGCGGGGCGCTGACCGGGGCCGACGCGAAGGCGCGGATCGAGGCGCGGTGGGACGAGTTCGTGGTCCCGGACCTCGGGGTGCGGTGCGTGCTGCCGAACCCGTGGGTGACGGGCGGGGAGTCCTGCGAGCTGGCGCTCGCGCTGTGGGCGATGGGGGAGTCGGACCGGGCGCTGGACATCCTGCGGTCGATCACGCACCTGCGGGCCGAGAACGGGATGTACTGGACCGGGTACGTGTTCCGGGACGAGGCGGTGTGGCCCGTGGAGCAGACGACGTGGACGGCAGGGTCCCTGCTGCTTGCCGTTGCGGCGCTGGGCGGGGACGAGGCGACCGGCGAGGTGTTCGGCGGGGGTTCGCTGCCGGTGGGTCTGGAACCGGACTGCTGCCGCTAGCCCGGGTGGGCGGGCGCGGGTCAAGGATCGGGGCTCCGCCCCGGACCCCGCGCCTCAAACGCCGGCGGGGCTGGATTTGCCCCGCCGAGGGCTGGATTTGCCCTCGGCGAGGCTGAGGATGGCCCCGCCAAGGGCGGATGTTAGAAGCGGCTGAGGAGGCGGGCCAGGGCGTGGCCTGCGATCAGGTAGACCACGGCCGCCAGGCCGTAGCCGATGACCACGTTGAGCCATTCCTGGCTGAAGGTGAAGATGTCGTGGGACCAGCCGGCGAGCCAGGTGGCGGCGTCGTGGACGAAGTCGACCACCTGGTTGCCCTGGTTGGCGTCGAGCAGGTACAGCACGATCCACAGGACGATCACGAAGGCGAACACGTCCGCCACGAGGGCGACGAGCCGGCCCGCCAGACCGCCCGACCGGGCGTGTGTGCGGGTGTGTGTGGGCATACGGCGCGTCTTACCGCCCAGGCGCGGCGCAAACCCGAACGGGTCCTCCTGAGTGGTGGAGCCCGGTGGCCGGGGTGAGGCTGCGGGGGACACCTCAGTCCCCGGAGGCAATCGTGGCCGTACCCACCACCGTCCGAATCCGCCGTGCCCTCACGGCGCTGGTCCTGTCCACCGCGCTGGTCGCCGGTGCCACCGCGTGCGGCAGCAGCACGGGACGGCAGGAGGAGTTCTCGTCGGCCGCCGTCGCGGATCTGGCGGCCCTCGCGGCTGCCGAGCCGGCCGCAGACGAAGCCGATGAGCTGGCCGCCGTGACGCCGTCGCCCACCACCTCCGCCGAGCGGCAGAAGTTCGCCAAGACCCGCTTCGTCGCCAACGCCGGGCTCGCGGCCGGGGCGACGTACCAGTGGATCATCAAGCCGTACCGCGACGGCAAGTTCAAGAAGGGCGCCAAGGGCCGTACGTTCGCGCTCATCAAGGCCGGTCTCGCCGGTGCCTTCGCCTACAACCGGCTGAAGGCGGCCGCCGACAACGCCAAGGGCGACCCGCTCCTGTCGAAGGCGATGGGCCCGCTGACGGCGGGCATCGAGTCCCTCAAGGGGCTTGGCAGCAAGCTCCGCAAGGGCGAGGCCGGCGACGCCGACATCAGCTCCTTCCAGAACGTCATCGACGGAGTCAAGAGCGCCGGCAAGAGCGCGGGTGCCGAGGTGACGGACAAGGTTCCGAGCGTGTCGCAGCTCGGCGGATAGCGCCGGCCGGCACGCACGCACACCGGCGCCGCCGGGGCCCCACCCAAGGGGCCCCGGCGGCGTGGCGAGCCGCATGTCACAGCACTACCGGGCGCTGTCCCCCGGCGTGATGAGGGTGGACGCGGTGTCCTTGTCGTTGTTCTTGTGCGGGTCCTTGTCGTCGCCGTACACCGTGGCGGTGTTCTCCACGGTGGTGGGCTCCAGGACGTAGGCCGCGGTGCCGGTCACCTCGATCTCGACCTTGTCGCCCTTCTCCAGCGGACCACCCGTGCAGGAGAGGACGCCGTCGGTGATCTCGCACCCTGCGGTCGAGGTGGACGCATCCAGGAGCTCCGCCGGGAGCTGGTCGGTCAGGGACCAGCCGGACGAGTCGCCCGTGCTCTTCCCCTTCTCCTTGTCCTTGCCCTTCCCATGGTCCTTCCCCTTGCCCTTCTCCTTCTCCTCCTTGCTCACGTTCTTCACCGTGATGCGGTAGGTGATCGGGGTGCCCGAGACGACTTCCTTGGGGGCGCGCTTGCGCACCGAGAGGTCGGCCTTGGAGTCGAGGAAGCAGGAGGTGGCGTCGAGGTTCACCAGCTCCTGCTCCGGGACCTGGTCCTGCGTCGACAGGATGGTGAACTCGGGGTCGGCGGAGGTCGCGTTCTTCACGTGCACCCGGAAGAGCTCTCCGTTTGAATTCCGGAAGAATCCGAGATCGCCGTTGCCGTAGACGAAGACGCCGCCGAAGTCCGAACCGCCCGGAAGGACACCGGGGAAGAAGTCCAGGCTCCCCGTGGCGATGCCGATGCGCGCGATGGCGCCGTCGTCCGTCGAACCCCACAGGAATCCGTCACGGAACGCGATGTCGAAGATGTCGAGTTCCGGGTCGTCCAGCCCGGGGACCTCGATGGAACCCTTGACCGAGCGGGTCTTGACGTCGACGATGTAGATCGTCTGCGTATCGTCCGCCAGGATGTAGTAGTTGCCCTTGTCGTCGAACGTGCCCGAGATGTAGAGGGCGGGCGGCAGACCGGTAATGGCGCCGCGGTCCTCGACGGCTCCATTGCGGTCGAAGCGGAGCAGGTGGTTTTCGTCGTTCGCGTCGACGAACTGGGTCCCGTAGAGGAACCGGTCGCGCGGGTTCACGCCGATGGCGTTGTAGAGGAACGACGTCGGGTCGCCCAGCGCCGTGAACTGGTACGTTCCGGGCCCTCTGTCGGCGGTGTAGAGCTGGTCCTCAGGGTCACCGAACGCGGCGAAGACCTTGCCGTCGCACTCGACGCCCTTCTCCTTGTGCGGCTTCTGCGCGACAGCCGCCGCGGGGGCCGGGGCGGCGCCGGCCGGTGAGGCCGGCAGGCCGGCGGCGAGTCCTGCGACGATACCCACCGCGCCCAGTGCGGAAAGCGCGCGCAGTCGACGCTTACCGTGCTTCGGCCCGTTTGTTCCTCGAATCACGAACATGCACCTTTCACTGCTGAAGGCGGACAGGGCCCCATGGCCGAGGCCCCCTCAGTGTGTGCCGGATGTGACGGACAAGCATCAGCACAAGGAATGTCGGGTCGAATGTCGCGGCTCGGGCTTTCGGAAGGGAGTTCGCTCCAATGCACCAGGGAAATGCCCGGGTATTTTTCGGATCATCGGAACGTCCACCCGGGTGCGTCGTTGACCGGCGGACCGGCCTGTTTGAATGGGTCCGGTGAACGTGATCGAGATCGTGTTGGTCCTGCTCGGCGCCGCGGGAGCCGGGTGGCTCCTGCGGCGCAAGCACCTCGCGCGGGTGGCCGCCGGACCCGTGCCCGGGATCCCCGGCATGGCGCGGCGGCCCGCCGGCGAGGGCCGCTGGCGTCCGGGCCGGCTGTACGCCGACGAGGGCGCGGCCCGCTGGGTCCCGGAGCGGGGCGAGCCCCTGCCGCTGCCGGGCGGCCGCGCCACCGACGTGCGGGCGCCCTCCGTGAAGGAGGGGATCTCCATCAACCCCGGATCGCGGATCGTGACGTGTGCGTACGACACCGGCGGGAGCATCGAGATCGCCGTCATGCCGCTGGACCTGCGGGAGCTGCTGGCCGCCCTGCCGCAGGCCGGTTCCGATTCCGGTCCTGCTTAGCCGTTTCCGGTTCCGCTCAGCTGTTGAGCTCCGCCAGCACGCGCAGGGTGTGCGGGTCCGGGGCCGTGACGAGGAGGTCGGTGACCGGGCCCTTGCGCCACAGTTCCAGGCGCTCCGCGATCCGCTCCCGCGGTCCGATCAGCGAGATCTCGTCGGCGAACGCGTCCGGGACGGCCAGGACCGCCTCCTCCTTGCGCCCGGCGAGGAACAGCTCCTGGATGCGGCGGGCCTCCTCCTCGTAGCCCATGCGCCCCATCAGGTCGGCGTGGAAGTTGCGGGCCGCGTGCCCCATGCCGCCGATGTAGAAGCCGAGCATCGCCTTGACCGGGAGGAGGCCTTCCGCGACGTCGTCGCAGACCTTGGCCCGGGCCATCGGCGCGATCATGAACCCCTCGGGGAGCTCGGCCAGCGAGGCCTGGTAGACGTCCGTGCGGGTCGGCGACCAGTAGAGGGGCAGCCAGCCGTCCGCGATCCGCGTCGTCTGGGCGATGTTCTTCGGGCCCTCCGCGCCGAGCAGGACCGGGAGTCCGGCCCGGAGCGGGTGGGTGATGGGCTTCAGCGGCTTGCCGATGCCGGTGCCGTCCTCGCCCCGGTACGGGTGCTGGTGGAAGCGGCCCTCCAGCGCGACCGGTGCCTCCCGGCGCAGCACCTGGCGGATGACGTCGACGTACTCGCGGGTCGCGGTGAGCGGGCTCGCGGGGAAGGGGCGCCCGTACCAGCCCTCCACCACCTGCGGCCCGGACAGGCCCAGGCCCAGCATCATCCGGCCGCCGGAGAGGTGGTCCAGGGTGAGGGCGTGCATGGCCGTCGCGGTGGGGGTACGGGCGGCCATCTGCGCGATGGCGGTGCCGAGGCGGATCCGGGAGGTGTGCGCGGCGATCCAGGTCAGCGGGGTGAAGGCGTCCGAGCCCCAGGCCTCGGCGGTCCACACCGAGTCATAGCCGAGGTTCTCGGCCTCGGTGGCGAGGTCGAGGTGGTCCGGGTTGGGGCCGCGGCCCCAGTAGCCGAGTGCGAGTCCGAGGCGCATGTACGGTCCCCTCCGCGATGCCGTTTCTGACGATGCGTCAGGTGACTGTAGGGCAACGGCCCCCCACCCGGAAGGGTGGGGGGCCGTGACGGGTTCGGGCGGGGCCGGTCAGCCGCGCTGGATGCCCGAGGTGTCGTTGAGGACGCCGCGGCGGCCGTCCTGGGTCTGGGCGACCAGGGCGGACGGGCCGCGCTGCTCGACGGCCAGGTACCAGGTGCCCGGGGCGAGTTCGGCGATCTGGCTCGGCGAGCCGTCCTCGGCGAAGAGGGGGCGGGCCACCGGGACCGCGAACCAGAACGGCGCGAAGTCCGCCGCGGGGGCGGGCGCCGGGGCCGGCTGGCCCGCGTCCTGCGGGCCCGGAGCCGGGGTGGGCGTGCCGCTGTACGGCGGGGCCGGCTGCGGGGTGCCGCCGTAGGGCTGCGGCTGCTGCCCGCCCGGGTAGCCGTAGCCGGCGCCCGGCTGGGGCTGGGCCCCGTACGGCGGCGCGGCGACCGGCTTCGGGTCCGGCACCAGCTGGCCGGCCAGCGCCGGGACCTTCGCGGAGAAGAGGGCCACGCCGGCCAGCGGCAGGGTGGCGAGGAAGGCGAGGATGGAGCCCGCGCCGAGGTCGAGCATGTCCGGGCAGGTGATCAGGGCCCACAGCGCGGACCAGGCGGCCGCGACGGCGAGCACCGTGCCCCACGCCTTCAGGGGCAGGCCGAGCACCTGGCGGGTCTCGGGCTGGAAGCGGGCGGCGATCAGCAGGCCGGCGGCGATGAAGCCGAGCAGGAAGACGCTGGGGAGCGCGAGGTGGTAGGAGTCGATGTCCCACGCGTTCGGCAGGTCACCACCGTTGGTGGAGTAGAAATCGAGGAACGAGGCGATGAACAGCAGCGCCGCTGCTCCGATCACCACGCCGTCGCCTCGAGTGAGGGAGCGGATGTTCACGTCTTAGGTGTCCTTCTCGGTCTCGGTCGTCTCGTGGTGCCGCGGTCGCAGAGCGCTGCCTGCAGCGGGGCGGGCGGCACCATGGTACGGAGGTCTCCGGCGGCCGAGATGATCGGGGCGTCGGGTGGTCCCACCGGGAGTCCCGGCGGGACTCCCGCTTGGACTACCCGCCGAGGAAGCCGACGATGCCGTCCGCGATGCCCTGCGCCGCCTTCTGCCGCCACTCCGGACTCGTCAGCTGCGCCGCGTCCTTGGCGTCACGCATGTTGCCGCATTCGATGAACACCTTGGGCCGAGTTGACAGGTTCAGTCCGCCGAGATCGTCGCGGATGACCAAACCGGTACCGCTCCCGAGGTAGTTGGCGGGGGAGGAACCGGTGGTCCTGGCGAAGTTCCCGGCGATCCGCTCACCGAGCTGCCGGGAGGGCTCCACGATGGCCGCGGTGTCGGCGGCGCCCCCCTTGACCTCGGCGGGGAGGATGATGTGGAAGCCGCGGTTGCCCGCGGAGACGCCGTCGGCGTGGACGGAGACGACGGCGTCGGCCTTCGCCTCGTTGCCGATGCGGGCGCGCTCGTCGATGCAGGGGCCCCAGGCGCGGTCGTCGGCCTCGTGCGTGAGGACCACCTTCAGGCCCTTGGCCTCCAGGAGGGCCCGTGCGCGCACGGACACGTCCATGGTGAACTCCGCCTCCATGTAGCCGGAGTTGGTGGTGGTGCCGGTGGTGTCGCACTCCTTGCGGTTCGTGCCGATGTCCACCTGCTGGTCGATCTCGTCGGTGTGCTGGAAGTTGCCCGTGTTGTGGCCGGGGTCGATGACGACGGTCCGGCCGGCGAGCGGGCCCTTGGCGGGGGCCGCGGCGGGCGTGGCGGGGGAGGGCGCCGGGATCGCCGGGGCGGCCTGCACGGGGCTCGTCGCGGCCGCCGGCTTGGCGTCGCGGCCGTCCGGCCCGGCCCCGGTCAGCGCCTGGGTCAGGACCCAGCCGGCCAGGGCGGTCGGCGCCAGCGCGGCGACCGCGATGACGAGGGTGGGGCGACGCGTGAACCAGGGCCGGTGGTCCGGCCCGGCCGACGCGGCGGCTTCGGAGGGTGGGGGGCTGTCGTCGTTGCGCACGCCGCGATGCTAGTCCGGGGGGTCCCGGGGGGTGCGGATCGTGCTCCATCCGGGGGCGTGGTGTGCTTATCGGATCTGCGTCGAGGGGTCCGGCCCGGCGCCGCCTCCTGGGGCTCCGCCCCAGACCCCGCGCCTCAAACGCCGGCGAGGCTGTTGTTGGTACGGCGCAGGACGCGGAGGGAGTCGGTGACCGAGACCTCCTCGAAGGCCCCGGAGGCAAGGGCGCGCAGGTAGATCCGGTACGGGGCCTGGCCGCCGTCGGCCGGATCCGGGAACACGTCGTGGATGACGAGCGTGCCGCCGGGGGCGATGTGCGGGGCCCAGCCCTCGTAGTCACCGGTGGCGTGCTCGTCGGTGTGGCCGCCGTCGATGAAGACCAGGCCGAGCGGGCCGCCCCAGGTGGCGGCGACCTGCGGGGAGCGCCCGACGATCGCGATCACGTGGTCTTCGAGGCCGGCCCGGTGGAGGGTCCGGCGGAAGGTGGGCAGGGTGTCCATCAGCCCGATCTCGGGGTCCACGACGGTCGGGTCGTGGTACTCCCAGCCGGGCTGCTGCTCCTCGCTGCCGCGGTGGTGGTCGACGGTGATGGCCGACACCCCGGCCTCGCGGGCGGCGTCGGCGAGCAGGATCGTGGAGCGGCCGCAGTACGTGCCGACCTCCAGGAGGGGCAGCCCGAGCGCGGCGGCCTCCGCGGCCGCCTCGTAGAGCGCGAGCCCTTCCCGTACGGGCATGAACCCCTTGGCGGCCTCGAAGGCGGCGAGGGTCTCCGGCTTGGGGGTGGCGGCCATGGGTTCCTCCGGCGTTCAGCGTGTCGTGGCGGCCCATGGTGCCCTACCGCCCGGTAGGGCACCATGCCGGGGCCCGCGGCGCCGCCCCGCGGCCCCGCCGCGTCAGCCGTCGACGTCCGCGCAGATCGCCTGGACGGTGAGGTCCACGGGGCTGGTGTGCCCGTTGTGGATGGCGCCGTCCCAGCGGGTGTTGTCCTCGCCGGGGACCGTGCCGGACTGCACGACGTGGACGCCCGGGACCTGGGGGTCCACGTAGACGCCCCCGCCCGTCACCTTCTTCCCGGTCGGGCAGCGGAGCGTGATGTCACAGGTCGCGCCGACCGGGCACTCAGCGGTGAACGAGACCACCTCGTAGCCCGTGAACCCACCCGAGCCCGATCCGCCGGAGGTGGATTCCGCGCTCTGGGAGCAACTGATGTTCTGGGTGCCCGTGAAGGTGTTGTGCGAGCCCACCTGCCCGGCGGGGTAGCAGACGAGGGTGATCGAGGGCAGGTTGAGGACCGACAGCAGCGAGCCGTCGTCCGCGGCGTACGCGCCGCCCGCCCCGAGCAGCATGGTGGCCAGGGCGGAACCGGCGATTGCCGATAGCCTCTTCGTGAGCTTCATGTCCGTATTCCTTCGCCCGCCTGCCGCTTAAGGGGCTTCGTCGACGCAGACGGCCCAGGCATGGAAGGCGCCGGGTACGGTCCCTGCGTTCCTGGCACTCGTCTGCCACCCCCTCGTACCGTCACCGCTCTCGGTTGGCGCGGATTCGATACTGTCCCAGTGCGAAGCGAATGGACCACGTTGGAACCCGCCACCGGTGGGGACCTTCCCCTCCGGGCACATCGCGGCCGCACCACTCGTCAGTCCTGGCTCGACGGTGACGCCAGCCGCGAACACCTCTTCACGTCCGGTGACACCGCCGTCGGCCGCGGGCGCCGGGTTGGTGATGGTCTGGTCGGTGCTCTGGGAGCAGCTGATGTTCTGCGTGCCGTTGAAGGTGTTCCCGCTCCCGACCTGCCCGGAGGGGAAGCAGGCCGCTCCGACCGCCGGGTTGTTGAGGGCCGAGACCAGTTCCCCGTCGGCGGCGGCCCCGCCGGCGGAGAGGATGACCGCCGTGGCGGCGGTCGTACACACGGTGGCAAACGTCCTGGTGAGCTTCATTCTGGGTGTCCCTTCCTCGTCTACTTGAGCAGGCTGCCGAGGCCGGTGGCGTTGGCCGGCGCCGGAGAGAGTCCGGACGCGAGGCCGGTGATCTGGCGCTTCGCGTCGTTGACCGTCGGAGTGAGGAAGCGCAGCGACAGCAGGTTGTCCAGGCTGAGGGGACTGGCGCTCGGGCGTTCGGGGGCGGGAGCGGCCTGGGCGGCGGGAGCGGAGGCGAGGCCGACGGCGAGTGCCAGGGCTGCCCCCGACGCGATGCGGGCAAGGGTGAGGTGAGCCATGACGGCCCCAACGCCGTCGGCCCCGCCCGGTTATGGGCCCTAGGCCGGGCGGGGCGGTTCTTTCGCTCGACTGGCGTCGGCAGTCGGGCGATTCGGGGGTCCTCCCCCGAGCCCTCACGCCTCGAACGCCCGGCGGGGGCTGGGGTGCCCCTCTGGTGCCTCCGGGGGACGGGGGCGGCGCGTCCCCCTTCGCTCCCTTACCCACTGGGCTGATTTACGTATTTTGGCGGCCATGTCCAGACTCGGAGTTTTCGCAGGTGCGGCTGCGGCTGCGGCTCTCGCGACCGTGGTCGCGCTGCCCGCCGAAGCCCCCGCCCACGCCCAGCGGGTCGTGCAGTGCACCCAGACCGCCCTCAGGACCGCCATCACCCAGGCCAACACCGTCCCGGGCCCCGCCGTCCTCTTCCTCGCTCCCGGCTGCACCTACACCCTGACCACCGCCGACAACCCCGGCAACGGCCTGCCGGTCGTGACCAGCGACATCACCATCGTCGGCAGCCAGAACACCATCCGGCGCCAGTCGACGGCCCTCTTCCGCATCTTCGAACTGGAAGGCACCGGCGCCCGGCTCAGCCTGAACAACCTCACCCTCCGCGACGGCCGCTCGGACAGCGGCGGCGGCGGGGCCATCCGGTCCGACGGCGGCGCCACCCTCACCCTCAATGCCGTCGAGGTGACCAGGAACATCGCGGACCAAAGCGGAGTCGGCGGGGGCATCTACAACCACAACGGCACACTGACCCTCCGCAACAGCACCGTGAGCTACAACATCGCCACCGACGACGCGGGCGGCATCAGCTCGAACCCCTCCACGAACCTCTCGAACACCACCGTCACCGGCAACACGGCGAAGCAGATCGGCGGCGGGCTGCAGGCGCTCGGCAGCAGCCTGACCATCGCCAACAGCCGGATCACCGACAACGCCTCCCGGCTCAGCGGCGGCGGGATCGCCGCCAGCAACTTGACGGGAACCATCACGGACACCCTCATCCGTGGCAACACCGTTGCCCAGCCGGGGAGGGTGGGCGGCGGCATCCTGGCCAGCGCCAGCACGTTGACCTTCGAACGGGTCACCGTGTTCGCCAACCGGGTCCCCGCCGAGGACGGGCAGGGGGGTGGCATCACCGGCGACTCCGGCTCCAACTTCACCATCCGCAACAGCTCGGTGACCCACAACTTCGCCCACAAGGCTCCCGGTGGCATCTTCAACAACGGGAGCACGATCACCCTCGTCGCCACCCCCGTAGAGAACAACGTCCCCACGAACTGCTCGCCGAGCGTGGTGCCCAGCTGCACGGGCTGACCCGCTACCCGGCCTTCCCGTCACACTCGAACCACACCGTCTTGCCGGTGGGGATCGGGAGCGTGCCCCAGCGGTCGGTGACCGCCTCGACCAGGAGCAGCCCCCGCCCGCCCTCCGCGAGCGCGTCGCCTTCGCGGGACGGTCGGGGGAGGTCCGGGCTCCTGTCCACCACCTCGACCCGCAGGCCCTCCGGCCGCCGCAGGATGAGCACCGTGCAGTGCCGCCCGGGCACGTGCCGTACGACGTTGGCGACCAGCTCCGTCAGCGCCAGCTCGGCGCCGTCGGCCAGCTCGGGCAGGCCCCACCGGTCCAGGTACGTCCGCAGGATCCGCCGCATGTGCCGGGCCGAATGCTCACCGACGGTGAAGCCCATGCGGTAGCTGCCGCCAATTTCCGCCGGAGAGCGGTCAGTTGCGTGATTCATGTCACCAGCGTGGAGCGGCGTGGTTACGCTCGGCTACAGGCCGAAACGAACGCCGCACGGCGTGAACTTGAGGGGTGACCGCCTCATGGTCAACATCCGCGCTCTCGATCCCAGCGCGTCTCCGCTGGACTACTACGGTGCCGAACTCCGCCGCCTGAGAGAGGAGGCGGGGCTGAAGCAGGAGATTCTGGGCGGCATCATCTTCTGCACGGGCTCGCTGATCGGGCAGATCGAGACGGCGAGGAAGGTGCCGACGCGGGACTTCTCGGAGCGGGTCGACGCGGCGCTGGGGACGGATGGTGTGTTCTCCCGGCTGGTGGGCTTGGTGCTGCGCAGCCAGCTGCCGAGTTGGTTTCAGCAGTATGCGGAGATGGAGGCGCGGGCCGCCTACATTTCCAGCTTTCAGGCGCAGCTGGTGTACGGCCTGTTGCAGACCCCGGACTATGCACGTGCAGTGCTTCGGGCTGGCTGGGCGGACAAGCTCGATGAGGCGGTGGCCGCGAGGATCGACCGTCAGCAGATCTTGGTCAGGGAACGTCCACCACTGATCTGGGTGGTGCTGGACGAGGCGGTGCTGTACCGGCCGTTCGGTGGCCGCGACGTCATGCGGAATCAACTCCAGCATTTGTTGGGATTCCGCGATCGGCGCGAGGTTCGCATCCAGGTGCTGCCCTTCGGGGCCGGTGAACATCCGGCGACAGTAGGGTCGTTCAACGTCCTGAGGTTCGATCGAGACCCGGACATCTTCTACGCCGAAAGCTATGGTTCGGCCAACGTGACCGCCAACCCAGAGACGGTCAGGGACTGTACGCACCGATACGATCACTTGCAGGCCGCAGCCCTCTCTGTGGAGGACTCGGCAGCATTGATCGCCCGCGTACAGGAGGAACGTTATGGGGCTCAACCAGAACCTGACGGGCGCACTGTGGCGTAAATCAAGCTACAGCGGCGGCACGGGCGGCGACTGCGTCGAGTGCGCCCCGCTCGGCGCCGCCGCCTGGCGTAAGTCCTCGTACAGCGGTGACACCGGCGGCAACTGCGTCGAAGTGGCCGCCCAACCCGCCCACATCGCCGTCCGTGACTCCAAGATCCCCGACGGCCCCGCCTTCACCGTGAGCCCCGGCGCATTCACCACCTTCGTCAGGGCCCTCTAGGCCTGATCCCCCTTACCCTGAGGCGAGTTGGGCCGACCACAGGGGATCTACGGGGGAACGGGCAGCATGAGCAGTGGGATCAGTGGTGACCAGGATGACGACGACAACGTCGACGGCGGCATAAAGCCGCTCGCGGCCGCGGATCCGACCCGCATAGGGCCGTACCTGCTGCTCGGGCGGCTCGGCGCCGGCGGTATGGGGCGGGTGTTCCTGGCCCGGTCCGAGGGCGGGCGTACCGTCGCCGTGAAGGTGGTGCACGAGGAGCACGTCTCGAACGCGCAGTTCCGGGCCCGCTTCCGCCGTGAGATCGATGCCGCCCGGCGCGTCGGCGAGCGGTACACCGCGCCCGTCATCGACGCGGATCCCGACGCCGAGCGGCCCTGGGTGGCCACGGGGTACGTGCCCGGGCTCTCGCTGGAGCAGATCGTGCGCCGGTACGGACCCCTGCCCGCGGACTCCGTACACGCCCTCGCCGAGGGGCTGTTGCACGCGCTGAAGGACATCCACGAGGCCGGGATCGTGCACCGCGACCTCAAGCCGTCGAACGTGATGCTGACCGTCGAGGGCACGCGTGTCATCGACTTCGGCATCTCGCGCGCCCTGGAGACCTCCGTCGAGTCGCTGCTGACCAGCACCGGCATGGTCGTCGGCTCGCCCGGGTTCATGTCGCCCGAGCAGGTCCGCGGGCAGCGCGCGGGGGTGAAGAGCGACGTGTTCACGCTCGGCTGCGTGCTGACGTACGCGGCCACCGGCCGGCTGCCCTTCGGGGCCGGGGCCAGCAACCAGCACGCGGTGATGTTCCAGATCGTGGAGGCCGAGCCGGAGCTGGAGCGGGTGCGGGACGAGGCCCTGCGGGCGTTCATCCGCCGCTGCCTGGTCAAGGGCGTCGACGAGCGGCCCGGTGTGGAGGAGCTGCTGGAGGATCCGGAGCGGGTCCGTCCGGGGGCGCTCGGCGGGGCGTGGCTGCCGCCCAAGGTGGTGGCGCGCCTGGCCCAGCAGGCGGCGCGGCTGCTCGACGCGGAGGCGGCTCCGCCGGAGCGGGAGGCGGCAGCGGCCGACCTGGAACCCACCGACCGGGCGACGCTCGGGCTGCGGGCGAAGGACGAGGACGGCTCCGCGGAGCCGGTGGTCGGGCCGCCGGTGGCGGGGCCGGTGGCCGGGGTCGACACCTCCGAGAGCGAGCGGCGGCGCCGCAAGCGGCCGTGGACCATCGCGGTTCCGGCCGTGTTCGTCCTCAGCATCGGCGGCGGCACGGTGGCCCTGATCCAGCCGTTCGGCGGCGGTACGGAGCATCCGCAGGCCTCGCCGCCGGCGAGCAGTGCGCCCGTGACGCCCGGCGCGGCCGGCGCCCCCTCCGGGGCCAGCGGTTCGCCGGGCCCGGCCGCGCAGAGCCCGCAGAGTTCCCAGAGCCCCGGCGGCACGCCGGAAGGCGGCCAGGTCGGCGGCGCCGCCCAGGGGGCCGCTGCAGGCGCGGGAACGCCCGGCGGCGGCGCCGGCACCCCGGGCGGAAACACCGGCACCGGCAGCAGTGCCACCCAGGGCGGCGGCGGGGGCCCCGTCGCCGGGGGCAGCAGCGTCGGCACCGGTCCCGGCGGCGGGGGCGCGGCCGGCACCGGCACCGGGGCCACCCCGGGAGGCGGGGGCTCGCCGAGCGGTGGCGGTTCGCCGAGCGGTGGCGGCTCGTCCGGCGGCGACGCGGTCCCGGCGTACTTCGTCGGTACGTGGGTCTACAAGGGGCAGTTCAACATCGGCCAGCCGGAGACGGTGACCGTGAGCCGCACCGGGGCCGTCCGTCTGATCTCCGACTCGGGGATGGGCCATTGCGAGTACATGGCCAAGGTGCTGTCGGTGACCGGCGGGACCAAGATGAACATCAGTGCGGGGGCGGAGGACAAGAGCAAGTCCAACAACCAGTTCTGCGGGACGCTCGACCCGTCGTTCTTCACCAAGAGCGAGCCGATGGGGCTCATGCACAACGTGGGGCCGTCGCACGGCGAGGGGTACTACTACGAGCGGTCCTGACCCTCCGGCCCCGGCGACGACCTTCGCGGGAGCCCCCTCTCGGTATGATCCCTCCCCGTATCGGGGACCCTCGCTGAGCGAGGCCCTGGCCGCCGCCGGTGTGCTCGGGGTGGCCGCCGTCGGTGGCGGGGCGTACCTGCTGTGGTCGTCCGCGACGGCAACCTTGTCGTGCAGGTGTACCTCGCCGGGGAGGCGCGCCCGGCCGCGAGCTGCGAGACCGAGGCCAAGGGCATCGCGCGCGCCGCGCCGGCGGCCGTGCCGAGTTGAGCGGGGGCCGAGTGGAGAAGGGGGGCGGGGCGGTATGGAGGACGTAGGGCCTTCGGGGCCGAAGCGGGTGGGGCCGTTCGACGTGCTCGGCGTGCTGGGGCAGGGCGGTATGGGGCGGGTGCTGCTGGCCGCCGGGCCGGACGGGCGGCTCGTCGCCGTCAAGCAGGTGCTCGCGCACTTCGCCGACGACGAGGGCTTCCGGGCCCGGTTCCGGCGCGAGGTCACCGCCTCGCGCAAGGTGTCCGGCGCCTACACGGCGGCGGTGATCGACGCCGACGCGGACGCCGCGACGCCCTGGCTCGCCTCGGTGTTCGTGGCCGGGCCGTCCCTGGGCGCCGTCGTCAAGGCGGTCGGGCCGCTGCCGGAGGACGTCGTACGGCGCCTCGCGGCGGGGCTGGCCTCGGCGCTGGTGGAGATCCACCGGGTCGGGTTGGTGCACCGGGATCTCAAGCCGGACAACGTGCTGCTCGCGGAGGACGGGGTACGGGTCATCGACCTGGGCATCGCGCGGGCGATGGAGTCGGGGGCCGAGTCGGACACCGCGCTGACGCGGACCGGATGGGTCGTCGGCTCGCCCGCGTACGTGTCGCCCGAGCAGGCCGAGGCCGCGCCGCTCACCCCGGCGAGCGACGTGTTCTCGCTCGGCTCGGTGCTGGCGATGGCCGCGACGGGCCGCAGTCCGTTCGCCGGAACGTCCGTCCTGCGGACGCTCTACGACGTGGTGCACGCCGAGCCCGACCTGAGCGGGGTCCCGGCGGGGCTGCGGGAGGTCGTCGCCCTGTGCCTGGCCAAGGACCCGGCGGCGCGGCCGTCCCCGGCGCGGTTGCGGGAGCTGATCGGGGCGGTGGCGCCGGCGGGGAGGCAGTGGCCCTCGGCCGTTTACGCGATGATCGCGGCGCAGCGGGGGGAGATCGACCGGCTGCTGGACGGGGGCCCGGTCGTCGCGGTCGTCCCTGCGGCGCCACTGCCGGGGGCCGGCCCCCGGACCCCCGCGCCTCAAACGCCGGCGGGGCTTGATGTGCCTCCGGCGGCGCCTCAAACGCCGGCGAGGCTGAACATGCCCCCGGTGGGCCTGGATGTACCCACGGCAGGGCTGGGTGTGCCTCCGGCGGGCTCGGAGATGCCCCGGGCTGGGCTGGATGTGCCTCCGGCGGGCTCGGAGGTGCCCCGGGCGAGGCTGGAGATGCCCCCGGCGGGGCCGGAGATGCCCCCGGCGGGGCTGGGCGTGTCCCCGCCGGGGCCGGACGGGGCGCGGAGTGCGTGGCAGTGGCCGCGGTGGGGCGTGGCGGCGGTGGTGGTTTGGGGGCTTCTCGTGGCCGGGATCGGGGTGGTGCTGTACGTGCGGGAACGGGCCGTGGCTGCCGTCGGTTACACGGCCGTTCCGACCTGCGCGGACGCCAACAGGACGGTGCCGCTCGCGTCCTGGGCGTCGGGCCGCGACACCCGGTCCGAGACGGTCAAGGGCGTGCAGGCGAGCTGCAACTGGAGCGGGGGCCCGAACGCCGCGTCGCCGTCCGGGCTGGTCCGGTGGGACCTGAGCCTCGGCGGGGACGCGGACGCCAACGCGCGGACCCAGAAGGGGCGTTTCCAGGCGGAGGCGACCGGTCAGCGCGAGGCGCCCCGGCTCGGGTTCGGCACCGAGGCCTACTGGGGTTCCCCCAGTGCCGACTGGACCTGTGTCCTCTCCGTCCGCGAGGGCAATCTCTCCGTCTGGGTGGGCCTCCGGGCGAAGCCCTACACCAAGGGCGACTGCGAGACGAAGGCGAAGGAGGTGGCCCGCACCGCGCTGAAGGCCGCGACCCGCTGATCCGGCACCGGCAGGGCAAGAACACGGTTATCTGACCTTCCGTCAGATTGGAACGTGTTCTAGTCTGCCGCGCATGGGCATCGGAATCACGCAAGAACAGCGGCAGTTGGCCGAGGCCGTGCGCGGCTGGGTGGCGCGGGCCGTGCCGCCCGAGGAGGTGCGCAAGCTCCTCGACACCCCGCCGCAGACCGGCACGCGGCCCGCCTACTGGGACGCGATGACCGCGCAGGGGCTGCTGGAGCCGCACCTCGAAGGCGGGACCCTCCTCGACCTGGCCGTCGTCGTCGAGGAGGCCGGCCGGGCCGCGCTGCCCGGGGCGTACCTGCCGAGCGCGCTGGCCTCCGTACTGCTGGACCGGGCCGGGGCCGACCCGCTCGACGGCCGGGTCGGGGCCGTCGCGCTGGGGCCCGGCACCCTGACCGCCGTCGCCGTCGAGGGCGGCGGACACCTCCTCGACGGGATCGCGCCCCCGGTGCTCGGCGCCGGCGAGGCCGACCTCGTGCTGCTCGCCGCCGAGGCCGCGCACGGCACCCGCTGGTTCGCCGTGGACGCCGCCGCGCTGGACATCCGTACGCAGGAGAGCGCCGACCCGACCCGCCCCACCGCCGAGGTGCGGGCCCGCGGGGTCACCGTGCCGCCCGGCCGGCTGCTGGAGCTGGACGCCGCGCTCGTACGGGACCTGGCCTGCACCCTCTTCGCCGCCGACGCCTGCGGCACCGCCGCCTGGGCCCTGCACACCGCCGCCGAATACGCCAAGGTGCGCGAGCAGTTCGGGCGCCCCATCGGGCAGTTCCAGGGCGTCAAGCACCTGTGCGCCGACATGCTGGTCCGGCTGGAGCAGGCCCGGGCGCTGGCCTGGGACGCCGCCCAGGCCATGGACGAGCCCGCGGAGGTGCGCTCGCTGGTCGCCGCGCTCGCCGCCGGGACCGCCCTGGACGCCGCCTACTCCTGCGCCAAGGACTGCATCCAGATCCTCGGCGGCATCGGCTTCACCTGGGAGCACGACGCCCACATCCACCTGCGGCGGACCCTGGTCGCCCGGCAGCTGCTCGGGCCCGGCGACGGGCACCGCCTACGGGCCGTACGGCTCGCGGCGGCCGGAGCCCGGCGCGAGCTCCGCCTGGAGCTGCCCCGCCAGGCGGAGGCGCACCGCGCGAAGGCCCGTACCGCCATCGAGGACGCCCGCGGGCTCGACCCGGCGGCCGCGCGGCGGATCCTGGCCCCCACCGGCTACGCGGCCCCGTACCTGCCGCCCCCCTACGGCCTCGGCGCCGGACCCGTCGAGCAGCTCGTCGTCCAGCAGGAGCTGCGGCGGGCCGGGGTCAAGGTCGCCGACCTCGGGATCGCCACCTGGGTCGTGCCCTCGCTGATCGCCTACGGGACGGACGCGCAGCGGGAGGCGTACGTCGCCGCGACCCTGCGCGGGGACGTCACCTGGTGCCAGCTCTTCTCCGAACCGGGGGCGGGCTCGGACCTGGCCTCGCTGCGGACCAGGGCGGAGCGCGCGGAAGACGGCTCCTGGACGGTCAACGGACAGAAGGTGTGGACGAGTTCCGCGCACAGCGCCGACTACGGGATCCTGCTGGCCCGCACCGACCCGGCCGCCCCCAAGCACAAGGGGCTCGGCTACTTCGTCGTCGACATGAAGAACACCCCCGGCATCGACATCCGGCCGCTGAAGGAGATCACCGGGGAAGCCCTCTTCAACGAGGTCTACTTCGACGACGTGACCCTCCCGCCGGACGCGCTGGTCGGGGCGGCCGACGGCGGCTGGAAGGTGGCCCGCAACACCCTCGGCAACGAGCGCGTCCACATGGCCGACCAGATGACCTTCGAATCCGGCCTGGAAGCCCTCCTCGCCCGCTCCGCCGACCTCGACGGCGCGTACAGGGCGCGCATCGGGGCGCTCACCGCCGAGGCGCACGCGCTGGCGTGCATCGGGCTGCGCACCACGCTCCAGCAGGTGTCGGGGCTGGAGCCGGGCGCGGGCGCCTCCGTACGCAAGCTCGTCCAGACCCCGCACCAGCAGCGGACCGCCGAGCTCGCGCTCGAACTGCTGGGACCGGCGGGCGCGGTACGGGAGGGGGCGGGGGAGCGGGCGGTGCACGGGATGCTCATGTCCCGCTGCCTGACCATCGCCGGGGGCACCACGCAGGTCCAGCTCAATGTCGTCGCCGAGCGGATCCTCGGCCTTCCCAGGGACTAAGGGGCAGCAGGGACATGAAGTCATACATCGTGGGCGTCGGCATGACGAAGTTCGAGAAGCCGGAGTCGCGGGACTGGCAGTACTGGGACATGGCGAAGGAGGCCGGCTCCGCGGCGCTCGCCGACGCCGGGGTGGGGTACGACCTGGTGGAGCAGGTGCCGGTGGGCTACTGCTTCCAGGCCTCCACGGCGGGGCAGCGGGCGGCGTACGAACTGGGACTGAGCGGGGTCCCGGTCTACAACGTGAACAACAACTGCGCGACGGGCTCGACGGCGCTGATGATGGCGCGGCAGTTCGTCGAGGGCGGGATCAGCGACTGCGTGCTGGCGCTCGGCTTCGAGAAGATGAAGCGGGGCGCGCTGGGCGGGGGTGCCGACGGCGGCGACTTCAAGACGGCCCCGGTGGCCCGGCACTACGGGATCATGGCCGCCCGGCACGGCTTCGAGATGTCCCCGCCCACCGCCCAGATCTTCGGGAACGCGGCGCGCGAGCACATGGAGCGGTACGGGACCACGGCCGCGCAGCTGGCGGCGGTGGGTGCGAAGAACCACCGGCACTCGGCGAACAACCCGAACGCGCAGTTCCAGGACGTGTACTCGGTGGAGGAGATCCTGGGGGCGAAGGAGATCCACGCGCCGCTGACGAAGCTGCAGTGCTCGCCGACCTCGGACGGGGCGGCGGCGGCGCTGGTCGTCTCGGAGCGGTTCATGGTGCGGCACGGGCTGCACGACAAGGCGGTGGAGATCGTCGCCCAGTCGATGACGACGGACACGGAGGAGTCCTTCTCCTCGGGCTCGTGCATCGACGTGGTCGGCAAGCCGATGACGGCGGCGGCGGGGCGGCAGGTCTTCGAGGCGTCCGGACTCGGCATCGAGGACGTCGACGTGATCGAGCTGCACGACTGCTTCTCGATCAACGAACTGCTGACGTACGAGGCGCTGGGCATGTGCGGGGACGGCTCCGCCGGGGAGCTGGTCGAGTCGGGCGCGACCACGTACGGCGGGCGCTGGGTGGTCAACCCCTCGGGCGGGCTCATCTCCAAGGGCCACCCCCTGGGCGCGACGGGCCTGGCGCAGGCCGCGGAGCTGGTCTGGCAGTTGCGGGGCGAGGCGGGCCCGCGCCAGGTCCCCGGTGCGGGGGTGGGCCTTGCCCACAACATCGGGCTGGGCGGGGCGGCGGTGGTCACCCTCCTCCGCAGGTAACGGCCCGCTGCGGCGCAAGCCCGGCTCCGCCGGGACCTGGGGCTCCGCCCCAGACCCCGCGCCTCAAACGCCGGCGAGGCTGGATGTGGCCCGGCAAAGCCTTTGGGTGCAGCTCACAACCCACCCAGCGACACTTGACCGGACAGCTCAGCCAAAAACCAGCCTCGCCGGCGTTTGAGGCGCGGGGGCTCGGGGGCGGAGCCCCCGCAGCGGGGCCGCGCCCGCATGCCCGGGGCGCAGCCGAGGCGGAACCAGCCCAGCCGGCGGAGCCCCCGGCAGGGGAGCGGTCAGAGTCGGAAGACCCCGCGCCACGTCCACCCCGCCGCGAGAACCGCCTCGCGGAGAGGGGTCTTCACGGCCGTCGAGCTGAAGGCGGACGCCTCCGAAAGGCGGCGGCGGCCGTCCGGGCCGCGCTCCACCGTCCACTGCTTGGAGACCGAAGTCAGCGGACCGCGGGAGTACTTCAGGCCCGTGCCGTTGAAGGACCGCTCCCCGGAATCCAAGGCCTCCCACTTCTCATCGAGGGTGCGGACCTCGCGCGCCGCCGGGACCAGGCGCAGCCGTGTCTGGCCGCGCCGCGGGTGCCAGGGGCCCTGGGGAATCCGCCACACCGCCACCAGGTCGGCGCCCTCCTTCGGAGTGCCCTCGCGCAGGATGAACGGGGCGTCCGGGCCGTCGAGCGCGAGCAGCGCCGCCCGGACCTCCGCGGTGGGCAGCGGGCGGACACCCTCGGCGGGGTGCCGGGTGCCGGTCAACTTGTCGAATAGGCCCATCGGGTCAACGTACCCCCCGCTCAACCACCCAGGCTCGGGTCGACCACGGTCTCGCCCATCGACGCCCGGCGGATCGCGTCCGCCAGGTCCTCGACCGGCCCGTCCCGCAGCACCAGCCCCACCGCGCCCGCGCCGAGCGAGGCGTCCAGCAGGCCCGGATGCGCCGAGCCCGTCAGCACCAGGATCCGGCACTCGGGATCCTCCGCCAGCAGGGCCGTCACCGAGGCGACCTCCTCGACCAGCGCCACCGCCGGCCGCGCCGTCAGGTCCCGTACGACCTCGATGTCCGGCTGCAGGCCGAGCTGGAGCGCCAGGGCCGGGTTCTGCGGATCCAGCAGGACGCGCAGGGCGCGGGCCTGACGGTGTTCCACGGGCATTTCGTCCACCCGGAAAGCCTATCTGACGTGAAGTCAGGAGTCTTCCCAACTGCCGGAGCGTGCGTTATACATTCCCTCACCGGCCGGAACTGGAACGCGTTCTAGAACGATGGCCGGTCCCGCATACGACCTCGGTGCGGCCGACGGTGCGGACGGCCGCACCGAGGTCTTCCAAAGAGCCAAAAGATCCAAAGGAGCAGCATCTTCATGCCGATCGATGCCGCCAGGGCCCTCGCCGCCGACCCCCGTCAGGGGGACATCGGCTGGGACCACAAGGACATCCAGCTCTACCACCTCGGCCTCGGCGCCGGCGCCTCCCGCAACGGGCAGACCCTGGCCACCGACCCCGACGAGCTGCGCTACACCCTGGAGTCCAAGCTCCACGTCCTCCCCAGCTTCGCGACCGTCGCCGGCGCCGGCATGGCCATGCTGGGCGGCCTCTCCGCGCCCGGGATCGACGTCAACCTCGCCGCCGTCCTGCACGGCGGCCACTCCATCGAGCTGCACCGGCCCATCCCCGTCAAGGGGCAGGCCACCTCCAGCTCCAAGGTCGCCGCCGTCTACGACAAGGGCAAGGCCGCCGTCATCGTGCTGCGCTCCGAGGTCGCGGACGCCGACGGGCCGCTGTGGACCAGCGACGCGCAGATCTTCGTACGGGGCGAGGGCGGCTTCGGCGGCGAGCGCGGCCCCTCCGCCAAGGAGGAGCTGCCCGCCCGCGCCCCCGACCGCGTCGAGGAGCGGCCCATCCGCGAGGAGCAGGGGCTCCTCTACCGCCTCTCCGGCGACTGGAACCCCCTGCACGCCGACCCCGAGTTCGCCAAGCTGGCCGGCTTCGACCAGCCGATCCTGCACGGCCTGTGCTCGTACGGGATGACCCTCAAGGCCGTCGTCGACACCGCCCTCGGCGGGGACGTGTCCCGGGTCCGCGCCTACCGCACGCGCTTCGCCGGGATCGTCTTCCCGGGCGAGACGCTGCGCATCCGGATGTGGCAGGAGCCCGGCCGCGTCCTGGTCTCGGTGACCGCCGTCGAACGGGACGACGCGCCGGTCCTCGCCGACACCGTCGTCGAACACGCGTAATCCACCCTGTAGAAGGAGCCGCACCGTGCGCGCAGCACTGCAGAGCGAGATCGGCCAGGACAAGCTCGAAGTCGTCGACGACATGGAGGCCGTGGGCTTCGGCCCGGGCAAGGTCAGGATCCGCGTCAAGGCCACCGGCCTGTGCCACTCCGACCTCTCCGCGATGAGCGGCGTACTGCCCCAGCCCGCCCCCTTCATCCCGGGCCACGAGGGCTCCGGCGTGATCACCGACGTCGGCGACGGGGTCACCAGCCACAAGATCGGCGACCGGGTCCTCGTCTGCTGGCTGCCGCCGTGCGGGCACTGCCCCTCCTGCAAGCGCGGCCAGGGGCACCTGTGCCTGGAGGCCTTCGGGAACGTCGCCACCCCCAACTTCAAGCGGGGCGCCAGCGACATCTTCGGCTTCGCCGGCACCGGCACCTTCTCCGAGGAGATGGTCGTCCCGGCCGCCTGCGCCATCCCGATCCCCGACGACCTGCCCTTCGACATCGCCGCGCTGATCGGCTGCGGCGTCACCACCGGACTCGGCGCGGCCATCAACACCGCCAAGGTGGAAGCCGGCTCCTCGGTCGCCGTCATCGGCTGCGGCGGCGTCGGCATATCCGTCATCCAGGGCGCCAAGGTCCAGGGCGCGGCCCAGATCATCGCCGTGGACCCGGTGACCTCGCGGCGGGAGGCGGCCCTGCGGTTCGGCGCCACCGAGGCCGTCTCCCCGGAGGAGTTCGCCGACGCCAAGAACCGGATCACGGCCGGCGAGGGCTTCGACTACGTCTTCGAGGTCGTCGGCAAGTCCGCGACCGCGCACAAGGCGTACGAGATGACCCGGCGCGGCGGCAGCGTCGTCATCGTCGGCGCGGGAGCCCTCGACGACAACTACCAGATCAACATGTTCTCGCTGTTCTTCGACGAGAAGAAGATCCTGCCGTCGATGTACGGCGGCGGCGACGTGCTCCGTTCGTACGAGCGCACCATCGGGCTGTGGCGCGCCGGCCGCATCGACCTGGCGAACCTGATCACCCACCGGGTGCACCTCGCCGAGATCAACGACGCCCTCGACCAGATGCGCACGGGCGTGGCCCTGCGCACGTGCATCGAACTCTGACGAACTGACGAACCGACGCACCCCGACCCGTTCTGAGAGGAACCGTACGGATGTCACTGCCACTTGAGGGACTCTCCGCCATCGTCACGGGCGCGGGCCGCGGGCTCGGCCGGGCCGAGGCGATCGAGCTCGCGCGGCTCGGCGCGAGCGTGGTCGTCAACGACTTCGGACAGCCCGGACGGGACGGCTCCGGGGAGGCCTCGGCCGCGCCGGCGGAGGAGGTGGCCGAGGAGATCCGCGCCGCGGGCGGGCAGGCGGTCGCGCACCTGGGCGACGTGGCCGACTTCGAGCAGGCGCGCGAGCTGGTCGAGCTGGCGGTGAGCAGCTTCGGGAAGCTCGACATCCTGGTCAACAACGCGGGCATCCTGCGCGACCGGATGGTCTTCTCGATGTCGGAGGCGGAGTGGGATTCGGTCATCCGCGTTCACCTCAAGGGCCACTTCAACACCACCCACTTCGCCTCCGTGCACTGGCGCGAGCGGTCGAAGGCGGCGGGCGGCCCGGTCTACGGCCGGATCGTCAACACCTCCTCCGAGGCCTTCCTCGGCGGCTCGGCCGGCCAGCCAAACTACGCGGCCGCCAAGGGCGGGATCGTGGGTCTGACCACCTCGACCGCCCTGGCCCTGGGGAAGTACGGGGTGACGGCCAACGCCATCTGCCCGCGCGCCCGCACCCGTATGACCGAGGACGTCTTCGCGGGCTTCCAGGTCCCGGAGGAGGGCAAGCTGGACCCGCTCGCCCCCGAGCACGTCTCCCCGCTCGTCGGCTACCTGGCCTCGCCCGCCTCGGCCAAGGCCAACGGGCAGCTGTTCGTCGTGCACGGCGGGATCGTGGTCGTGATGGAACGCCCCAAGGTGGCGGCCAAGTTCGACACCTCGAAGGAGGCCTTCTCCTTCGAGGAACTGGACGAGCTGCTCACCCCGCACTACGACGCCCGCCCGGCGAACGAGACCTTCGCCGCGGCGGAGGTGCTCGGCCTCAAGCACGGCTGAGAATCCACAGGAACGACCCGGTGCCGTGCCGGTGCCGGGTCGTCGGACATGATCTCCGCATGAAGCTCACGAGTCGGCGCGCCGTCCTGACCTCCGTGGCTGCCGCAGCAGCCACCCTGCCCCTGCTCAACGACCTTGCGGGGAACGGCAGCACCGCCGCCGCGGCGGAGGTGAGTGAACCCCCGCTGACGAATACGGGGCTGTACACCAACCCCGATTACAAGGAGGGCACGGACTGGATGCGCCGCTTCCGGTGCGGGCCCGCCGGGACCGTACTCACGGACAACGCGAGCGGCGACAGCCAGCCCGTCCGCAGTACGGCGATCATCGCCCCGCACGGCGGCGCCATCGAGGAGGGGACCAGCGAGCTGTGTCTCGCCATCGCGGGTTACAAGCCGTGGGCAGCCAATACCGCTCAGCTCCCGGAGGCGGACGGGCCGCTGCAGCGTGACTACTGGATGTTCGAGGCGCTGAAGAACATCGCGCAGCTCCACGTCACCTCGACCCTCTGTGACGACCCGGCTGCACTGGCCGTCTGCGGCAACAACCTCTATGCCGTCTCCCTGCACGGCTTCGCACCTGTGGTCCCCGCGACCAGCCCCACCCCGGCGTGGTTTTCGCACCGGCAGATCCTCATCGGTGGCCGGGACCAGCGGCTCATGCGGACCCTGGCGAGGGCCTTCGCGGACCAGGGATTCACCATGACGAACAGCGATCCCGCGCGGCGGGTGCAGGTGATCCTCGCGGGGGAGGACGGCTCACTGAACGGCGACGACCCCGCGAACATCGTCAACCGCACGCGCACCGGAGCCGGCGCTCAGCTGGAGATATCCACCGAACTGCGCAAGGCGATGTTCGGGAACTGGGACACCGCGAACGACCGTCGGACCACCGCCGGCGCCGCAGGTGCCCCGGCCTTCTTCTGGAACGGCTTCGTCAACGCCGTCCGCCACGCCATAGACCGGCACGAGCGCGGGTACGCCGACGCTCCCGCCACCCCGGCGTAGGCGGCGCTAAGCCCCCGGGGCCGCCCGCCCCGCGGAAGCCCGCTGCAGCGGTGCCTGCTGCAGCGGGACCGGCCGCAGGACCGGCGCAGGCGGCGGGTCCAGCCGTACGGGCGGGGGAGGGGCGACCGGCTGGCTCACGCCCACCATCCCGCACGGCACCTCCGGGGTCGCGTACGGCAGGTGCAGGCGGCCCTCGCTGCTCCACACGCCGGTCCCGCCGAGCCAGCCCGCGGGCGCCCCGAGCCGGAAGAGGTACCGGTCGGCCGGGCGCCACAGGCCGATGTCCCCGTCGGGCAGCCGCAGCGCGACCCCACAGGTCTCCGGCATCAGGGCCTGCCCCGGCTGGACGGCGAACGGGACCGAATCCGCCGGTCGCAGGCACTCCGGGAAGCGGACCGGCAGGGAGCTGCCCAACACGCCCCAGCCCAGGCGGGGTTCGCCCGGCGCGTCGGAGCGGAGCAGCAGCAGCCCGCTGTCCGGGTCGGCCAGCAGGAGCCGGTCGTCGCTGCCCTCGGCGATCTGGAGCAGCGGCGACACCTCACCGCCGCGCCCCAGATCCACGGCGACGGCCTTGACGGTCCCCTCCAGCTCCCGGTCCAGGGCCAGCATCCGGCCCGTCCGGTCCAGCCAGACGCCGCCCGAGCACCGGCCCGGGATCCGGGCCACCTGCCCGAAGCCGGAGCCGGCCACCTGCCAGACGGCCGTCGCGGTGTCCGTCACGACCAGCGCGAAGGCGCCGTGTCCGTCCGGGGACGGGGGCAGCAGGCGGACCCGTACGTCCCCGGCCGAGCCCTCCCCCGCGCCGTCGTCCGGCGCCACCGAGCCCAGCGGGAGCTCCCCGGTGCGCGGCCCGTCCGCGGCGCCGCCCGTCGGGTACAGCAGCGCGAAGGCGTGCCGCTCCGCCACCCGCCGGTGGATCAGCACCCGCCCGTCGGCCAGCGGCAGCACCTCGCTGTCGGCCTCCTCGGGCTGCGAGAGCGGCAGCGGCACCGCGTACGGCTCGGGCCCGGCCAGGGTCCAGCGCTCCGCGAACCGCGCCTCCCCGTCCCCGGCGAGCCGGGCGGCGTACGACCCGTCCGCGGCGATCGTGAACGGGGCCGTGGTCGTCATCTCGATCTCGATGGCACAGACAGTCATCCGGGCCGTCACCTCCGGGGGTGAAGCTAGTTTTCGCACTTCCTGCCGAACAACAGCACCCGGCACGCTTCACACGTACGGGTGTCCACCTGGCGATTCGCCTGTGATGGCGGTGGCGATTGTGCTGTGCGATATCGGGGCGTTTAGGGTGAGCAGGTGGTTAGGCTTGCCTAACCCGCGATGCCGCCCCCGACTCCAGGAGCCGTCCCATGTCCTTCCGACGCCGCGGAACCGCAGCCGTCGCCCTCACCGCAGCCGCCGCGCTCGCCCTCACCGCCTGCGGCGGCGGGGACGGGAAGGCGGCCGAGGACACCAAGGCCGGAGGCGGCGACAAGAAGGCCGTCGCCCAGGGCGGCAAGGAGTTCGCGGACGCCGCGGCGAAGACCGCCGCCTTCGGGACCACCGCCGCGGCCGGGCAGTTCCCCCGCAAGGTCACCCACGCCATGGGCACCACCGAGCTCAAGGCCGCGCCGAAGCGGGTCGTCGTCCTGGACGTCGGTGAACTGGACAACGTTGTCTCGCTGGGCCTGCAGCCCGTCGGCTACGCGCCGTCCGAGGGCGACGAGGGCATCCCGGACTACCTCAAGAAGGACGCCGGCGAGCCGAAGTCGGTCGGCACCATCAACAACCTCAACCTGGAAGCGATCAACGCGCTCAAGCCCGACCTCATCCTCGGCAGCCAGCTGCGCGCCGCGGACAAGTACGAGGCGCTGTCGAAGATCGCCCCGACCGTCTTCGCCATCCGCCCCGGCTTCCCGTGGAAGGAGAACTACCTCCTCAACGCGGCCGCGCTCGACAAGACCGCCGAGGCGCAGGCCAAGCTGGCCGCGTACCAGGCCAAGGCGACGCAGCTCGGTGCCGACCTCGGCGCGAAGAAGCCGACCGTCACGATGCTGCGCTACATGCCGGGCAAGACCCGCCTGTACGCCGGGGCCTCCTTCATCGGCACGATCCTCAAGGACGCGGCCATCCCGCGCCCGCAGAACCAGCAGGCCGAGGACCTGGCGGTCGAGATCAGCCCGGAGCGGATGGACGAGGCGGCCGCCGACTGGATCTTCACCGGGGTCTACGGCCCGAAGGACAAGACGAAGCGGGACTCTGCCGAGGGCAACCCGCTGTGGAAGGGCCTGGAGGCCGTGAAGGCGGGCCAGGCCAAGGACGTCCCGGACGAGACCTGGTACCTGGGCCTCGGCGTCACCGCCGCCGACAAGGTCCTGGACGACCTCCGCGGCTTCCTGGTCAAGTAGTCGGGGTACGCGTCGCAGCGAGCGTGCGGCGCCGCTGTCGGGGGCTCTGCCCCCGAACCCTCCCCCAGACTTCGTCCGGGGGGACCCCCAGCGCCTCAAACGCCGGCGGGGCTGAGGGTGCCCTCAAACGCCGGGCGGGCTGGAATTGCGCTCCGCGCAACCCAGCCCGCCCGGGCTGCGTTGTGGCCCGCACATCAAGGCTGACGCCGGCAAAATCC
>NZ_JBHWUO010000059.1:0-41903 GCF_042736975.1 Streptomyces sp. NPDC059989
GCCGCCGCCGGGGCTCCGCCCCGGACCCCGCGCCTCAAACGCCGGCGAGGCTGGAAATGCCCCCGCCGAGGCCGAAGCTGCCCCCGGCACGGCAGGGAGCGCCATGGCTCCGGGTGGAGGGGCAGCGGGTGCCGGGGCCGAGGCCAGGGCTGGGGCCGGGTGTGCCCCCGGCGAGGCTGAGTGTGGGGTCATGCGGTCGCCTCCGGGACGGGGGCCCAGGTGGGGGTGGTCCAGTGGCCGGGGACCCGCGCCTCCGGCGGCTGGGCGAAGGGGATCTCCCCGTCCGGCCGGGCGGATCCGCGGGCCAGCAGCCGCAGGTAGATCTCCTGGAAGGCGGCCACGTTCTGCTCGACGGTGAACAGCTCCAGCGCCCTGGCACGGGCGGCGGCGCCCAGCCGCTGGGCGCGCTCGGGGTCGCCCAGCAGCGAGAGGCAGGCCTCGGCGAGGGCCCGCGGGTTGCGCGGCGGGACCACGAGCCCCGTGCCCCCGATGACCTCGACCACCGCACCGACATCCGTGGACACGGTGGCCCGGCCGCAGAACATCGCCTCGGCCAGGGTGATCGGGAAGCCCTCGATCACGGAGGACAGGACGACGACCCGCCCGGACCCGTACGCCTCCGCCGAGGACGGCGCGTCGGGTCCGCCGATCTCCTCGAAGGTGACGGGGTTCTCCCCGACCGTGACGGCGTCGGCGGCCTCGTCGGGGAACAGCTGCGCCGCCAGGGACTTGCAGTCGGCGAGGTAGTCGGCCGCCACCGCCGTGGCGAAGATCCGCAGCCGGGTCTGCGGCGCGGCCCTGCGCACCTCCGCGAAGGCGTGCAGCAGGGCGATGAGGTCCTTGGCGGGCTCTATCCGGCCGACCCACACGAGGGTGTCGGGGTCCCCGCAGTCCGCGGCCTCCCCGACGGTGGCGAATCGGTCCGCCTCCATCCCGGGGTACACCGTCCGCACCCGGTCCCGGGTGGCCCCGCACCGCTCCTGCCAGCGCCGCGCGTGCGCGTTGCCTGGGGTCAGCAGGTCGGCCCGGTCGTAGATCTCGCCGGCCAGCCGGATGTGGAAGGCGGCGAGCAGGGCCCGTACGGCCGGCCGCGCGTCGGGCCGGTGGTCCAGGTAGTGGGCCCGCAGCTGGACCCCGTACTCGGTGACCAGCAGCGGGACCCCGAAGAAGCGTTTGGCCAGGAGTCCGGGGAGCGCCGCGACCCCGCCCGCGGCCGCGTGGCAGATGTCGGCCGCGCCGAGGCTGCCGGGCTCCTCGTACCAGTCGAGGGACAACGGCCGCAGCATCCGCTCCAGTTCGTCCACGAACTCCAGCAGGTCCGGCACCTGCGCCGCCTGCACGCCGCGGCCCGCGCCCGGCGCCCGGCAGGCGGATTCCAGCAGCCGCACCGCGGATTCGGAGCGCAGGGCCGCGTACAGCCCGCCCTGTTCGCAGGCGAGTTCGGCGAGGCCGTAGAGCCCCGACGCGAAGGATCCGGGCTCACCGGCACAGATCCCGTGGACCAGCTCCCTGAAACAGTCGGCGAACCGCCGGCGTTCGCGCCGGGAGTACGTCCGCCCGTCGTCGGCCGGGGCCCACAGCGGGGCGGTCCGGACCTGGGTGACGTGCTCGGGCAGCGGCACCCTTGTGCGTTCCTGCTCGGCGCTGCGGCTCAGTGCGTAGAGCTCGAACTCGTGCTGCGGGAGCCCGCGCACGAGCCGGTCGCACCACAGCCTCGCCTCTCCCGTGGCAAACGGATAACCACCTTCCGTGAGCAGTCCGATCCGCACGAGTGGCACCCCCGATCTCCCGTTCAGGGCGGTCGCCGTCGGTCCGGCGACCCGCCGCGGAAGAACTCAAGCGGATATGCCGAAGGCGCGACGGACGGTTGTCCGTCGCGCCACCGGAAGGGGTGAAGAGTCGTAACTTTCCCGTACGGTTCGCGTTCGAGCACGCTAAGAAGGCGTACTGGGAAGGCGTTACGCGAACACCTCCTGCCGCGACGTGCGGCGCTCGGCGGCCAGCCCGGGGTCCAGCACCGGTACGGCGGCCAGCAGCTGCCGGGTATACGGGTGGGCCGGACGGTCGTAGACCTCGTCCACCGGACCCTCCTCCACGATCTCGCCGCCCCGCATGACGGCGACGCGGTCGCTGACCTGCCGGACCACCGCGAGGTCGTGGGCGATGAAGACCAGCGCGATGCCGAGTTCCCGCTGGAGCTCGGCCAGCAGGGCGGTGACCTGCGCCTGCGTGGTCACGTCGAGGGCGGACACCGGCTCGTCGCAGACGATGAGCCGGGGGCGGGGCGCGAGCGCCCGCGCGATCCCGACCCGCTGGCGCTGGCCGCCGCTGAACTCATGCGGGTAGCGGTCGTAGTGCCCGGCCTCCAGCCCGACGCGGAGCAGCAGCTCCCCGACCCGGGCCCGGATGCCGGCCTCGTCCCGCTCCCCCGCGGCGCGCAGCGGGTCGGCGATGGACTCGCCGATGGAGCGCCGCGGGTTGAGGGAGGAGACGGGGTCCTGGAACACCATCTGCACGCCGTCCGCGATTCCGGTGACCTCGACGCCCGCGTGCCGCACCTGCCCGGCCGTCGGCTCCAGCAGCCCGACGAGCATCCGCCCGAGCGTGCTCTTGCCGCTGCCGCTCTCCCCGACGATCCCGAGCGTCTCCCCGGCCCGCACCGCCACCGACACCCCGCCAACGGCGACGACCCGCTTCTTCCCCCGCCCGAACTCCCGCCGCAGCCCAAACCCTTCGACGACGGGCACATCCAGCCCCGCCTGGGGGCCCCTCCCAGCGGTAGCTGGGGGAGTTTGAGGCGCGGGGTCCGGGGCGGAGCCCCGATCTTTGAGCCCCGCCGGCGTTTGAGGCGCGGGTCCGGGCAGAGCCCGGGAACCCCGCGGCGCGTCGAGCCTCGGCACCGCAGCCAGCAGGGCCTTGGTGTAGGGATCGGCCGGGGCGGACAGGACCCGGCCCACCGCCCCCCGCTCCACGGCGGAGCCGCCCCGCATGACCAGCAGCTCCTCCACGCTCTCCGCCGCCACCCCCACATCGTGGGTGACCAGCAGCAGCCCCAGCCCCCGCTCCTCCCGCAGCCCGTGCAGCAGGTCCAGGATCTGGGCCTGGACGGTGACGTCCAGCGCGGTGGTCGGCTCGTCGGCGATCAGCAGCCGCGGCTCGCAGGCCAACGCCATGGCGATCAGGGCCCGTTGCCGCATGCCGCCGCTGAACTCGTGCGGCCGCGCCCGTGAGCGGCGTACCGCGTCCGGGATGCCCACCCGGTCCAGCACCTCGACGGCCCGGGCCCGCGCGGCCCGCCGGGAGGCGTCCGTGTGGACCCGGTAGACCTCGGCGATCTGGTCGCCGATGGCGTAGTAGGGGTCCAGGGAGCTCAGCGGGTCCTGGAAGACCATGGCCGCGGTCCCGCCCCGCAGCCGGCGCAGCTGCGCCGCCGTGGCCGAGGCCACGTCGGTGCCGCCCACCCGGACGGTGCCGGCCAGCCGCGCGCCCGTTCCGTGGTGCAGCCCGAGCAGAGCCGCCGCCACCGTGGACTTTCCGCTTCCGGATTCGCCGACGATGCCCAGCGCGCGGCCCGCCTCCAGGGTGAAGGAGACCCCGTCCACGGCCCGTACGTACTCGCCCGGCCCGCCGACCGGGAAGTCGACCACCAGGCCGGTCACGTCCACCAGCGACTCGGTCATGCGAGGGCCACCCTTCGGTCCGCCACGGCGTACAGCACGTCGGCGATCGCGCCCGCGAGGACCACGGCCGCGCCGATGGACAGGACGATGCCCACGACGACCGGCAGGTCCACGATCTTCACGCCGTCCATCAGCGTCTTGCCGAGCCCGGGAATCCCGAACAGCGACTCCGTCAGCACCGCGCCGCCGATCATCGTGCCGAAGTCCACGGCGCTGAGCGCGATCACGGGGGCGACCGCCCCGCGCACCGCGTGCCGGGTGACGACGGCCCGCTCCCCCACCCCGTAGGCGCGGAAGGTCCGGATGTGGTCCTCGGCGAGCGTCTCCAGGGTCGAACTCCGCGTGAGCCGCGCGTACTTGGCGCTCTCGAAGAGGCCGAGCGTCACCCACGGCAGCAGCAGGTTCCAGGCCCACTGCTCGGGGTCCTTGCTCAGCGGCACGTACGTCGGGAACGGCAGCCACTGCAAGTACGCGCAAGCCCCCATGAGCAGCAGCAGGCCGAGGATGAAGACGGGGGTGCCGGTCCCGGCGAGGGTCAGGACGGTCAGCGCCCGCTCGGTGATTCCGCCGCGCCGCAGCGCGGAGAGCAGCCCGGTGCCGACCCCGATGACCAGCCAGATCACCAGCGCGCCCAGCGCGAGCGACAGGGTGGCGGGCAGCCGGTCCAGGATCAGCGCGGTGACCTGCTGGTCGTTGCGGTACGAGAAGCCGAGGCAGGGCGCGTCGCAGTGCAGTACGAGCCCGGCGCCGCCGGAGTGGTCGCGGCCCAGCAGCAGTCCCTGGAGGAAGTGCAGGTACTGCATGACCAGGGGTTCGTTGAGCCCGATCCGTTCCCGCACCTGGGCGATCTGCTGCGGGTTGCAGCGCTCTCCGCAGGCGAGGCGCGCGGGGTCGCCGGGGGCGACGTAGAAGAGGGCGTAGACGACGACGGACAGGGCGAGGAGCACGAGCAGTGCCCCGCCGAGCCGTTTGAGCACGAAGCGGGTCACGCCGTGCGCTCCTTTCTGGTGCCGACCCGCAGGCGCGAGCCTTCGCGCGGGTCGAGTGCCGTGCGTACCGCGTCGCCGAGCACGGTGAAGGCGAGCACGGTGGCGAAGAGCAGCCCGGCGGGGAGCAGGACGTACATGGGGTCGGCGCGGAACCAAGTCTGGGCGCTGGACAGCATCTGCCCCCAGGAGGGAGTGGGCGGCTTCACGCCGACCCCGAGGAAGGAGAGCGAGGCCTCGGCCACCATGGCGGTGGGCACCTTGATCGCGGCGAAGGTGATGACCGGCGCGGCCAGCGAGGGCAGCAGTTCCCGGCGGGCGATCCGCACCGTCCCGTTCCCAGCCAGCCGGGCGGCGTCCACGAAGTCCAGGCCGCGCAGGGCGAGGGTCTGGGCGCGCACCATCCGCGCGATGCCGCCCCAGTCGAGCAGTCCGATGATCAGGATCAGCAGCAGCGGGCGCGGGAAGTCGGGCGGTACGACGGCGGTGAGGGCGATCCCGAGCACCAGCATGGGCAGCGCGATCATCACATCGGTCAACCGGCCGATGACCTGGCCCACGAAGCGGTTGCCGAGCGCGGCGGCGAGTCCCGCGACCACCCCGACGAAGACCTGCACGGCGGTGGCGCCGAGGGCAACGAGCAGGGAGATCCGCGCGCCGTACACGAGCCGGGTGAACAGGTCGCGGCCGGTGCCGGGCTCGACGCCGAGCCAGTGGTCGGCGGAGATCCCGCCGAAAGAGCCGAACGGGACCCCGCCGCGCGCCGAGTCCACGAGCTCGTCGTGGTACGCGTTCGGGTCCTGTCCGCTGAGCTGGGCGAGCAGGGGCGCCGCGAGGGCGAGGAGGACGAGCAGCGCCAGGACGCCGGCGGCCAGGGCGGCCGAGGGGCGGCGGCGCAGGCGGCGCCAGACCTGGCGCGCGGAGCCCGCGCCCGGGGTGCCGATCCCGGGCGCGGTCACCGACTGCCTGACGGTGATGCTCACTTGACCGCGACCTGCGAGATGTCGAGGACGCCGGTCCAGTCGCTGATGACGACGTTCTTGACGTCCTTGCCGACGAGCCGCTTGTAGACCGGGTGGAAGAGCGGCACGTCCAGGGCCTGCTCGCCGATCTTCTTGTCGAGGGCGCCCCAGCGCTTGGCGGCCGCTGCGGTGTCGGTCAGCTTGGCGATCTCGTCGATCTCGGCGTTCACGGCCGGGTCGTTCAGCTGCGCGTGGTTGTAGTTGGAGCCGTTGGCGACGATCTGCCGGCCGTCGAAGATCGGCGCGAGGAAGGGGCCGCCGGAGGGCCAGTCGGCGCCCCACCGGGAGAGGAAGAAGCCGGGCGTGTTCTTGGCGTCCCAGCGCCGCTCGTTGAAGGCGTTGTTCTCCAGGCCCTCCAGCTTGACCGTGATCCCGGCGGCGGCGAGCGCCTGCTGCACGGCGGTGGCGACCTCGGGGCTGGTCTGCCGGTTCTGCGCGTTGGAGTGGGTCAGGGTGATGGTGAGGCCGTCGGGGTAGCCCGCCTCCTTCAGCACCTCCTTGGCCTTGGCCGGGTCGCCGGTCTTGCCCGCCGGGAAGTGGTCGTAGGGCGCGAAGCCAAAGGCCTCGTGCTCGGGCAGGAAGGTGGTGGCCGGCTCGGCCAGCGCGGAGCCGCCCGCGGCGTTGATCACGCTGGTGCGGTTGATGGCGTAGGAGATGGCCTGGCGGACCTTCGGGTTGTCGAAGGGGGCCACCTTCGGGTTGAAGGCCAGGTAGTTGATGTAGCCGAAGTGGCCGGTGCCGACGCGGGAGGAGAGCTCCTTGTTGTCGCCGATCTGGGCGAGCTCGGCCGGGCCGAGGTTGGTGTCGGTGGTGATGGCGGCCGCGTCGGGGCCGGAGCTGGTGGTCAGGCGCTGGTTGACGACCGCGGCGTCGAGGCCGGCGCGGACGTCGATGGCGTCCGGGTAGGCCTTGCGCTCCTCGTCGGTCTTCGGGTCCCAGTGCTCGTTGCGCTCCAGGGTGAGGTGCTCGCCGTCGTTCTCGTTCTTGACGACCTTGTACGGGCCGGAGGAGATCGGGTGCTCCTCGTACTTCACGCCGGTGTCCTTGGCCTTGGGCACGGGCGCGAACTGCGTCTGCGTGGCGACGAAGGGGAAATCGCCCTCGGGCTTGCGCAGTTTGAAGACGATCGTCTTCGTGTCGGGCACGACGATGGAGTCGAGCCCCTTGCCGCCGTCCTTGTACGGGCCCTCGTAGGTCTCCCCGCCGACCAGCCAGTCCCGCAGGTAGGGGGCGCCGCCCGACAGCTCGGCGGCGAAGGACCGCTCGATGCCGTACTTGATGTCGGCGGTGGTGATCGGGCTGCCGTCCTCGTACTTCAGCCCGTCCTTGAGGGTGAAGGTCCATTCGGTGGCGTCGGCGTTGGGCTTGCCGATGTCGGTCGCGAGGTCGGGCACGACCTTCGCGCCGGCCGCGCCGCCTTCGCGGTTGCGGGTGGTCAGCGTACGGAAGACCAGCGAGGGGACGTTTCCGCCGCCCGAGGTGTAGAGCCGGGCCGGGTCGAAGTCCTCCTGCGGCTCGGTGTTGAGGACGGTGAGGGTGCCGCCCTTCTGCGGCGCACCCCCGGCTGCCCCCGCCTTGTCGCCGGCACCGGCCTGGTCCGCGCCGTCCTTGGGCCCGCAGGCCGCGGCGCCCCCGGCCAGGACGAGGCTGACGGCGACCGCGGCCACGCGGCGCGATATGTGGGACTGACGGAACTTCGGACGGGACATGGGAAGGACTGACCTCTCGGCGTGAAGGAAGGAAGGAAGTGCCACGCGAGGGGCAGCGGTCAGCGGTCGGAGCCGAAAAGAGGGAGCCGAACGGAAGAAGCCGCGCCCGCGGGCATACGTACACCCGGGCGCGGCGGAAGAAGGGAAAGGTCGCGGCGCAGACGGGCAGGCGTCAGCGACAGAAGATGTCGGCCACGCTGTGCGCGGTCACACCAAGCAGCGCCAGCTCAATGGCGGCGCTCGCGGTCATGGTGTGGTGGTGCGACATGCGGAGAACCATTGCCGATGATCGGACACGTTGTCAACGCCGATCCGGTCCGTCCGTCAACTGCCCGGAAACACCCACGGGTTGGGCTTGCACTGGATGCCGTCGACATCGAGAGACTTGGTCTGCTGCTGCATGATCGGGGCGAGCGCGCCGGGTGTGCGGCAGCTGACGTGGCCGTGTCCGAGGCGGTGGCCGACCTCGTGGTTGATGAGCATCTGGCGGTAGGCGAACATCTGGTCCGGGCCGTACGTCGGCGAGCCCTGCGCCCAGCGGAACGCGTTGATCATCACGCGGTCGGTGGACGCGGAGTCGCAGGAGACGTTGTCGACGGTGGTGTCGAGCCCGGACTTGGCGCACCAGGCCCCGGTGGTCCCCGGGCTGGCCAGGGTGATCACGAAGTCGGCCTCGCCGCCCGGCACCCGCTCGAAGGTCTTCGTCCCGCCGTGGCCCCAGCTGCGGTCGTCGTTGAGGGTGCGGTGGACGGCCTCGGCGAAGAGCTGCGCGTCCAGGCCCAGCCCCTGCTCGACGTCGACCCGGTAGCGCACGAGCTTGCCCTTGCCGGGGGCCTTGGCCACGCCGGGCACGGTGTCGAAGGTCCCGGGCCCGGTGAGCTTCGCGTCGATCGGCAGCTGCTGGGCCATCTTCTGCTCGTACGTCGGCTCCTGCGCGGGAGCGGGCGCGGAGGCCGGCGCGGACACCGAGGGCGCCGCGGCGGCCCCGTCCGGCGTCGGTGTGCCGTCGGGGCGGTGCGCCGCGGCGTCGGCCCGGCCGTCGTCCTTGGCGGCGAGCGTGCCGTGCGGGGCACCGTCCCGGTCGTTGACCACCTGGACGGCGACGACGACGGCGAGGACGGTGGTGACGGCCGCGGCGGCCATGCCGGTGTAGGTGCGGACCTTCGAGCCGCGCCCGGAGCCCGGGGGCTCCGCCACCGGCTGGGCGGCATCGGCCGGCTTGCGCGGCCCGGGCACCCGGCGGTGCGAGCCGGTGGAGGTGACGGCGTCGGGCGCGGGCCGGCCGACCCGCCGGGGCGCCGGCGGGATGTAAGCGGGGGTGGGCGCGGGCGGGTCCAGGGTGATCTGCGGGAATCCCACCGCGGGGGTGCCGAAGGCGGGGGTATCGGTGTCCAGGACGGGGGCGGTGGCGGCCGGGTGCGCGCCGCGCGTGCGCGGGACCCCGCGCCAGTCCCCGTACACGGAGTCGGCGCCGGTCCCCCAGGCGCCGCCGGGCTCGTACTGCTCGGGGTGGCCGCCGGGAAGGAACGGGTCCTGGGCCACGTACCCCTGGTGGGTGACGGTGGGTTCCGGCCAGGACCGGACGCGCGGTTCCCCGTACGGCTCGTACCGCTCGTACGGCTCGAACGCCTCGAACCGTTCGTACGGCTCGTACGCCTCGAACCGTTCGTACGGAAGGGGGTCGGGCTCCGCCGGAGCCGGCTCGGGCGCGGGCCGGGCGGGAGCCGGGGCAGGGGCGGGGTCCTTGCGACTATGTCGTCCCACGGTCCTCAGCCTCTGCCGTCTTCGTCGGTATCTCGCAGCAGCTCCCGGAAGGCCGCGGCCACCACCTCGGGGTACTCCATCATCGCCACGTGCCCGGCCTCGGGCAGGCTCAGCAGCCGCGAACCCCGGAAGGCCGCGGCGGCCTTGCGCGCCATACGGTACGAGACGAGCTGGTCCCTGCCACCGTAGACGAGCAGGGTCGGCGCGAGGACGCGCTGTGCCTGGCGCCACAGCCCGTGCTGCCCGCCCAGGGTGTAGGCGTCGACGATGCCGCGCGAGGAGCGGGTCATGGCGTCCCAGAAGTACGGCAGGGACATCCGCCGCTCCATCTCCTCCACGGCGTGGCGGAAGCCGTCCGGTGTCACCCGGGCGGGGTCTCCGTAACAGAGGTCCGTCACTCCTCTGGTGCGCTGTTCGGCGGTCAGGCCGCGCGTCAACCGGCCGAAGAGCGCCGCCACTCCGGGCACGGCGAGCAGCGCGGTCGGCACGGCCGACTTCTGCACGCGCAGCTCGGGCAGGGCCGGCGAGACCAGCGTCAGGGTGCGGACGAGGTCGGGGCGGACGGCGGCGACGCGGGTGGAGACGGCGCCGCCGAGGGAGTTCCCGAACAGGTGGACCGGGCCGCGCCCGGCGGCGTCGAGGTGCCGGATGACGGCGCGGGCGAAGGCGGTGACGGAGTAGTCCCGGTCGGCGGGCGGCGGGGACCAGCCGAAGCCCGGCAGGTCGACGGCCTCGCCGTCGACGGTGTCCGCGAGCTGCGCCATCAGGTCGGACCAGTTCTGCGAGGAACCGCCGAGTCCGTGGACGAACAGCGCGGGCGGCAGGCCGGTACGGACGGGCGGGCGCACCCGGACCGCGAGTTCCAGCCCGGGCAGCGCGGCGGTGCGCAGCTGCTCCCCATCGGCCACCCGGACCGCCCCCACCAGGGAGGACAGCTCGGTGGTGGACCGTACACCCGGCAGCTCGGTCGAAGACATGCGGGCAATGTTACGAGAGGATCACGTCGGTCTTCTTGTGTTCGCGGTCACAGACGCATACGGATCCCTATAGCGGGGTATCCGCGATCCTCCTAGGCTCATAGTGAGCACAAGGAAGCGAGGGGAGCGGAATGACTGTCGACCCTGCGGAGCCGGATACCTTCCGGGAGCCTTTTCCTGAAGCTGTGGACGCGGAGGCGCCCGAGGCGGATGTGGCGGAGCAGCTGGCGGAACTGCAGCCGCACGAGGACGACCCGCTCACCGGTCGGACACGGGACGACGCCGCTGACGGTGACGCGGCCGAGCAGGCGCGGGTGGTGCCGTTGGACGAGGACGACTACCGCTGACCAGCGCCTCCGGCGGTCCGTACCGCGAGAAAACTCGGCTTGAACCCTACAGATTCGGTTACCGAAAAGTACGATGGCGGCGCGGCGCAGAGCGCACTGTGTTCTTAGAGAAAGTGGGAGGCGGCGTGACAGCCATCGAGCAGACCGAAGCAGCGCGTCCGCGGGGCACGCGACTGCCGCGCCGAGCCCGACGCAACCAGCTGCTGGGCGCGGCCCAGGAGGTTTTCGTCGCGCAGGGTTACCACGCGGCGGCGATGGACGACATCGCCGAGCGTGCCGGAGTGAGCAAGCCGGTGCTGTACCAGCACTTCCCCGGCAAGCTCGACCTCTACCTGGCGCTGCTGGACCAGCACTGCGAGGCCCTGCTGCTCGCCGTGCGCACCGCGCTCGCGTCGACGACGGACAACAAGCTGCGTGTGGCCGCGACGATGGACGCGTACTTCGCGTACGTGGAGGACGAGGGCGGCGCCTTCCGGCTGGTCTTCGAGTCCGACCTGACGAACGAGCCGGCCGTGCGCGAGCGCGTCGACCGCGTCTCGCTCCAGTGCGCCGAGGCCATCTCGGACGTCATCGCCGAGGACACCGGCCTGTCGAAGGACGAGTCGATGCTCCTCGCCGTGGGTCTGGGCGGTGTCTCCCAGGTCGTGGCGCGCTACTGGCTTTCCAGCGAGAGCCCGGTGGCCCGCGACACGGCGGTCGGCCTGCTGACCTCGCTCGCCTGGCGCGGTATCGCGGGCTTCCCGCTGCACGGCAGCGAGGGCTGACGGGCCGCGGGTTCGCGCCGGCCGGTGTTCGCTGCCAGCGTGTCCGCTCCGCGCGGTTCCCATCCCCTCTCCGGGCTAATGTGGACCGCGTACGGCGCGGCTGATCGCGCGAACCGGATCGTCGGAGGGACAAAGCCGTGGAGGTCAAGATCGGCGTGCAGCACGCACCCCGGGAGATCGTGCTGGAAAGCGACCTGAGTGCGGAGGAGCTGGAGAGCATCGTCGCCGCCGCTCTGAACGGTTCAACGCCGCTGCTGAGCCTCACCGACAACAAGGGCCGCAAGGTCCTGGTGCCGTCCGACCGCCTGTCCTACGTGGACCTGGGCGAGCCGAGCGCGCGCAAGGTCGGCTTCGGCGCGCTCTGAGAACAGTCGGAAACGGCCCGGTGGTTGATTCCACCGGGCCGTTTCCGTGTCTTCCGCTTCGGGTAGGACGGCAGTGACCCGGTTTGCCCTGACGTATGGGAGAGACCTCATGCTGCTGATGGAAGTGCTCGGCTCCGCTCTGCTGGGCCTCGCCCTGTCCGCGACAGCCGCCCGAGTGCTCGCGCGTCGGCTGCCTTCCCTCAGGGTCGTGCTGGTCAGCGGGGTCTTGGGAGCGCTGTTCGGGGCGTACCTCACCCACTTCGCGCTGGGCCCCGGGCACAACACCCTGACGGCCACGTTCGTCGGCGCGGTGCTCGTCGCGGCGGTGGTGCTGTCCCTGTTGCTCCGGCCGGCCGCGGGGCCCCGCAGGTCCTCCCACCGGACTCCGTTTTCACTCCCGTCGCGGGGCTGACCCGTAGGCCCGTAGACCTGTAGACCCGTAGACGCAAGGCGGCCCCGGAGCGCGATCACGCACTCCGGGGCCGTCGTACATCCGGGGTCCGGCTCAGGCGGCGAGGCCGAGGGCCGCCATCCGCTTGGTGTGCGCCTTGGTGATGCGGGTGAACATCTCGCCGACGGCCGCCAGGTCGAAGCCCGCCGCCATCCCGTCGACGCCGCCCACCAGCATGGTGGAGAGCGCGTCGCGCTCGGCGACCACGCGCTGGGCCTGCGAAAGGGCCTCGCCCATCAGCCGGCGCGCCCACAGCGCGAGCCGGCCGCCGACGCGCGGGTCGGCCTCGATCGCCGCGCGCACCTTCTCGACGGCGAAGTTGCCGTGGCCGGTGTCGTCGAGCACGCCGAGGACGAGCGCACGGGTGTCGGTGTCGAGGTGGCTGGCGACCTCGCGGTAGAAGTCGCTGGCGATCGAGTCGCCGACGTACGCCTTGACCAGGCCTTCCAGCCAGTCCGACGGCGCGGTCTGGCGGTGGAAGTCGTCCACGCCCTTGGCGAAGGGCTGCATGGCGGCGGTGGGCTCGGCGTCGATCGCGGCGAGCCGGTCGCGCAGCCGCTCGAAGTGGTGGAATTCGGCGGAGGCCATGGCGGCGAGCTCGGCCTTGTCGTCGAGGGTGGGCGCGAGCTTCGCGTCCTCGGCGAGGCGCTCGAACGCCGCGAGTTCTCCGTACGCGAGCGCGCCGAGCAGGTCCACGACGGCGGCCCGGTACTGCGGCGAGGCAGAGGCGGTCACCCAGTCCTGGGCGGCGATGCCCACCGCTTCCGCGGGGGTGCTGTCGTCGGCGGGCGAGGCGTTTTCAACGGTCGACATGCACCGCACAATAGCCCGCCGAAAGCGGCGGCGAACCTCCTGGTCAGTCCACCTAAACACGCCGGGGCGGTGAATTCGCCCGACACACCTGCGCGATTCCGGGGTACAGTGGTAATGCGCCTGCCGAACACTCGGCGGGCCATCCGAATGAGGATGCCCGGTCGGTGGCCCGATCGGCTCCAACCGACCGCCCTCGGTGTGGTGCGTACGTTCATGCGTACCGCCTCTTACGAGGGGCCCCCTCAGCGGCAGATGCGCCTGAGCGAAGGCTAGTGGTCCCGCGCAGCTTCGTACGTAGCAGTACTGCAAGCACGGCACGGTACGACCCCCCTCGCCGCCTCGCGCCGCGTCTCACAGAAGAGGCAGCACCCTGACTACGTTCCGAGACCTCGGGATCCTTCCCGAGACGGCCGAAGCCCTTGAGGCCGTCGGCATTGTGTCCCCCTTCCCGATCCAGGAGATGACCCTCCCCGTCGCCCTTTCCGGCACGGACGTCATCGGCCAGGCCAAGACCGGTACCGGCAAGACGCTCGGTTTCGGCCTTCCCCTGCTGGAGCGGGTCACCGTCCCCGCGGACGTCGAGGCGGGCCGGGCCAAGCCCGAGCAGCTGACCGACGCCCCGCAGGCCCTCGTGGTGGTTCCGACCCGCGAGCTGTGCACCCAGGTCACCAACGACCTCCTGACCGCGGGCAAGGTCCGCAACGTCCGCGTCCTCGCCATATACGGCGGCCGCGCGTACGAGCCCCAGGTCGAGGCGCTCAAGAAGGGCGTCGACATCATCGTCGGCACCCCGGGCCGCCTGCTCGACCTGGCCGGACAGAAGAAGCTCGACCTGTCGCACATCCGCGCCCTCGTCCTGGACGAGGCCGACGAGATGCTCGACCTGGGCTTCCTGCCCGACGTCGAGAAGATCATGAACTACCTGCCGCCGAAGCGTCAGACGATGCTGTTCTCGGCGACCATGCCGGGCGCGGTCATCGGCCTGGCCCGCCGGTACATGACGCAGCCCACGCACATCCGCGCCGTCTCCGAGGACGGCGAGGGCGCGACCGTCGCCAACATCGCGCAGCACGTCTTCCGCGCGCACAACATGGACAAGCCGGAGCTGGTCTCCCGCATCCTGCAGGCCGAGGGCCGTGGCCTGGCCATGATCTTCTGCCGTACCAAGCGCACGGCGGCCGACATCGCCGAGCAGCTGGAGAAGCGCGGCTTCGCCTCGGGCGCCGTCCACGGCGACCTGGGCCAGGGCGCCCGCGAGCAGGCTCTGCGCGCGTTCCGCAACGGCAAGGTCGACGTGCTGGTGTGCACCGACGTCGCCGCGCGCGGCATCGATGTCGAGGGTGTCACCCACGTCATCAACTACCAGACGCCGGAGGACGAGAAGACCTTCCTGCACCGCGTGGGCCGTACCGGCCGCGCGGGCAACAAGGGCATCGCCGTCACCCTGGTCGACTGGGACGACATCCCGCGTTGGCAGCTGATCAACAAGGCGCTGGAGCTGGACTTCCACGAGCCGGTCGAGACGTACTCCACGTCCCCGCACCTGTTCGAGCAGCTGAACATCCCGGCCGGCACCAAGGGCGTCCTGCCGCGCGCCGAGCGCACGCGGGCCGGCCTGAAGGCCGAGGACCTCGAGGACCTGGGCGAGACCGGCGGCCGCGGTGGCCGTGGCGGCCGCGGTCCGGCCGCAGCCGCCGTGGTCACGGAGGAGCGTCCGGCCCGTACGCGGACCCCGCGCCAGCGTCGCCGCACCCGCGGCGGCACCGACCTGGGCGCCGAGGGCGAGGCCGTCACCCCGGTGACGGAGGCTCCCGACGCCCCCGCGGCGGCTCCGGCCGCCGACGAGCCGCGCAGGCCGCGCCGCCGCCGCACCCGTGTGGCCGCGGTACCGGCTCAGGCCGTGGAGGTCGTGGAGGCCGCTCCGGTCGCCGTGGCTCCGGTCGTCGAGGCGCCGGTCGCCGCCGTGGTCGAGGAGGCTCCGGTCAAGCCGAAGCGCACCCGCACCCGCAAGGCCGTCGCAGCGGTCGCCGAGGCCGCCGTCGTCGAGGCGCCGGTCGCCGCCGTCGCCGTGGTCGAGGAGGCTCCGGTCAAGCCGAAGCGCACCCGCACCCGCAAGGCCGTCGCAGCGGTCGCCGAGGCCGCCGAGGTCGAGGCGCCGGTCGCCGCCGTCGCCGTGGCCGAGGAGGCCCCGGCCAAGCCGAAGCGCACCCGCGCCCGCAAGGTCGCGGAGGCCGCTCCGGTCGCCGCCGTGGCCGAGGAGGCCCCGGTCGTGCCGAAGCGCACCCGGACCCGCAAGGTCGTGGCCGGTGTGGTCGAGGCCCCGGAGCCGGACTTCCAGATGGCCCCGCCCGTCGAGCCCGTCAAGGCCCGCCGGACCACGCGGCCCCGCAAGGCCACCCAGGCGCCGAAGGCCTAAGCAGCCGGTACGCCCGCACCGACGGCCCCGGTCCCCCTTCGAGGGGGGCCGGGGCCGTCGGCGTACCCGGGCCTTACCGTCCCGTACGGGCCGGTAACCTCTGGCCCATGAGCAAGCCGCCGCGCCTCACCCTGCCCGCCGCCGCCCGCGCGTACCGCCTCTCGACCGCCCGCGGCGACTTCGCCGTGCACGAGGCGGGTGAGCCCGTCCGCGGGACCGCCCTGCTGGTCCCCGGCTTCACGGGCAGCAAGGAGGACTTCATCGCCCTCCTGGAACCCCTCTCCGCCGCCGGCTACCGGGTCGTCGCGGTCGACGGGCGCGGCCAGTACGAGACCCCCGGTCCGCGCGAGGAGTCGGCGTACGCCCTGGAGGAGCTGGCGCGGGACGTCCTGGCGCAGGCCGCGGCCCTGGGCGGGGGCCCGGTGCACCTGGTCGGCCACTCGCTCGGCGGGCTGGTCTCGCGCGCCGCCGTGCTCCGCGATCCGGCCCCCTTCGCCTCCCTCACCCTGCTGAGCAGCGGGCCGGCCGCGATCTCCGAGGAGCAGCAGGCCCGTACGAAGCTGCTGGTCGCCGCGCTGGAGGCGATGGGCGAGGACATGCCCGGCATCTGGGCGCTGATGCGGTCCCACGACACGGAGGACGCGGCCTCGGACTCCCCCGAGCTCGCGGAGTTCCTGCGCGCCCGGTGGCTGGCCACCGTCCCCGAGCAGTTGATCGTCACCGGCCGGGTGCTGATCTCCGAGCCCGACCGGGTGGAGGAGCTGGCGGCGGTCGCGCTGCCGAAGCTGGTCCTGTCCGGGGTGGTCGACTACGCCTGGCCGATCCCGCTGCTGGATGAGATGGCCCGCCGCCTGGGGGCCGAGCGGGTCGTCGTACCGTCCGCCGAGCACTCCCCCAATGCGGAGAATCCGCAGGTCACAGCGGGTGCGCTGGCGGCGTTCTGGGACTCCTCCACCCGCTAGTACTTAGCGAGTGAAAAAATTTCCTTAGCGTAGGGAATGTTTGCCTCTTACACTTCGTTGAACCAGTGCAAGGAGAACACTGACGAAGGGAGAAGCCCCGTGCGCTTCGAAATTCTGCGCCTGGACGATGTCGACGGATCTGCCGTGGACAGCACCGTCGTGGACGCGGCCTCCGTCAACCGGATCGTGCAGCAGGCGGCCGCCGTCGGCCAGCGCATTCTGATCCGACCGGCCGAGAGTGCGTCCTCCTGACGATTCGCACCGCTACGTCGAGAACACCGACGCCCCCGCACCGATCCGGTGCGGGGGCGTTCGTCGTACGCCGGCGCGCGCGTCAGGCGCCGCGGACCACCTGGAGCACGCCGTTGATGATCTGCTGGACGGCGATCGCGGAGAGCATCATGCCGGCGAGCCGCGTCACGAGGACGACGCCGCCGTCCTTGATGACCCGGATGATCACGAGCGAGTAGCGCATGGTGATCCACAGCACGACGTGCATGGCGATGATCGCGCCCCAGACGGAGACCTGGCCGCTGACCCCGTCGGCCTTCTGCACGGCCAGGATCACGGACACGATGGCACCGGGCCCGGCCAGCAGCGGCATGCCCAGCGGGACGAGGGCGACGTTCACGTCCTTGGTCTGCTTCGGCTCGTCGGTCTTGCCGGTGAGCAGGTCGAGCGCGATGAGCAGGAGCAGCAGACCACCGGCGATCATCAGGGCCGGAACCGATACGTGCAGGTAGTCCAGGATCTGCTGACCGCAGAGACCGAAGACGGCGATGACGCCGAAGGCCACGCAGACGGCCTGCCAGGCCATGCGGCGCTGCACCTTGGCGGGGCGTCCGGAGGTCAGGGCGAGGAAGATCGGCGTGATCCCCGGGGGGTCCATAATCACAAAAAGCGTGAGAAAAAGGGATCCGAAGACAGCGAAATCAAACACAGTGAGGCCTTGCAGGAGAGAGGGGTGTTGCGAAGAAAAGGCAGGGGGACGGGAGGAGCGAGCCCGTTTCCGAAGGGGAGGGAACGGCCTAGCGCGCGCGTCCGCCGGCGCCCGGCACGGGGAAGGCCCCGGTCGCACGGCGCGTGATCTCGCCGTAGATCTCGGGGTCGGTCGTGTACTCCCCGAGGCGGCAGGTCTTGCGACTGCCGTGGTAGTCGCTGGATCCGGTGGTCAGCAGCCCGAGGTCCGCCGCCAGGCCGCGCAGCCGCGCGCGGGTGTCGGTGTCGTGGTCCATGTGGTCCACCTCGATGCCGTCCAGACCGGCGGCCGCCAGCTCGGCTATCGCGGCCTCGGGCACGCATTCGCCGCGCTTGACGGCGGCGGGGTGCGCGAAGACGGTGACACCGCCGGCCGCCTTGACCAGGCGGATGGCGTCGAAGGGGTCGAGCTCGTGCTTCTGGGCGTACGCGCGGCCGCCGTCGGCGAGCCAGTCCGGCGTGAAGGCATCCGACACGGTCGGTACGACGCCCAGCTCGACCAGCGCGGTCGCGATGTGCGGCCGCCCCACCGAGCCCTCGCCGGCGATCCGCGCCACCTGCTCCCAGGTGACGTCCACGCCGAGCGCCTGCAGCTTGCCGACCATGGTCTGCGCGCGGGGGGTGCGGTCGTCGCGTACGAGCTCGCGCTCACGGGAGAGCTCGGGCTCCTCGGGATCGAAGAGGTACGCGAGCATGTGCATCCCGACCCCGTCGAGCCGGCAGGACAGCTCGGCCCCGGTCACCAGCGTCAGCCCGGCGGGCAGCGCGGCAATGGCTTCGGCGTATCCGGCGACGGTGTCGTGGTCGGTCAGCGCGATCACGTCCAGCCCCGCCGCGGCGGCGCCCAGCACCAGCTCGGCGGGGGTGTCCGTACCGTCGGAGGCCGTGGAGTGGGTGTGCAGGTCGATACGCACAGCCTGGCTCCAGGTTTTCGAACGGACGGTGGGGGCACCGCCCAGCGGTAGCTGGGGGAGACACTCCAGGATAACCGGGGCCGAAGGGCCCCCTCGTCAGCGGTCGGAGGTCAGACCGGACCCAGGATGCGCGGGCTCAGGGCCCCGCAGGGCAGGAGCTCGACCTCGGCTCCCGCCTCGCGCACATCGGTGAGGACGAGCTCGTCGTACAGCAGGAGGCCGGACTGCTCCGGCCAGACGACGGCCCAGAGCCACAGGCCCCGCGCCTCGCCCGCGAAGACCGCCCGGTCGTCGGGGACCCCGTTGAGGTGCCACAGCGGAGTCGGCCGGCCCGCCGCGACCACCTTGGCGTGCGGTGGGGACGACACGTCGATGTACGAGCCGGGGTCGGGGCCCTCGATGCCCGCGAACCGCGCGCCCAGGCCGACGCCGAGCTCCTCGGCGATCAGCAGCATCTCGCCCATGCCGCCGAGCGGACCGGGACCCGAGCAGGCCACGACCGTCGCCCGGCCCCCGCTGCGGTCGTCACCGGCGGACGCCACGCCGGTGAACAGCCATCCCACGGGGAGCGGCCACGGCATCCACACCGGCACCCGCGCCCGGTGCACGACCACGCCCAGGCCCTCGACGCTGGGCGGGATGGGGGGTTGCAGGGGGTGGACAGCGCCGTGCACCGCGCACTGCCAGGAGTCGGAGAAGAGACCGGGCGCCCTGACCCGGCCACCGCACTTCGGGCAAGTTGGTTCGCCCCTCATAAGAAGCCACGCTCCTCCCCGCCCGGCGCCCCGTCAAGACGCGATCACCCGTCCGGGCGGCCGGTGCCCGTCTCAGTCCAGTGCGACAGCCGTACGCAGAGGATCCCGCAGATCCGTGCCGCGCGCGAGCCAGCGTTCCTGGAGGGCGGCCGCGCCGTGCACCCGCTTCCAGGCCGCCTCGTTCGCGGTCATGGGGAGGAGGGGGAGGAACCGGACCGGGTCCATGGGCTCGTCCAGCTCCAGGTCCTCCACCAGTCCCCCCGGTTCGGCCACGAGGACGGTGCTGAACGATGCCCCCTCCCAGAGCGGTTCGCCCACGTCGAGCGAGGCCCCGGGGGCCACGATCAGCCCCTCCACCTGCGGGGAGGCGGCCAGGACCGCGAGCGGCCTGAGCAGCTTGTCGGTGGGCGCGAGCCCTCCCCGTACGGTCAGCACCAGCTCGGCGCGCGGCCCGCGTACGGGGTCGGCGACGACATCGGTCGGATCGGTCATCGGGTGCGCGGACATCCCGAGGGTCGCGTACCGCACGAGGTCGCCCTCGGCGAAGCGGAGTACCTCGATGCGGTCGGTGCCCAGGAAGGTGACGGCGGCGCGTGCGTCGGGTTCGCCGAACGCGGTGCGCAGCCGGGCCTCGACGAGAGCCAGAATTTCTGCCATGGAGCGAGCATAGAACTCCTATCAGCCGGGTAAAGGGCGGGTCTTGACCATCCGTCGGCTGATAGTGTTGACAGCTGTTCGGGGCCGCACGCAGAAGCGTTGTTTCAAGGCTCCGGAGACAGGACGTCCCTCAAGGGGGACCGGCCGGAGGAGGTGGGGCTGCAATGGACCGAAGTCGATCGTGCAGTACCAATCGCTCTTCCACTTCTGTGACGGGCGTCTCCCGCCCCCATTGATCTTCTGATCAGTAGAAGAGCGACGGCAGAACGTTGTCCTCCCGTCCTGTTCCTTCCGCTTGCCCGGGCCTGCCTGCCCGCCCCCGCGGAAGGCCTCCCACCCGTACGGTCCGCAGCCGTGCGTGCGAAGGAGCCTGCCATGTCGATGCTGCCCTACCTGCGTGCGGCCGTCCGCCCGTCGCTGCGCAAGTCCACCCCCGCCCAGCCCGGCTACGACACCACCCGTGACCCGTCGGCGAGCAGCGCGGTGGTCGACTGCGCCGTGTACCGCGACGGCCGGCGCGTGCTGGGGCCGGCCTGTCTGACGCCGCGTGAGGCGATCCGCCGGGTCCGCGAGGACGGCGGCTTCGCCTGGATCGGCCTGCACGAGCCGACCGAGGCCGAGTTCGCGGGGATCGCCGCCACCTTCGGCCTGCACCCGCTGGCCGTGGAGGACGCGGTGCACGCGCACCAGCGGCCGAAGCTGGAGCGCTACGACGACACCCTCTTCACCGTCTTCAAGACGATCCACTACGTCGAGCACGCCGAACTGACCGCGACCAGCGAGGTGGTGGAGACCGGCGAGGTGATGTGCTTCACGGGCCCCGACTTCGTCATCACCGTCCGGCACGGCGGCCAGGGCTCCCTCAAGGGGCTGCGCCACCGCCTCCAGGACGACCCGGACCTCCTCGCCAAGGGCCCTTCATCCGTCCTGCACTCCATCGCCGACCACGTGGTCGACGGGTACATCGCGGTCGCGGCGGCCGTGCAGGACGACATCGACGAGGTGGAGAGCGCGGTCTTCGCCGCCCCCGCCAAGGGCAGTACGCGAGGCGGCGACGCGGGCCGCATCTACCAGCTCAAGCGCGAGGTACTGGAGTTCAAGCGGGCCGTCTCCCCCCTGCTGCGCCCCATGGAGCTGCTGAGCGAGCGCCCCATGCGGCTGGTCGACCCGGACATCCAGAAGTACTTCCGCGACGTCGCCGACCACCTGGCCCGCGTCCACGAGCAGGTCGTCGGCTTCGACGAACTGCTGAACTCGATCCTCCAGGCCAATCTCGCGCAGGCGACGGTCGCGCAGAACGAGGACATGCGCAAGATCACCTCCTGGGCGGCCATCATCGCCGTGCCGACGATGATCTGCGGGGTGTACGGGATGAACTTCGAGCACATGCCGGAGCTCCACTGGCGCTACGGCTATCCGATGGTGATGGCCGCGATCGCCGCCTCCTGCTTCACCATCCACCGCGCGCTGCGCCGCCACGGCTGGCTCTAGTTACCCTGTCCGCATGACTCTCAGCACGCTCGACCTGGCCCTCGTCGAGGAGGCCACCAAGAAGTCCGGCCTGATCTGGGTCCGCGGTGCCGGGGCCGACCGGGCCCTGTGGCACGCGTGGGTGGACGGCGCGGCCCACGTGCTGGGCGACGGGCCCGGCGAGCAGCCGTTCCCCGGCCTGGCCGACGGCGCCGTCGCCGAGGTGACCGTACGGAGCAAGGACAAGGGCGGCCGGCTGGTCGCCTGGACGGCGACCGTACGGGAACTCGCGCCCCGCGGCGAGGAGTGGGCGGCGGCGGTCGCCGAGCTCAAGGGCAAGCGGCTGAACGCGCCCGACTCGGAGGAGATGACCGAGCGCTGGGCGCGCGAGTGCCGGCTGCTGCGGCTGGAGCCGCAGGCGGTCTCCGCCCTGCCCGGCGGCTCCCTGTCCGCGGCCCCCCTGGACTCCCCCGCGATCACCCGCCGCCCGATCCCGGCGCACCTCCCGAAGCTCCTCCTGAAGCGCAAGAAGTCCACCCGGGCCTAACGCCCGCCCACCGGCTGCGCCGGGCCGCCCCCCGCAGCGCCCGACGCCGCCGGTTTCGGTGGGGCCGGGTGCGTGCCGGGGCGCCCCCGCAGGGCGCCGAACGGAACAAGCCCGTCACTCTCCGACCCCTGGCCACGTTCGGCGCCCGAGGAGGTGCCCCGGCGCGCGCCCGGCCCCGCCGGAACCGCCCCCGCGCCCGGAGCTGGGAAGCCCGGCTCCGCCGGGACCTGGGGCTCCGCCCCAGACCCTCCCCCAGACTCCGTCCGGGGGGACCCCCACGCCTCAGACGCCGGCGAGGCTGGATATTGCCGGGCTACGGCTTTGTCGGGTTCGACCCCTGGCCCGAGCCCTTCGACGGCGCCGGGGCCGGCTCGCCGTTCTGGTCCTTCGTCGTCGGGAGCTGCGTGCCGTAGTCCACGGTCTGGTCCTGCGCGGGCGGGTCCAGCGGGAAGGTCTTGCCCCACTCCGCGAGCTCCACCCGCCCGGCGCCCCCCGCACGCTCCATGAGCAGCGGGTACGGGGTCCCCTCCAGGGACACCGAAAGCTTGCCGCCCTTGCCCGCGTCCGCCGTGACCTGGACCGCGCGGGTGTGCCCGACCTGGGTGTAGGAGCCCTTGGCCAGCTTCCCCTCCAGCCCGAGCAGCCCGTCCAGCAGCACGTCCATGTCGGTGAAGCCGCGGAACTGCTTGTACGAAGGGTCGGCCTCCGGCACCTTCACGTACTTGTCGCCGAGCTTGCCGGCCGAGTCTGACTTGCCCCAGAAGGCCGCGTTGGCCTTCAGGTACAGCTGCTCCCCCACCCGCAGCAGCTGGAACGTGTCGTCCTGGGACTTCACCTCGCCGGAGCCGCCGTCCGACTTCAGCCGCATGTCGAGGGTGAAGGTCTTGCCGCCGCTCACCAGCGTGCCGGACAGGTGCACCGAGTCCGCCCCGGTCACGGCCGCCTTCGCCTTCTCCTCGATCTTGTCCGCGGAGAGCTTCCCGACCCCGTTCGTCCCCTCGTCCGGATCCTCCCCGCAGCCCGTGCCGGTGACGGCGAGTCCCGCGCACAGCGCACCGATGAAGGCGGCCCGGCGCAGCCTCGCGGCGGGGAAGTAGGCGGTCACGTGCGGGTGCCTCTCGTCGTCGTCTTCGAGCAGCAGGCAGCGTACCTGTCCGGGGCCCGCGGCCCTCAACCCCCCATGGAGACCCCGGCCGGACGCCCCACCAGGACGCTTGCCCGCCCCACGGGCTAGCCTGAGGGGCGGCAGGACTGTTGATTGACGCGTCTGGAGGCGCTCGGATGGCTGCAGGCGCCCCACGGATCTTCGTTTCGCATCTGTCGGGTGTGCCCGTCTTCGACCCCAACGGCGACCAGGTGGGCCGCGTCCGCGACCTCGTCGCGATGCTGCGCGTCGGCGGCCGTCCGCCGCGGCTGCTGGGCCTGGTGGTCGAGGTGGTCAGCCGGCGCCGGATCTTCCTGCCGATGACCCGGGTCACGGGCGTGGAGTCCGGGCAGGTCATCACCACCGGCGTCGTCAACATGCGGCGCTTCGAGCAGCGCCCCACCGAGCGGCTGGTCCTGGGTGAGCTGCTGGACCGGCGGGTGAAGCTGGTCGCCGACGGCGAGGAGGTCACCGTCCTGGACGTGGCCATCCAGCAGCTGCCGGCCCGCCGGGACTGGGAGATCGACAAGATCTTCGTACGGAAGGGCAAGTCGGGTGCGCTGCGCCGGCGCGGCGAGACCCTGACCGTGGAGTGGTCCGCGGTGACCGGCTTCTCCCTGGAGGAGCACGGGCAGGGCGCCGAGAACCTCGTCGCCACCTTCGAGCAGATGCGCCCGGCCGACGTGGCGAACGTCCTGCACCACCTGTCGCCGAAGCGGCGCGCCGAGGTGGCCAACGCCCTCGACGACGACCGGCTGGCGGACGTCATGGAGGAGCTGCCGGAGGACGAGCAGGTGGAGATCCTCGGGAAGCTGAAGGAGGAGCGCGCCGCCGACGTCCTGGAGGCGATGGACCCGGACGATGCGGCCGACCTGCTCTCCGAGCTGCCGGAGGACGACAAGGAGCGGCTGCTGACGCTGATGCAGCCGGACGACGCGGCCGACGTGCGGCGCCTGATGTCCTACGAGGAGCGGACCGCGGGCGGTCTGATGACCACCGAGCCGATCGTGCTGCGGCCCGACGCGACGGTCGCCGACGCGCTGGCCCGCGTACGGCAGGCGGACCTGTCGCCGGCGCTGGCGGCCCAGGTGTACGTGTGCCGGCCGCCGGACGAGACGCCGACGGGCAAGTACCTGGGCACCGTGCACTTCCAGCGGCTGCTGCGGGACCCGCCGTTCACGCTGGTGAGCTCGATCGTCGACACGGGCCTGGCGCCGCTGCGGCCGAACGCCTCGCTGCCCGTGGTGACCAGCTACCTGGCCGCTTACAACATGGTCGCCGTGCCCGTGGTCGACGAGAGCGGCTCGCTGCTGGGCGCGGTGACGGTGGACGACGTACTGGACCACCTGCTGCCGGACGACTGGCGCGAGACCGACTTCCACTCCGAGGAGGTCGTGAATGGGCACTGACCGGGGGCGCGGCGACCAGTCGCGCGAGCGGCGGCAGCTGCGGGAGCGGCGCGAGCAGATCCGGGAGCGGCGCGAGCAGGCGCGGCAGCAGGCGCGCGATCACGGGCTGGCCGAGGCGGCCGCGGAGCGGGTGGAACGTTCTTCCTTCGAGCGCGGCGAGCGGGCGAGGGCCGGTCAGTTCGGCCCGTCGACCGGTTCGAGCGCGCTGACGCGTTCGCGGGTCCGGCTGGACCTGCCGCGCCCGGCGCGCCGGCGGCTGCTGCCCGAGTACGACCCGGAGGCGTTCGGGCGGCTGTCGGAGCGGGTGGCGCGGTTCCTCGGCACGGGCCGGTTCATCGTCTGGATGACGGTCGTCATCATCGTCTGGGTGCTGTGGAACATCTTCGCGCCGGACGACCTGCGGTTCGACCAGTACCCGTTCATCTTCCTGACGCTGATGCTGTCGCTGCAGGCCTCGTACGCCGCTCCGCTGATCCTGCTGGCGCAGAACCGGCAGGACGACCGCGACCGGGTCAATCTGGAGCAGGACCGCAAGCAGAACGAGCGCTCCATCGCCGACACCGAGTACCTGACGCGGGAGATCGCGGCCCTGCGGATGGGCCTGGGCGAGGTCGCCACGCGCGACTGGATCAGGTCCGAGTTCCAGGACTTGATCAAGGAGATGGACGAGCGGCGGCTATTCCCGTCGGAACGTGACGAAGGCGACCGCTGACGGGCTTACCTGCGGCGTGCTACCGAGCCGTACCATCGGGGCATGGCTATCGACACAAGCTCCGCGGACGCCGCCGCCGTGCCTGAGCAGGACGCGATCCTGGACGCGCTGGCGACCGTGAACGACCCCGAGATCCACCGGCCGATCACCGAGCTCGGCATGGTGAAATCGGTGGAGATCGGCGACGGCGGCGCGGTCGCCGTCACCGTGTACCTGACCGTGTCGGGCTGTCCCATGCGCGAGACCATCACCACGCTGGTCACCGAGGCCGTCGAGAAGGTCGCGGGAGTCACCTCCGTCGCGGTCACCCTCGACGTGATGAGCGACGAGCAGCGCAAGGAGCTGGCCGCCACGCTGCGCGGCGGCACCGCCGAGCGCGAGGTGCCCTTCGCGAAGCCGGGCTCGCTGACCCGTGTGTACGCGGTCGCGTCCGGCAAGGGCGGCGTCGGCAAGTCCTCGGTCACCGTCAACCTGGCCGCGGCGATGGCGGCCGACGGCCTGAAGGTCGGCGTGGTCGACGCGGACATCTACGGCCACAGCGTGCCGCGCATGCTCGGTGTCGAAGGCCGTCCGACCCAGGTCGAGAACATGATCATGCCGCCGTCCTCGCACGGCGTGAAGGTCATCTCGATCGGCATGTTCACCCCGGGCAACGCGCCGGTGGTGTGGCGCGGTCCGATGCTCCACCGAGCCCTCCAGCAGTTCCTGGCGGACGTGTTCTGGGGCGACCTGGACGTGCTGCTCCTGGACCTGCCGCCGGGCACCGGCGACATCGCGATCTCCGTGGCGCAGCTGGTGCCGAACGCGGAGATCCTGGTCGTGACCACCCCGCAGCAGGCCGCGGCCGAGGTCGCGGAGCGGGCCGGCTCGATCGCCGTGCAGACCCACCAGAAGATCGTCGGCGTCGTCGAGAACATGTCGGGCCTGCCGTGCCCGCACTGCGACGAGATGGTGGACGTCTTCGGCTCGGGCGGCGGCCAGAAGGTCGCCGACGGCCTGACCAAGACGGTCGGCGCGACGGTCCCGGTGCTGGGCTCGATCCCGATCGACGTCCGGCTCCGCGAGGGCGGCGACGAGGGCAAGCCCGTCGTCCTGTCCGACCCGGACTCCCCGGCCGGCGCGGCCCTGCGCTCCATCGCCGGCAAGCTCGGCGGCCGCGCCCGCGGCCTCTCGGGCATGTCCCTGGGCATCACCCCCAGGAACAAGTTCTGACCCCGGTTGTGGGCAATCGTCCCGCAGGGCGGGACGGGTGGGCACAACCCCGCCACCGGCCCGCACCGGGGCGCGCAGCGTGAAAAGGGCACCGCCGACCAGCGGTGCCCTTTCCCGTACCCGTACTCGTACCCGCAGGGCTACTCGTACGCGCCGAGGTCCGAGATCACCGAGAACCCGAGCCCGTACGCACTCATCCCCCGCCCGTACGCACCCAGGTGCACCCCGCTCCCGGTGGACCCGGCGAGCACCCACCCGAACTCCGACTCACGGTAGTGAAACGGCGTCGGCTCCCCGTCCACCGGCAGCGACAGCGTCGACCAGTCCGGCCCCCCGAGGTCGTCGGCGAGTTCCCACGCGGCCTCGGTCTGCTGGTCGAGCCAGTCGCTGCGCAGGGAGTGGTCCATCTGGCCGGGCCAGCTGTAGGCCAGCAGCCCCGAGCCGGCCAGCCAGGCGGCCGAGGAGACCGAGGTGGCCTCCAGGGTGCCGGTGCCGTCGCCGCTGCGGCGGAGGGGATTGTCCGCGATGGTGATGACCACCGCGAAGCGCTCCTTCTCGCCGGTCGCGATCTCGCCCCGGGCGGACGGCTCGTCGCCGTGGCCGGTGGAGCCGTGCTCGACGGTCCCGTCGGCGGCGGTGCCCACCTGCATGAGCCAGCGGGGGCCGGTGAAGGCCCCGTCCAGCCCGTACCAGGGGAAGCCGGCCGCCTGGAACCCCTCGGCCGTCCGGCGGGTCGCCGGGACGGGCCCGGTGCCCTCCTGCGGCTGCGCGTCCGCGGGTGTCTGCGCGGCGGGCGTGGGCGTGGGCGTGGTCTGCGCGTCCTGCGCGGGTCCTTCGGCGGCCGGGGCGGGTGCCTCGGCGGTCTGCGCCCCGACCCGGCTACTGCTCGTCGTCTCCATCTGAGCGGCCTCTCGTTCCGTGGGGTCCGAACCGACCCTCCCCCTAGCTGTGCTGGGGGGACCCCCACCTCGGGCGTCCTGGATCCGGACTCATGGAGGATAGCCACCCGACCGCGGATCGCCGGGCAGGCCGCGCCTCAGGTGGCGTCGGCGTCGAAGCGTGCGGCCTGGTTGGAGGCGGGAGCCGCGGGCTTCTTCAGCAGGTCGGGACCGGTGCCTTCGGCGGGCGTGGCGCCCGGGGCGGGGTCCGTCTCCTTGCTGTTGACGGCGTCGGTGACGTCGTTCAGCTCCTTGCGGAGATCGAAGCTGCTGCGGATCTCCTTGAGGTCCTCGTTCTCCGTCAGCTGCTTGCGGATGAAGGTCTTCGGATTCAGGTCCTCGAACTCGAAGTCCTTGAATTCCGGGCCGAGTTCGGAGCGGATGTCAGCCTTCGCACTGTCCGAGAACGCACGGATCTTCCGGATGACGCCCGTGACGTCCTGAATCACCTTGGGCAGCTTGTCCGGCCCGAAGACGAGAATGGCGAGCACCACGATCGTGACCAGTTCGAGTGCGCCTATGTCGTTGAACACCTTGCCGCTCCTCGGCTCTCTTCACTGCGGGCCCGGACACACGGTACCCCAGGGCTCTCACGAGCCGTTCGCCGATCCGAGCACCACTTCCAGCGTTCGCTCACGGCCCTCGCGCAGCACCGTGAGGGTCAGCGGATCGCCCGGCCGGTGGGCCCTGATCTTGATGATCAGCTCGTCGCCGCCGTGCACGCGCACGCCGTCCACCTTGGTGATCACATCGCCGGCCTTGATCCCGCCGCGGGCGCCCGGCCCGTCGGCGACCACCGCCGGCTTTCCGTCCTCGCCCTTGTCCCCGACCCGGGCTCCGTCGCCCGTGTACTGCATGTCGAGGGTGACGCCGATGACGGGGTGCGTGGCGCGGCCGGTGGCGATCAGCTCCTCGGCGACGCGCTTGCCCTGGTTGATCGGGATGGCGAAGCCGAGGCCGATGGAGCCGCCCTGGCGGACGCCCTCGGCGCCGTCGTCGCCCTTGTCGGCGCCGCGGATCGCGCTGTTGATGCCGACCACGTGGGCCTTGGAGTCGAGGAGGGGGCCGCCGGAGTTCCCGGGGTTGATCGGAGCGTCGGTCTGGAGGGCGTCGACGTAGCTGATGTCGCTGCCGTCGCCCTTGTCGCCGCCCGCGGTGACGGGCCGGCCGGTGGCGCTGATGATGCCGGCGGTGACGGTGTTGGAGAGGTCGAACGGCGCGCCGATGGCCACCACCGGGTCGCCGACCTTCACGTTCTCGGAGTTGCCGAGGCTCAGCGGCTGGAGCCCGCGGACCCCGCTGACCTTGACCACGGCCAGGTCGTATCCGGAATCGCGGCCCACCAGCTCGGCGGTGACGCTCTCGCCGGTGCTGAAGGTGACCGCTATCTCCTTGGCGTCGGCGACCACGTGGTTGTTGGTCAGGATGTGCCCCTGCGGGTCGAGTACGAAGCCGGTACCCGTCCCGCTGCTCTTCTCGCCCCGTACGTGCAGGGTGACCACCCCGGGCAGTGCGGTGGCCGCGATGCCCGCCACGCTCTCGGGCGCGCGCCCCTTGTCCGCGGCGACCGCGGCCTGGGGCAGCTCCAGCCGGGTGCTGCTCTCCCGCTCGGCGAGCACGCCGAGGTACCCGCCGACCCCGCCGGCGAGCAGGGCCGTACCCAGGCTGAGGGCCGCCACCTGCCACAAGCGGAATCCGCGGCCGGGCCGGCCGCGGTCCACGACCTGCAACGGCTGGGCGCCCCAGGGGTCGTACTTCACCTCGCGGGCGGCCGGCTCCCGGTGCTGCTCCTCCGCCCCCTCGGCCCCGCCGTCAGCGCTCCCTTCGGGCCTCGGGGCGGGAACCCCTTCGCCGCGGGCGTCCGCCGTGCCCTCGGGCCGGCTCCACCACTGCGGAGCCGGATCGGTCTGCTGCCTGTCGGCCATGGGCGCTCCCCGCGTACTCGTGCGCATGTGCCGCAGATTCAATCAGGTCCCGGGTCAGCGCAGCAGGGAGACCGGGCGGGCCGTACTCGGCGGGGAGGGGTGGAGCGGTGGAAGCGGGGTCGCGACGGTCGACAGGAGACTCGGTACGGCCGCGGGCGTGGGCACGCGGTCGCGGACGGACGCGTCCGCCACGGACACGGCCGGGCCCGGGCCGGGCCGGGAGGCGGGCGCCGGGGAGTCCCCCCGCGCGTTCGGATCCACGGTCTCCAGCGGCAGCGAACCGCCCAGCGCGAGCGCGGCCAGCGATACGGCTCCCGCCGCGACGAAGGCGAAGCGGCGGCGTGGACGGCCGACCTCGTGGATCCTGAAGCCCTCCTGCCGCGGACGCGCAGCCGGCAGGCCGTACGCGAACGAGGCGAAGGGATCGGCGCCGACGGAACCCTGCTGCCCCCGCGGTCCTGCGGGACCCGCGGGACCGGAAGGTCCGTCGAGGCCACCGCCCGGGAGGCCCTGCAAGCGTGCCAGCAGCCCCTCGGACAGCGGTGGCGGCGCGCTCTCCACGAACATGGTCTTCAGACGGCGCTGGGCATCGGCCTCGGCCTTGCACTTGGCACAGGTGGCCAGGTGGGCCAGGACCCGCTCGCGCGCGTCGTGATCGAGCTCGCCGTCCACGAGGGCGGCAAGCCGGTCGCCCAGGTGCTGTTCGGCGGGGGACGGACTGACTCCGCTCACTCGGCTCCGCCCTCTCCCCCGGCGCCCGGCGCGCCCACCGCCACCCCGGCCAGCGCACGCTGCTCCGCACGGGCCTCGGGAGAACGGTGCTTGAGCGCCTTGCGCAGGTGCGAACGGCCCCGGTGGATACGGCTGCGCACGGTGCCGAGCTTCACGCCGAGCGTGGCGGCGATCTCCTCGTACGACAGGCCCTCGATGTCGCACAGCACCACGGCCGCGCGGAACTCGGGAGCCAGGGTGTCCAGCGCCTGCTGCACATCCGCGTCGAAGTGCGTGTCGTGCAGGACCTGCTGCGGGGACGGCTCACGGCTCGGCAGCCGCTCGGCGGCGTCGTCGGCGAGCGCGTCGAAGCGGATCCGCTGCTTGCGGCGGACCATGTCCAGGAACAGGTTCGTGGTGATGCGGTGCAGCCAGCCCTCGAACGTGCCGGGGGTGTACGTGGACAGCGAACGGAAGACGCGGACGAAGACCTCTTGGGTCAGGTCCTCGGCATCGTGCTGGTTACCCGTCAGACGGTAGGCAAGGCGGTAGACCCGCGCGCTGTGCGTGCTGACGATCTCCTCCCACGAAGGAGGGGTCCACGCCTGCGAGCCCGCATCGGCGGCAAAGGTCGCGGTGGTTGCGGTGTCGGCGGTGTGGAAGCGGTCAGCAATGTAGGTCACGGATTTCGGCTCACCCGCCGACCAGAAGAGGCGTCTCAACACGCCCCCACGATCCACAGGCGCAGCCGCACCTCCCCTGTCGGCTCTGGTGGTGTCCAGTGGAGTCCCTACCATAGCCACCCCCTCCGTCAGCTCCGGATAAGCATTTTTGCAGTAACTTTGCACGGATCTTGAGGCCCGGAAGGGTCCTTGCCGCCGATCTGCCCGGCGCCGTCCCTTCTGATCCCGCCTCCACCCTTCACAACGCCCGGTCCCATCTGCGGGTTCCCGACGTCAACGGATACAGTCACCGTTGCGCCAACTATGGGGACAGGAGAGGGTCATTACCGGCAACCGGCAGACGAGCTGGGCGTTCGCCGACGCGTTTGTCGCCGAGGACGACGCTCTGCGATGGGCCCGCGACCGGTCCAGGGAAGCGGGCCTGCGCTCCGTCTCCCCCGGCACCGGGGCCGCGCTGCGCCTGCTGGCCGCCACCGCGGACGCCAAGGCGGTCGCCGAGATCGGCACCGGAACCGGCGTTTCCGGCATCCACCTGCTCCACGGAATGCGCCCCGACGGGGTGCTGACCACGGTGGATCCCGAAGCCGACCGGCAGGCCTTCGCCCGCCAGGCCTTCCGCGCCGCCGGCTTCGCGGGCAACCGCGCCCGCTTCATCCCCGGCCGCGCACTCGACGTACTGCCCCGCCTCGCCGACGGCGGGTACGACCTCGTCTTCTGCGACGGCGACCCGGCCGAGTCCCTCGACTACCTCGCCGAATCGTTGCGCCTGCTGCGCCCGGGCGGACTCGTGTGCTTCGAAGGGGTCTTCTCCGACGGCCGTACGGTCGACTCCGCGGCCCAGCCGGTGGAGGTGCTCCGGGTCCGCGAGCTGCTGCGCAGCGTCCGGGAGAGCCCCGCCCTGGAGGCGGCCCTGCTCCCGGTGGGCGACGGGCTGCTGTGCGCCGTGCGGCGCTGACCTCGGCGCAGCAGGGCGCAGACGGGCAGACGGACAGACGGCCTCCGGCGACAGCCGGGGCGGGCCCGTACGCGGACACAACGCTGCCCCGGCCGCTTGTAGCGGTCGGGGCAGCGCAGAGAATGCAGAATGCAGATGGTGCCGACGCTGTTAGCCGACGACCTTCTTCAGGGCGTCACCCAGGGCGTCCGCCTCGTCCGGGGTCAGCTCGACGACAAGCCGACCGCCGCCCTCGAGCGGTACGCGCATGACGATGCCCCGCCCCTCCTTGGTGACCTCGAGCGGGCCGTCGCCCGTCCGCGGCTTCATGGCCGCCATGCTCGTTCCCCTTCCTGAAACCAGCTCATCGTCAGCCGACGGCCCCATTCAGGCGCCTGGAACCCGGCATCGAACACATTGCTTCCCGGCCATTATCCCGCATGTCAGGACCCGATGACCAACATCGGCAGGGAACGCTTGCGCAACGCGCTCGGCCAAAACCACTCATTTCGGGGACCCGCCTGCGATACTTCGCCGCCGCACCCGGAGTACGGCATCCGCTTTCTTTGACGCACATCACATGTGCACGTGCGGCCGGGTCCGCCATGCTGGCCCTTGCACCGGCCGGTACCGGCCGGTAGTAATCCCGCGACGAAGGGGGACTCCCTGCCATGGCCGACAGCGTGCTCTACGAAGTGACCGACGGACTCGCGACCGTCACGATCAACCGCCCGGACGCGATGAACGCCATGAACACCGAGGCCAAGGTCGCCCTGCGCGACGCGGTCCAGGCCGCGGCCGCGGACCCGGCGGTACGGGCCGTCCTGCTCACCGCCGCCGGAGACCGGGCCTTCTGCGTGGGCCAGGACCTCAAGGAGCACATCGGAAACCTCGCGGCGGACCGCGAGAACGGCTCCTCGCTCACGATGAGCACGGTCGCCGAGCACTACAACCCGATCGTGCGGGCGCTCACCGAGATGCCGAAGCCGGTGGTGGCCGGGGTGAACGGCGTCGCGGCCGGGGCGGGCTTCGGATTCGCGCTGGCGGCCGACTTCCGGGTCGTCGCCGACACCGCCTCCTTCAACACCTCCTTCGCCGGGGTCGCACTGACCGCCGACTCCGGGGTCTCCTGGACCCTCCCCCGCCTGATCGGCGCCTCCCGCGCCTCCGACCTGCTGCTCTTCCCGCGCTCGGTCAAGGCCCAGGAGGCGTACGAGCTCGGCATCGCCAACCGCCTGGTCCCCGCGAACTCCCTGCACGCCGAGGCCGAGGCCGTGGCCCGCGCGCTGGCCTCGGGCCCCACGGTCGCGTACGCCGCCCTGAAGGAGTCCCTGGCGTACGGGGCCTCCCGCTCCCTCTCCGAGGCCCTGGCCCACGAGGACACCCTCCAGAGCCGCGCAGGGGCCTCCGAGGACCACTCCATCGCCGTCCAGGCCTTCCTCGCCAAGCAGCCGCCGAAGTACCTGGGCCGCTAGCCGCCGGCACCGCCGGCGCGCCCGCCCCGCCCGGGGCGGCCGCCGGATCAGGCCGGGTCGCGCGAGACGCAGTCGGCCAGGTGGTCGTTGACCAGCCCGCAGGCCTGCATCAGGGCGTAGGCCGTCGTGGGCCCGACGAAGCGGATGCCCGCCTTCTTCAGCGCCTTGGCCAGGGCCGTGGACTCCGGGGTGACCGCCGGGATCTCGGTGATCGCCCTGGGGGCCCGCCCCGGCTTCTCCGGCGCGTACGACCAGATCAGCTCGTCCAGCTCGCCCGGCTGCCACCCGGCCAGGACCTTCGCGTTGGCCAGGGTCGCCTCGATCTTGGCCCGGTTGCGGATGATCCCCTCGTCGGCGAGGAGCCGCTCGGCGTCCCGCTCGTCGAAGGCGGCGACCTTGGCGATCCCGAAGTCCGAGAAGGCCTTACGGAATCCCTCCCGCCGCCGCAGGATCGTCAGCCAGGACAGCCCCGACTGGAAGGCCTCCAGGCACAGCCGCTCGTACAGCGCGTCGTCGCCGTGGACCGGGCGGCCCCACTCCGTGTCGTGGTAGGCGACGTAGTCCTCCGTGGCCAGCGCCCAGGGGCAGCGCGGCCGCCCGTCCGGGCCCGCCAGTGTGCCGCTCATCGCTCACCGTGCTTGGTGAGGTCGACATGGGCGTCGGCCGGCGCGCCCGCGGCGGAGGCGACCGCTCCGGCGGTCAGCTGCGCGATCCGCGCGTCCCGCTCGGCCAGCTCCGCCGCCAGCCGCTCCAGTACGTCGTCCACCTCGGCCATCCGGTAGCCGCGCGGCGCGACCGGCAGCCGCAGCGCGTCGACGTCCGCCCGCGTGACGGGCCGGGTCTCCGGCAGCCCGTCGGCCACCCGGTCCGGCTCCGCTTCCGGCAGGACGGCCTCCGAGCCGCCCCCGATCACCGCCAGGGTGACCGCTGCCACGACCACGACCAGCGCGATCATCAAGAAGAAGAACACGATCAACTCCCCTGAGAGACTCCGGCCACCAGGTTAAGGTCGCAAGCGAGGCGCAAGGGCCGCCGAAGGAGGAAAGAGCAGGATGCTGCGACTGGGCAGGCGCGAGTTCGACACCCACGAGCCGGTGATCATGGCCATCGTGAACCGGACTCCGGACTCCTTCTACGACCAGGGCGCGACGTTCCGCGACGAGCCGGCACTGGACCGCGTCGAGCAGGCGGTCGCCGAGGGCGCCGCCATCATCGACATCGGCGGGGTCAAGGCGGGCCCGGGCGAGCACGTGGACGCGGCCGAGGAGGCCCGGCGCACGGTCGGCTTCGTGGCCGAGGTGCGGCGCCGCCACCCGGACGTCGTGATCAGCGTGGACACCTGGCGGCACGAGGTCGGCGAGGCCGTGTGCGAAGCCGGGGCCGATCTCCTGAACGACGCGTGGGGCGGGGTGGACCCGAAGCTCGCCGAGGTCGCCGCCCGGCACGGCGTGGGCCTGGTGTGCACGCATGCGGGTGGCGTGGAACCGCGTACCCGCCCGCACCGGATCGCGTACGACGACGTCATGGCCGACATCCTGCGCGTGACGGTCGGCCTAGCGGAGCGGGCCGTGGCGCTCGGCGTCCGCCGCGACGCGATCATGATCGACCCGGGCCACGACTTCGGGAAGAACACCCGCCACTCGCTGGAGGCCACGCGCCGCCTCGACGAGATGACGGCGACGGGCTGGCCGGTCCTGGTCTCCCTGTCCAACAAGGACTTCGTCGGGGAGTCCCTCGACAAGCCGGTCAAGGAGCGCCTGCTGGGCACCCTGGCCACGACGGCCGTCTCGGCCTGGCTGGGCGCGCAGGTCTACCGCGTCCACGAGGTCGCGGAGACCCGCCAGATCCTGGACATGGTCCGCACGATCCAGGGCCACCGGCCGCCTGCCGTGGCCCGCCGCGGCCTGGCCTGACCCCGGCCCGCGCCCCGGCGGTCACCCGCCGGGGGCCGGCCGAGCCGGGGAGGCTACTTCCCGACCACTACTTCCCGACGCTACTTCCCGACTTCCTTCGTCACGAGCGCGATCGCCTCGTCCACGTCGTCCGTGACGTGGAAGAGGTAGAGGTCCTTCTCCGAGGCCTTGCCCTGGGCGATCACCGTGTTGCGCAGCCAGTCGATCAGGCCGCTCCAGTACTCCGTGCCGAACAGCACGATCGGGAAGCGGGTGATCTTCTGGGTCTGGACCAGGGTCAGCGCCTCGAACAGCTCGTCCAGCGTGCCGAGACCGCCCGGCAGGACCACGAAGCCCTGGCTGTACTTCACGAACATCGTCTTGCGGACGAAGAAGTACCGGAAGTTCAGCCCGAGATCGACGTGCTGGTTGAGCCCCTGCTCGAAGGGGAGCTCGATGCCGAGGCCGACCGAGATGCCGTTGGCCTCGCGGGCGCCCTTGTTGGCCGCCTCCATCGCACCGGGCCCGCCGCCGGTGATCACCGCGAAGCCGGCGTCGACGAGCGCGCTCCCGATCCGTACGCCGGCCTCGTACTCGGGCGTGCCCGCCGCGGTCCGGGCGGACCCGAACACGCTGATGGCGGGCGGCAGCTCGGCGAGCGTGCCGAAGCCCTCGATGAACTCCGACTGGATGCGCAGGACCCGCCAGGGATCGGTGTGCACCCACTCGGAGGGCCCGGCCGAATCCAGCAGCCGCTGGTCGGTCGTACTGCCCGCCTTGATCTGGCTCCGCCTCCTCAGCACCGGCCCGAGCTGCTGCTCCTCGGGCCGCCGACGAGCGTTGCCTTCGGGGTTGCCCATGATGTGCTCCCTCCTGCTGATCGTTGGATCAGGGTAGGCGCACAAAGGTGACGGGAAGCGGAATTCAGGAGGTCAGCCAGGCGCGGAGTCGTTCTTCGCAGTGGAGGATGGCCTTCGTTTCGACGCGTTCGTCGACCTTGTGGGCCAGGAGGGCGTCGCCCGGGCCGTAGTTGACCGCCGGGACGCCGAGGGCGCTGAAGCGGGAGACGTCCGTCCAGCCGAACTTGGGCATGGCGCGGCCGCCGACCGCCTCCATGAAGGCCGCGGCCGCCGGGTGGGAGAGGCCGGGGAGGGCGCCGCCGGAGGAGTCGTCGATCACGAACTCGGCGATGTCGCAGTCCGCGAAGACCTCCCGGACGTGGGCGATGGCGTCGGCCTCGCTGCGGTCCGGGGCGTAGCGGAAGTTGACCGTGACCGTGCACGCGTCGGGGATGACGTTGTTGGCGACGCCGCCCTCGATGCGGACCGCGTTGAGGCCCTCGTGGTACTCCAGGCCGTCGATGACCGGCTTGCGGGGCTCGTACGCCGCCAGCCGGGCCAGGATCGGGCTCGCGGAGTGGATGGCGTTGGAGCCCATCCAGCTGCGCGCGGAGTGGGCGCGCTCGCCCTTCGTGCGGAGCAGGACGCGCAGGGTGCCCTGGCAGCCGCCCTCGACCTCGGCGTTGGAGGGCTCCAGGAGCACCGCGAAGTCGCCGGTCAGCCAGTCGGGGTGGGCTTCGGCGACCTTGCCGAGGCCGTTGAGGTCGGCGGCGACCTCCTCCTGGTCGTAGAAGACGAAGGTGAGGTCCCGGTTCGGCTCGGGCACGGTCGCCGCGATGCGCAGCTGTACGGCGACACCGGACTTCATGTCGGTCGTGCCGCAGCCCCACAGGACGTCGTTCTCGTCGAGGCGGGAGGGGACGTTGTCGGCGATCGGCACGGTGTCGAGGTGGCCGGCGAGCACCACGCGCTCGGCACGGCCGAGGTGCGTGCGGGCGACGACGTTGTTGCCGAAGCGGTCCACGGTGAGGTGCGGCAGGGCGCGCAGCGCGTGTTCCACTAGGTCGGCGATTACCTTCTCGTCGCCGCTCACGGAGGGGATGTCGACGAGCCGGGCGGTCAGCTCGGCGGCGTCCAGGGTGAGGTCCAGCTCGGATTCGGGCATGAACCGACCCTAACGCCCCGGGCTGGGGCGCAGCCGCGTGCGTCCGGCCGGTGGACGCGTCATATGCCTCAAGTACGGTGGGCGGCGTGTCCGAGACCCGTGATCCACGCCCCCGTCGCCGCAGGCCGTTCCGTATGGCCGTCGGTCTGCTCGTCCTGATCGCGGTGATCGGTTATTTCGCCGTGCAGCGGTACTCCAACGGCGGCATGGGCGCCCCGTACTGCACGGCCACCGCGACCGGGGCCGGTTCGGCCGGGCAGGACACCGTCCAGTCGTACGAGATGTCTCCGGAGCAGGCGGCCAACGCGGCGACGATAGCCGCGGTCGGGATCGCCAAGGGCCTGCCGGACCGGGCCGTGACGATCGCGCTGGCGACCGCGATGCAGGAGTCGGCGCTGCGCAATCTCGACCACGGGGACCGGGATTCGCTCGGGCTGTTCCAGCAGCGTCCCTCGCAGGGTTGGGGGACCCCGGAGCAGATCATGGACCCGGTGTACTCGGCCGGGATCTTCTACGACCGGCTCGTCGAGATCAAGGGGTACACGCGGCTCCCGCTGACCGTGGCCGCGCAGAAGGTGCAGCTCAGCGGTTTCCCGCAGGCGTACGCGAAGCACGAGACGGACGCGACGGTGGTGACGGCGGCCTTCGGCGAGAACGGCACGCGGGCCACGCTGGCGTGCTCCGGGCCGGCCCCTTCCGCGCCGGGCGATCCGGCCAAGGTGAAGGCGGCGCTGGAGCGGGCCTTCGGCAAGGCGGCGCTGCACGAGGTGCGGGACGGTGCGCCGGGCGGCCGGTCGGCGCCGGGCCGGATCCGGGAGGCCGAGGTCAGCGTCCGGCTGAAGCCGGACGGCGGCCCGGCCGAGGCGCGGCTGGGCCGGGCGATGGCGCACTGGGCGGTGGCCCAGGGGCGGGAGCTGGGCATCGCCCGGGTCTCGTACGGTACGTCCGCGTGGATCGCGGGCAAGGACGGCGACGCGTGGAAGTCCAAGGGCGGCAGCGGCGCCAAGGACGGCGACGGCGACCCGCACAACTCGGGGCCGGGCGAGGTCCGGATCTTCGTCGCTCGCTAGCGATCGGTCGGGCGTACGAGGGGTCACTCCTGCGGGGGTGGTCGCGAGGGCGTGCCACGGGGCCCCTGGAGGGACAGAAGGCCTGGTCGGCGCGCATCCAATGCGCTTGTCGCGGAAGCCGATTAAAGGATGCGTTACCCATCCTTTACCTACCGGCTCCGCAACTCCACCCGCCCCACGAGCGGTTGTACACGGCGTACTCAGCCGCTACCGCTTAGGAGCAACATGTCCCTCCCCCTGACCCGTCGGATCGCCCGTGCCGCGCTGCTCCTCGCAGCCGGGGCAGCGCCCGTGGTCGGTGCGGCCGGCGCGGCCAGCGCCGCGGACGCCCCCGACGCCGCGGCTGCCACGGCCGCGACGGCCGCGGACACCGCGAGCAGCGCCGTCGAGGCCGTTCCTGCGGCCGCTCCGGCCGCCGGCGTGGCCGACCAGGCGGGCGGCCTGCTGGGTGGTCTGCCCGCCACGAAGGACCTGCCCGTGAGCCAGCTGCCCGCGCTGGGCGACGGCCTGCCCACCGAGCTGCCCGGTGGCGCGCCCGAGGGCTTGACCGGTGGCCTGACCGGCGCCCTGCCGGGTGGCCTGCCCGGTCTCGGCGGCTGACCACCGTAGGGCCGCAGGAACCGCAGCAAGGCCGAAGGGGCCGGGAGCACGAACTCCCGGCCCCTTCGGGCTGTTCGGACCGTCAGCCGAGGCGCTTGACGGCGGCCTCGACCCGCTCGTCGGTGGCGGTGAAGGCCACGCGCACGAAGCTCGCGCCCGCCTCGCCGTAGAAGTCGCCCGGCGCGACCAGGATGCCCAGCCCCGCGAGGTAGGCGACCGTGTCCCAGCAGGGCTCGTCGCGGGTCACCCACAGGTAGAGGCTCGCCTCGCTGTGCTCGACCCGGAAGCCGTGCGCCTCCAGGGCCGTGCGCAGCGCCGTGCGGCGGGCGGCGTAGCGGGCGCGCTGCTCCTCGACGTGCGCGTCGTCGCCGAGCGCCGCGACCGTGGCCGCCTGCACCGGGGCGGGGGTCATCATGCCGCCGTGCTTGCGGATCTCCAGCAGCTCGCCGAGCACGTCCGCGTCACCGGCGATGAAGGCCGCCCGGTAGCCGGCCAGGTTGGACCGCTTGGAGAGGGAGTGGACGGCGACGATGCCCTCGTACGAGCCGCCGCAGACGTCGTCGTGGAGGACGGAGACGGGCTCGGCCTCCCAGCCCAGCTCCAGGTAGCACTCGTCGCTGAAGAGCAGGATCCCGTGCTCGCGCGCCCAGGCCACGATCCGGATCAGGTCTTCCTTCGGGATGACCTTTCCGGTGGGGTTGGACGGGGAGTTGAGCCACAGCAGCTTCACGCCGGCCGGGTCGAGCTCCGTAGGGTCGTCGTAGACGACGGCCTCGGCGCCGCACAGCCGCGCGCCGACCTCGTACGTGGGGTAGGCGAGCCGGGGGTAGGCGACCTTGTCTTTCAATGTCCCGGTTCCGGCGCCCAGGCCCAGCTGGGTCGGCAGCCAGGCCACCAGCTCCTTGGAGCCGACGACCGGCAGGACGTTGCGGTGTTCGGCCGCGCTCGCGCCCAGGCGGCCCCGCAGCCAGCCCGTGATCGCGTCGCGCAGGGCGGGCGTGCCCCACACCGTCGGGTAGCCCGGGGAGTCGGCGGCCGCGACCAGGGCGCGCTGGATCAGCTGCGGCACCGGGTCCACGGGCGTGCCGACCGACAGGTCGACGATGCCGTCCGCGTGGGCCGCCGCCGTCGCCTTGTACGGCTCCAGCTTGTCCCAGGGGAAGGCGGGAAGACGGTCGGATACTGCGGCCACGGTGGTCTCTGCTCTCTCTGAGTGCTGGGTGCGGGGGCGGAAAACGCCTCGGTCCCGTGCGGCGGGAAGGCCGTACGGGACCGAGGGGCGCGTCTGCCTGGAAGGTCAGTGCTCGCCGTTGATGCCGGCGGGCAGCGCAGCGATGAAGGGGTGATCGCGCTCGATCAGGCCGAGCTTGGAAGCGCCACCGGGCGAACCGAGCTCATCGAAGAACTCCACATTCGCCTTGTAGTAGTCCTTCCACTCTTCCGGAGTGTCGTCCTCGTAGAAGATGGCCTCGACCGGGCAGACCGGCTCACACGCACCACAGTCGACGCACTCGTCCGGGTGGATGTACAAGGACCGCTGGCCCTCGTAGATGCAGTCGACGGGGCACTCTTCGATGCATGCCTTGTCCTTGACGTCGACACAAGGCTCCGCGATGACGTAGGTCACGCTCTCGTTCCTCCTCGGTAGGGCTTTCCATATCGCGCGGGAGCGCGGCGTCGTCGATGCCCGCACCTAGTATCTCCGTTCCCGGGCACGATCCGAACAGGAGGGGCGGACAGAGCTGTGGAAATCACTGCCGGTGGGCTGCTGGAGGTCCGAATTACCCCAGCTGACGTGGGTAAACGAGTCTCTGTACGACGGGTGGAGGCCGGGCTGGGTGGATCACCCGAGTTCACGGACACGGTAGGTGTTCTCACATCCTGGAACGAGGGTGTGCTGCTGATCACAAAGAAGAACGGCGAGTCCGTCCGCATCGCGGAATCCGCGCTGGTGGCGGGCAAGGTCGTGCCCCCGGCGCCGGCCCGCCGGCGGGGTCCGGCGGCGTCCTTCGAGGAGCTGGCGCGGGTCGCCGCGCGGTCCTGGCAGCCGCTGGAGAGCGAACGGCTGGGCGAGTGGACGCTGCGGGCGGCCGCCGGATTCACCCGGCGGGCCAATTCGGTGCTGCCGCTGGGCGAGCCCGGGATACCGCTGGACGATGCACTCGCGCGAGTGACCTCCTGGTACGCGGAACGAGATCTTCCGGCCTATGTGCAGGCCGCGACGGGGGCCGTCGGCACCCAGGAGCTGCTGATCGCGGAGCTGGAGCGGCGCGGCTGGGCGGCCGAGGTGTCGGCGGAGGTACGGATCGGGGCGCTGGCGCCGGTGGGCGACGTGGACGCGCCCGCGGCCGAGGCCGTACGTCTGACCCGTGTCCCGGACGAGGAGTGGCTGGCGCGCTACGGGAAGGTCACCGACCCGGATCTGGCCCGGCGGATGCTGGTGGCCGGGCCGTCGGTGTGGTTCGCGTCGCTGGCCGGCGGCCGGGCGATCGGGCGGTGCGTGGTGGACGGCCGGTGGGCCGGTTTCGCGGCGGTGACCGTCGATCCGGAGCACCGGCGGGAGGGGCTGGCGACGGCCGTGATGGCCGCGCTGGCCCGCAAGGCCCTGGAGGAGGGCGCGTCGGCGGCGTGGCTCCAGGTGGAGACGGACAACGCGGGGGCGCGGGGCCTGTACGACGGGCTGGGCTTCGCGACGCACCACGCGTACCACCACTACCGGGCGGCGCGGTGAGCCCGTCCTCGCGGGAGCGGTTCGCGGCGGAGGCCCGCTCGGAACGGCCAGACCTGTCGCTGCTGTGCCTGCTGCTGGCGATGGAGGCGGACCCGGACCTGGACGAGCGGGTGCTGGACTGGGCGCAGATCGAGCTGGACCGGCTGGCCGGGATGCTGCCGTACGGGCTGCGGGGCGGGCGGGCGTGGGCCTCGGCGGTGACCCGGCTGCTGGGCGGGAACCTCGGCTTCCACGGCACCCCGGCGGACTACGACCGGCTGTCGTCCTCGCTGCTGCACGAGGTGCTGCGGCGGCGGCGCGGCCTGCCGATCCTCCTGTCGGTGGTCTGGCTGGAGGTCGCCCGGCGGGCGGGGGCGCCGGTGTACGGGCTGGGGCTGCCGGGGCACTTCGTGGTGGGCTTCGGGGACCCGGAGGAGGGCGTGGTGGTGGACCCGTTCGCGGGCGGCGCGTCTCTGGGGGCAGGGCCGGCGGAACTGGCGTCGGGGCCGCGGACCCCGGCCCGCACCCTGGACATCGTGCTGCGGATCCTGAACAACATCCGTGCGTGGGCCTCGGCGCGGCCGGAGCAGTCGGGTGCGGCGCTGTGGGCGCTGGACCTGTCGCTGCTGCTGCCGTCGCATCCGGCGTCGCTGCGGTACGAGCGGGCGCGGCTGCTCATCGAACGCGGGGCGTTCGTGGAGGGGGCGGCGGAGCTCGACGCGTACGCGACCGTCGTGGACGCGGTGGACGCCGCCTCGGCGGCCCGAATCCGCGGCGAGGCCGCGGCGGCCCGTGCCTTGCTGAACTGACCGGTCCCGTCCCGCAGGTGCGGCGCCGTTGCCGGGGGCCAGCCCCCGGACCCCCGCGCCTCAAACGCCGGCGGGGCTACGGATAGCCTCGCCGGCGT
>NZ_JBHWUO010000060.1:0-38267 GCF_042736975.1 Streptomyces sp. NPDC059989
AGCATTCGTCAGTTCATGCCGACGCACCATGACCGACTCATGCCCGGAACGGCAACAGATCCACCACCCGGGCAAGAGCCATCAGACACCGCCTAACCCGCACTCCGGCTACCGGCGTCATGCCGGCGGAGGAGTTCGAGGAGGTCGCGGCGCGCCAGGCGCTGCCCCGGCCGCTCACCCCCGACGACACCGCAGCCGTGGTCTCGATGCTCGTCGGCGACGACGCCGCCGCGCTGACGGGCCAGGTACTGACGGTCGATGGCGGCCTGGTGATGCGTTAGGGACGGGCGGGGCGGGAACCCCTACAGGGGACTCCCGTGCGTGGATCACGCAGCGCCGGCCCCGACGGCTACGCGGAGCCGGGGTCGGGATATCGGCGCTGTTCTCGTCGTGCGTGGACAGCAGCCAACCCTGCTCCTCGGCGCATCGCCGGGCGCTTTCCACAAGACGTGCGACGGCGGCGGACTGGGTGCGCGCGGACCACAGGATCGACCACTCCACGCGGATCTCCGGCTGGACGAGTCGGCGCGCGGCGTAGCCTCGGTCGGCCGCGGCGGGTGTGGTAGGCGAACGACGCGGGCGGCAGGCCGACCTCCCGTCTCGCCCGCAGCCGGGCGACCATGGCCTGGGGCGGCGGGCGGCGAAGGCCTGGATCCGGGGCTGGAAGCCCGCCTCCTCGCAGGCGGCGACCACCCGGTCGTAGTAGCCGGGCGCGAGTTTGCGCGGGAACAGCAGCACCGACTCGTTCTCCAGGTCGGTGACCGGGACAGGGCCGGTGTCGGCGAGGCGGTGGTCCTTGCTGCACAGCAGCGCGAGCGGCTCCGATCACACCAGGGCGGTGCGCACCCCCTTCATCGGCTCGGGGAACAGGGCGATCCCGGCATCCAGGTCGCCGGCGAGCACGCGGCCGGGGATCTCGGAGTTGAAGTGCTCGGTGGCTAGGACGGTCAGGGGAGTCGGCTGCCGCAGGCCCTTCCCCCGGGCGTATCCGTCCGTCACTGCCCGGTCGGGTTGGTGAGGGGCTGTTGAGAGGCGGTCCGTGGTGTGAAGAGTGCCTGGACGGTTTCGGTGGCCAGGTCTCGCAGCCAGGTGTGGGCGCGGTCGTTGTCGTAGCGCTGGTGCCACAGCAGGTACAGGGGGACGTCGGGCAGCGGGAGCGGCGCAGGCAGTGAGGCCAGGCCGAGTTGTTCCCGGGCTGTGCGGGTGACCGCGTCCGGAAGGGTGACGACCAGGTCGGTGCCGAGCACGAGTTGCAGGGCGAAGGCGGCGGTGGGCCCGGCAGCGACGACGCGTCGTTCGAGGCCGCGTGTGGCCAGGGCGTCGTCGATCGGATCGCGCAGGCTTCCGCGCCGCGAGACGGTGAAGTGTTCGGCGGCCGCGTAGCGCTCGAGGCTCAGCGGGCCTTCGGTGAGCGGGTGGTCCGGTCGGACGGCGACGACCAGCCGGTCCTTGCCGACGAGGCGGTGGCGGATGTTGGGGAGCGTCGGAGCGCTGGAGCTCGATTCGAGGTCGACCTCACCCCGGCGCAGCTCGGCGTCGTCCGTCCCGGGTTCGGCGGACAGGCGGAGCCGGACGCCGGGGGCCTGATGGTGGACGGCCGTGGTCAAGGTGGTGCCGCAGGCTGCGGTCAGGGCGTCGTGCCAGCGCACGGTGAACACCCGGTCCAGAGCCGCCAGGTCGAGTTCCTGCTGCGCGGAGAGAAGCTGGTGGGCCTGTTGCACGAGGGCGTGGACCTGGGCGCGCATGGCCAGCGCGCGGGTGGTGGGGACCATGCTGCGGCCGGTGCGGACCAGGATCTGGTCACCGGTGGCTTTGCGGATGCGGCCCAGGGAGCGGCTCATCGCCGGTGCGGTGACGTGGAGGCGTGCTGCGGCGCCGGCGACGCTGCCCTCTTCCAGCAGGGCGTCCAGGGCGGTGAGCAAGTTCAGATCCAGTTGCATGAGAGTAACTCTACAAGTGACAAGCATGCACTTGTTGTTAATGGTCAGGCGGCCTACCTTCGAAGTGCGGGGGCGAGACAACCGCCACGCTTCTACCGATCCCCCAGGGAGCCCACCATGAGCACAGCCATGCCTTTCGAAGCCGACGCGACGCTCCTATCCGACGTGACCGCTGCGGTCAAGGCCGCCGGCGTCACGCTGCGCGACCGCTACACCTCGCACGCCCGGGGAGTGAGTCTGGACGAGGTCGTCGGGGAGATCCACGCCAACGACGACGCGGTGCTGGACGTGCTGCGGGAACCACTGCTGCGAGCCCGGCAAGGGGCGCAGTGGGCCGAGGACGAGCTGGCCGGCGGCGCGCTCCCGCCCGGGGAGTGGTGGGTCGTCGACCCCGCCGAGGGCAACATCAACCACGTCCACGGCATGGAGGACTGGGCGGTCACCGCCACCCTGGTCCGCGACAACCGGCCGGTACTCACCGTCGTCCACCTGCCGCTGACCGGCGACACCTACACAGCCGTCGCCGGCGGCGGCGCCCGACTCAACGACCGGCCCCTGAAGGTGTCCGCCAAGACCGACCTGGGCGCCGCGCTCATCGGCACCGGCCAGGCCAAGCCCGGCGAGGACGAGCGCACCTTCCGGCGGATCGGTGACTCCGTCACCGCCATGCTCATCAACGGCCTGGTCGTACGCGTGTCCGTTCCCGCCACGATGCAACTCATCCACGTCGCCGCCGGACGCATGGACGCGTTCTGGCAGTTCTCCGACGTCCGCTCCGGCCTGGTCGCCGGCGCCCTGCTGGTCTCCGAAGCCGGAGGCACCGTCACCGATCTGACGGGCGAACCCTGGAACACCGCCAGCCGCGACTTCCTGGCCGCCGCCCCCGGCATCCACGGCGCCGCCCTCAAGGTCCTCTCGCCGATCGCCTGACTGGACTTATCCGCTCTTCCCTACCCCCATACCGCAAGGAGCATCACCGCATGACCAACATCGGCATCCTGGGCGCCGGACGCGTCGGCGCCAACCTCGCCGGCAAGCTCTCCGCAGCCGGACACCACGTCACCATCGGTGGCCGCAGCCCGGAAGACACAGCCGCCCGCACCATTGGGCTCGCCCCGCGGATCGCCTTCGCCGACCAGCGCACCACCGCCCGCACCACGGACATCGTGATCAACGCGACGCCCGGCAACAGCTCCCTGGAGCGCCTCACCGACCTGCGCACCGAGCTCTCCGGAAAGATCCTCATCGACGTCTCCAACGCAACCCGCGACGCCGCTGACGGCTTGCCCGGCGACCTGTGCTATCCCGGCAGCAGCCTCGCCGAGAAGCTCCAGGCCGCGCTCCCCGACACCCGTGTGGTCAAGACCCTCAACACCATGCTTTTCATGGTCATGACCGCTCCCGAAACCCTGGCCACCCCACCGACCGCCTACCTCTCGGGCGACGACGAACAGGCGAAGAGGACCGTCTCCGGCCTGCTCGGCGACCTGGGCTGGCAGCCCGAACGGATCGAGGACCTCGGCGACATCACCACATCCCGCGCCACCGAGGCCATGATCCTCGTCGTACCCCACATCCTGCGCCGGCACGGCTTCAAGCCCTTCGCTGTCTCCCTCGCCCACTGACAGCGCTCACTGGGCTGCAAGTGACGCCCGAACTCGGTTCTGGCACAGATCTTGGGGAGCCATCGCGGAGCGTTACCCCGATGTTCGATTGCGAGGAGGCTGGCTCGCGCGAGACCGCGTACGCCTCGTCGGCTGACAGTCGGAAGTGACGCTCCCTCAGGTGCCTGCTGGCCGCTGCGGCGGTCGGTTGTGGGCGGTGATGGTGCTGGTCATGCAAACCGATGCACCATTCTGGGACTCGCTGGTGTTCGACGGGATCGACGATGTGGATGTCGAGGCTGTGACGGCCGCGTTCGGCACGGTCGAGGTGGTGGCGAGAGGCCGCGCGGCCGGTTCTGAATGTCCGGACTGCGGCTGCTTCTCGGACCGAGTCCACGACCGTTACCAACGCAGGCTGAAGGACCTTCCACTCGCTGAACAGGGCTTTGTGATCCGGCTGACGGTCCGGCGCTTCACCTGCCGAGCGGCGGACTGCCCGCGCCGGACATTCGCCGAACCGTTCTCCCGGCTGGCCGCCCCACATGCACGGTTCACCACGCGGCTCAACCACGCCCTGGAGCGAGTGGGACTGGCGCTGGCCGGGCGGGCCGGCGCTCGGCTGGCTGCCCAGCTGGGCTTCGCCGCGGGAAGGATGACCTTGTTACGCAGGGTCATGGCACTGCCCGATCCACGGTTCAGTACTCCGCGTGTGTTGGGCGTGGACGACTTCGCGATCCGTCGCGGCCAAACCTACTCCACCGTCTTGACCAGCGTCGAAGACCATCGGGTGGTCGATGTGCTCCCCACCCGTGAGGCCGGGCCGCTGGCCGCGTGGCTGACTTGCCACCCCGGCGTGGAGATCATCTGCCGGGACCGGGCGGGCGCCTACGCCGAGGGTGCCCGGCGCGGTGCCCCCGGTGCTCTGCAGGTCGCTGACCGGTTCCATCTGTGGCAGGGCCTCGGCCGGGCCGTGGAGACCTGCGTCGCCGCCCACCGCGACTGCCTGCGCAACCCATCGCCCAGCGGCATGCTGCCGGAGGCCACCGGACTGATTTCCGGCCGACCGCAGGACGACTCGGAGCCCGTCGGCCGGCGGGCCGAGCGGAAGAAGGCAGCACACGCCCTGGTCCACGAGCTCCTGGCCCAAGGCCACTCACGCCGAGCGATCGCCCGACACCTGGGCTGGGGCCTCAACACCGTCCTCCGGTACGCGAACGCCGCCCGCTGGCAGGAAACCTTCCGCGAGAACCGGCCCCGGCCCAGCAGGCTGGACCCCTACAAGCCCTACCTGGAGCGACGCTTCGCCGAGGGATGCACCAGCGTCACCCACCTGCACCGTGAACTCGTTGCCGCCAACGCGCCCGTCACCTACCAGATGGTCCGCAGCCACATCGCCGACCTCCGCGGGGCTCCGGCTGGAACGCCGCGGAGGCCGCCGACGGTGCGGCAGGTGACCGGCTGGCTCACCCGGCACCCCACGACCCTGACCGAGGAAGACCGGGCCGGTCTGAAGGAGGTCCTGGCCCGCTGCCCCGAACTGGAACAGGCCGCCGAACACGTCCGCGACTTCGGTGAGATCCTTACCGACCGCCTCGGCTCCACACTCCCCACCTGGATCGACTCAGTCGACGCCAGTCAGCTACCTGGCCTCACCGGCTTCGCGCTCCACCTGCTCCGAGACCTCGACGCTGTGACAGCCGGGCTCACTCTCAGCTGGAGCTCCGGCAGCATCGAGGGTGCCGTCAACCGCATCAAGAAGATCAAGCGGCAGCTCTACGGCCGAGCCGGATTCGAACTACTCCGCAAGATGATCCTGCTCCAGTAGCACTCCAAGCCTCCGAAGCCTGCGCCAAGACCGAGGACTGACCGCACCCAGAGAGCTTGGCTGGGGCGTGTCGGCACCGACGGACATAATGCGGCTGTGGACCTGAGACCGGAGCTGTTGCCCCCGCCCGTGAGCCAGCAGCGGCTGGACGAGCTGTGCGCTGAGGTTGAGCAGATCGCTGAGCTGCTGGTCGCCCGCCCAGCGGTGGCGGGCGAGGCGATCGAGGCGTTCAACGCGATGACCGGTCACGACTACGTGGCTCTCGACTTCGCTGAGTACGACGGAAGCAGGAGCCTGGAGGAGTTCGCGAGGGAGGCGGCCCGGCCGGCTCGCCCCGTGGTTGCGGACGTCACCCGGGACGAGCTCGTTGAGATCGTTCGCAGACTCCTGGCTGCCTCTGCGGAGAGCGACTTCTATCTGCGGCTCCTGGAGGCGAACGTGTCGCATCCCCGGGTGAGTGACCTGCTCTTCCATCCCTCAGACATCCTTCAGGACCCGTCTGCGGAGCAGGTTGTCGATGAGGCTCTGAAGTACCGACCGATCACGCTCTGAGCAAATCGAACGCCACCGTCACCCTCCGCGACCGCTCCCCAAGATCTGTGCCAGAACCCCGAACTCATCGACATTGATCATGCCTCCTACACAGGAGGCGACTCCCGAAGTCGTGGACAAACGACCCCCACTCCCGTGTGCAGAGCCGGCTCGCGGACTGGACCGCGCACCTCTCCGTCGTGTGCGAAGCGGCCACGCCGCCGGCCGAACTCCTGGTCGAGGTGACCGGGCAGCTGACCGCCACGGCCGCGGACGCGCCGTTGGCCGCGCCGCGCGCCGCCGGTGTGCCGGAACGGATCACCGCCCGGGTGGGCCGCCGAAGCGGTGGCCACCGCCCTCGGCACCACCCGCTCCATGCCCCTGGTCCTGCTCCTGACTGCGCAGGACAGGTAACGGCACGCACCACAGCGGCGTTCCAGGAGTGGGCGGGTCGGCGGGGAAGTCGGTTCTCACCGGAGCGGGCGACCGTTCCGATGGAGAAGGTCGCGACAGCTTGGGCACGAGCGAGGCCGCGGCATGCCGCTACGTCCAGAGCTACCTCCACCGGCCGAGAGGGATGAACCCCTCCTCCCTCCACCGCTGCGGAGGCTACCGTGGCGGTACAACCTGTTTGGAGGAGCCCGTGAGCGCTCAACCCGCCGACCACGTACCCGTCCCGCCCTACGCGCCCGCGCCCGGGGCCCCGGCCGAACTCCGTGCCCTGCTGCGAGCCGACCGCCGTGCGGACACGTGGGTGCCGGCGTTCGAGCGGGACTGGGCCATGGCACTGGAGGATGCCCGCGACTCCTTCAGCCTCACCCCTTTGCACGAGGTGGTGCGTACCTGGCAGTTGCGCGTCGCCGCGGCCCCGGCCGTCGACGCCTTCATGGACTCCGGCCGCGACGAGTCCGGCTTCGTGGACCTGGACGACGTCCTCGGAGCCCGCGGGTGACCGCTCAGCCGTGGGCGGTGCGTCTGTCCCCGCAGGCCGCGAAGACGCTTGCCGAGCTTCCCGACCCGGCCCGGGAGATGGTCCGCGACGTCCTGGACATCGCGGTGCGCTCCCCGTGGGGCTGGCCCCAGTGGAACGCCGGCGATCCGGAGGGCGAGGACGTCCGCGCCGCGTCCGTCGGACAGCTGTCCGTCGTTTACGTGGCCAACCGCCTCACACGGCACCTGTCCGTCCTGGACATCGTCTGGCTCGGGTAGCAACGCCTTGCCCTCGGCCGTATCAAGGGGTCAGCCGATGCGGACGGTGTTCTCGGGGAGGGGTATGTCGGAAAGGTTCAGCTGGAGCCCGGTCAGGGTCAGGTAGGTCTGCGAGTCGGTCAAGGCGGAGGTGGTGGACGGCGCCTGGGTCTTCCCGCGCGTGCTCACCAGCAGGTACCAGCCCCCGCGCTTGTAGCTGCGGGAGGCGTCGGGGCGGTCGCCGTTCGGGTTCAGCGTCCAGCCCTGGCGCTCCAGGTCGGCGCAGATCGCGTTCATCTCCGACTGTGCGGCGGTCTTCTCGCGGACGGCCATCCAGCCCGTTCTGTTCGCGTTGGCCCCGGCCGCGACGGTCGGGCGGCCCTGCGCCGGGTCGAGGCCCGCCGCGCTGACGGCGGTCCGGATCCCCTCCTCCACGGCGTCCCGTGTGAGGGGCGGTGACGTGGACTCCGGTGTGGGCGCCGCCGTGGATGGGGACGGCGCGGGCGCTCCCAGGTGGATGCGCCCGTCGTCGTCTATCTGGATGTGGTCCGGCAGGACCACGGCGGCCAAACTCACGATCAAGGTCGCGGCCAGCCCGATCCACACCCTCTTCAACAGCGCGTTCAACGCGAAACTCCCCCCGAGTGATCATTCAGAGGGAGTCTCACACATGCTGCTCGGCGCCCGGCAGCCCTTAAGGGGCGGGACCGGCTGCTTCGCGTTCTCGGTGACTTGAGGATCGCTCTGCCCCACCCAGTCGGGATGAAACCGGCGGCCACTCGCCCGTCGTTCGTCTCTCCGCCCCAGGTGCCCCAGAGCCTGATCTGGCGGGCGCTGGTTTTGGAGGCGGTGCTGATGGGTCAGGCAGCGTAGATCTTTTGCGATTACCTGCACCGGATCGCCGGGAGGGACCTGGCGCAGGTGTGCCGGCACGCGGGCGAGGTGTGGGAGGACGCGGAGGAGGTGGGGTCCTACGAGCGGTTCGTGCGCCGGTGCGAGCGGCTGCGGGCGGTGTGCGGGGGGCCGGTGCGGATCCATTTCTCCACGCGCTTCGAGACGCATTTCAACGATCTGGTCGCGCACGCGCGGCGGCATGGCGTGCGGGGGATGTTCGACCTGCGGCGGACCGATCACTTCGCATTGTGCGCGGAGCCCGTGCTGCGGCCCCAGGTGGAGGCGCTGGTGGCGGGTTCTCCAGCCCCCGCTCCCGAGGGCTGACCAGCACAACGAGCAACCGGCGAACCTTCCCGGTCACAGCACTGGATGAGTAGATCCGAATTGACACTGCTGCCCTGCGGGCAGACGCTGCGCACCGGGTGGGGGCGTGGCATTTCGCGCGGGGCCGGTCTGTTGGGCTGGTCGGTCGTGATGGGTTTGGTGATCGGGTGATGGCGTTGTTGGTGCCGTGTCCGTGGGGGTGTGGGTGTCGTTGCGGGGGCAGGCGGTGGCCGGTGGGTGCCGGGTTTGTCGTTCCTGGCCGTGTGCTGGTGGGCCGCGTACCTTCACAGGACAGGAGCCGTTACATGAAGACGAGAGTGTTGTGGCAGCGGATGACCGGCCTCGCCACGGTCATGGGGCTGGGCGTGGTGGTGCCGTTCGCGGTAGGCGTGACACCTGCTTATGCCCAGGGCCAACTGAGGATCACGAAGACGCACGAGGGCGACTTCGTCCGAGGCGGGCAGGGCGTCTATCGCATCACCGTCAGCAACCCGGGCTTGGAATCCACCCGCCGCATTCTCCTCTCCGACGAGTTTCCGCTGGGACTCAGCGGTGAGAGTGTGCAGGCCGGGGCCCCGTTCGATTGCGGCATCGTGGGCAACAGGCGTGTGCTGACGTGCAGTACCGACGGCTTGGGTGCTGGTCAGAGTGCGACGATCCTCCTGACGGTCAACGTTGCCGAGGACGCTCCCTGCAGCGTCACCAACAGGGTCCAGGTGGGTGAGGACGGTAGTCTGCCGAACCCCATCCCTGACGAAACGGACAGCGACGTCACCAGGGTCACCGGCGGCGAATGCGGTAACGGCAACGGCAACGGCAACGGCAACGGCGGGAACGGGGGCGGTTCGGGGTCGATCCTGCCGATCAACCTCAACGGTCTCATCCCGATGTTCAACAACATCACCACCAACAACAACATCAAGAGCCCCAACGCCAGCAATCACAGCCGCCAGGGCTTCGCTCTGAACAACCCCTGACCCCGGTCCGGCCAGAGTTCCGCAGGAACCATCCGGCGGCAGACCGACGGCGGCCGACGTGCCGCTACCGAGCCCGGTCGCGTCCTGCCGGGGGCGTTGCCCGGGCCGTCACCCCTTTACAGGTGACAGCCCGCGCCGCATGGGCCGCGTGATCGAGTAACGCTCGACATGCCGTCAGCGCCCAAAGGCCGCCTGCGTGGCCGACACCGGCGAGGGCGACAGCGAGCGGCCCGGCATGACACAGGACAACACAGACGGCTGGGGACCACCCCGCACACACGGGAAGTAGGACCCGAGTCCGACGAGCTCGCCAAGCCAATCACCGGCGGCACCCTCCAGGGGCACCGCCGCCAGCGTGGTTCGCGCCCGTGACCATCCCTGCGGGCGCGGAGAGCTGCGCAGGTGCTCGGCCGCGTTGCTGAGCGCCCCGGGTCCATCCCCGCGGACGCAGGGGCGCAAGAAGCGAGGCCGATCCCGCGGCCGTCCTCCGGCGTTCGACCGCGAGATACAAGCGGCGCAACACCGCCGAGCGGTGCCTCAACCAGCTCAAGCAGTGGCGCGGTCTGGCCACTCAATACGACAAGACCGTCACCATCCACCTCGCCGCCATCTTTATCTGGTCGAGCACCCATCGAAGGAACGGGACGCTCCATTGGTGTGGTAGGTCACCACGGTGACGTACCTCGGCCAAATTCGGCGTGAGGGTGGCTTGTTGCGGAGTGGGTGAAGGTTGACCCTGACTGGATGGCGATGGCGGAGGCAGTTCTTGCGCTGATCAGCGGGCTGGGCGGGGCCGGCCTTGGCGCGGCGGGTGCGTTGTGGAGTCAGCGGGCCAAGCGTCGTGATGATGCTGCTGCGGCGTCCATTGCGGCCGGTCGGGCTGAGAACGAGCTGTTGCTGGAAACCGTAGCGACGGCCCGTGCCGCGGTGCGGGCGTGGCGGACGAACGCTCACCGGGCCCTTGCCGAGCTGGAGGCGGGGCGTGCGGTTGATGCAGAGCAGTACGACGCGGAGGCTCGGGCTGACATGAAGGAGTTCACCGAGGCGTTGTACCGGCTGGCGGGGCGAGTACAGCTGAATGGACGCGGTGCGTACCAGCGCCCGTTCGCGGATCTGATGACGGAGTCTTCACGGCGCATCATTGAAGCGGCCCACCGCCATGCTCAGGCCCCTCTTTCGACCGCGGAGATCGAAGCACTGGCGGCCGGCGTCCGTGAGGTCCACAGTGAGATCGCCCGCCATCTGGTGAGGAACGCGGAAGCTGTGACGGGACAGGTGATCCCGCCAATCGGCTATGTCCATCCGGAGCCGCCGGGGGCGCGCATGTTTCCTGCGCCTCCCCCATACCCTCCGCGAACGCCGTGACAGCGCCTGCTCAGGCGCGGATCTCCTCCAGGAGCATGCGCAGGGTGAGGCTGTGCCTTTCGGGTGGCGGGGCGTTCATCGCGGCGGTGGCGTGGGCGATGCCCCCGGTACGGTCGCGCCGGAGGGGGCGAGCATCAGCCCCCGGTGGAGCTCCAGGCGGGGAACTCGGCGACGGCCTGGTCCTGTGCGTCGGTGGCGGCCTTCTCGTTGCCGAGGCGGGCCACGAGCAGGGACCGGAACATGTTGAGCCGCCACCACGCCACCACGCCACCACGGCACCACGTAGTCGGAGGTCTGCTCGTACGAGCCGGCCGCATCGAACACCCGCCGGCCCCGGACGTCGAGGTCGCGGGCCGGTGGCGTGGTCGCCGGGCAGGGTAGCGCTTTGCCTCGGAACCGCCCCCGTGACCGAGCGCGGCAGCCGACTGGTGAGCGCCGGACCGCCCTGCACGTGGTGCAGAGCCGTCTGCCGAGATGCTTCCTGGACTCGTCGCGTGTCGGGAGGCTCAGGGCGTCGGTGCGAGAGTCATCGTGATCTGGCAGCCGTCCAGCTCCTGGCCGTTCAGGGTGTCGACGGCCTGTCCGCATGGTCGGGGGAGCTGTACGTGACGAAGCCGAAGCCCCGGGACCTGCCGGTCTTCCGGTCTCTGAGGACGACGCTTTCGATAAACGTGGCCGGCTTCCGCGAAGTGCTCGCGCAGGTGGGTGTCGGTGGTGTCTTACCTGCTCCGTCTCTGCCCTGCGTGCGGCGGTGCTGGTCGGTACCACCGCACGCCGCGAGTTCCGCTGGCTCCGCTGACGGGAGGGTCTACAGGCTCAGGGTGCGTTCACCCGAAAGACTTGGGCGCTGTCGTTGCTCGCGCCAGGGCTGTCGACGTTGTTGTTGGTCGTGATGTTGTTGAACATCGGGATGACACCGTTGAGGCTGATCGGCAGAATCGAGCCCCCTCCGCCTCCGTTGTCGTCGTTGCAGTCACCGGTGATCGTCGTGCGCTCGCTGTCCGAGAACGCGTTGGTGCCTGCAGCGGTGGTCTCGGTGCCCGTGACGGTGTTGGTGACGGCGCACGGTGCGTTCTCGGCGATGTCGACCGTTACCGTGGTGACGAGCGAACCCACTCCGAAAACAACTTCACCGCAGTGGATCGTCTTACCGCCATTGGTGACATCACAGAGTCCGAATTCCGGGAGCGAGCCTGCGAGGCTCGCGACCGTGAGACCCGGGGGAAGGTTGTCCGTGAACTGGGTCTCGCCGCTGTCCTCGTTGCCACTGTTGGTCAGCGTGATGGTGTAGACGCCTTGCCCTCCCGCTTGGAAGTTCCCTTCGTGACTCTTGTCGATGGTTACGATCGATTGAGCATGCGCCGGCGTGGCCCCCACGGCAAGCGGGAGCCCGATGCCGAGCCCCAGTACCGACGTGAGGGCGGCCATCCGCCGCCTCAATCCATGCTTTCCCATTCCGAGTTTCTCCCGTTCGTGAAGGTCTCCCTCGGCCCAAGCAGCGCAGGGTGGAGCGCGGTTCACGGGGGGAGGCCAAAACAGGGAACGCCTTGCCGACTGGTCGGATAACGGGTGTAGCACCCGTTTCACTCGATCGCCTCGCACAAGCGGAACCGAGGGCGCCCCTGCTACCTGGGGCGCCGTGGTCCTGCTCGTCTCCTTCAGATCGTCAGACGACAAGCCGTACGCGGTCTCACGCCAACGCCGTTCGGGTGCCGGTCTTGATTCTTCGAAGGGGTGGGATAGGTGGGGGTGGGACAACAGGAGATCGAGCAGCGCCAAGGGGGCGATCGCCGGGGAGTCCACATCCGGGACCTGTCCCTCTGCGCCCACGCCCAGGGACACACCACTTGGGCAGCCTTGAGTTTCACGCACCTGGGAGGCGTTCCTCGCCCGCAACCCGGCCCGAAGGGCCTCTTGGTCGGCGGGGCTGCGCCAGTTCTCTTTCCACGTTCACCGTACCGGCGTGGTCCTCCACCATGCCGCCGCGCTCCTCGACGCCACACCATCACGCGGCTCTCGGGGCGCCACCCTCACCTTGGCCGAGCAGCGTGTCCTCTACCGGCGCTGGAGCAGCGGCGGATGTGCACCCGCATGTGGCTTCGTTCACGTCAACCGACGCCATCCGCGCCGACCTCGACAGCGGCGATCACCTCCACCTCAACGACGCGGGCACGCACGCGATGGCCGCCGCCGTCGACCTCGCGCACCTGCACCTGTGACACACGCCATATTTGCCGCCGTCACAACCCGCCCGGGTCCCGTGTCTTAAGGGCACCAGCGGACAACAACGAAGGAATCCACGATGAATGCCCGTCTGAACGTCTTCACCAGCCCGGTCGCAGCCAAGGCCTGGAAGCACATCATCGCGGCGGCCAACGCCCTCGGGGACTCGACACTGCCGACCGCGACCCGCGAACTGGTGATGCTCCGCGCCAGCCAGATCAACGGCTGCGCCGGATGCATCGACATGCACACCAAGGACGCCGCAGCCGCCGGTGAGACCGCGGTGCGCCTCCACCTGGTCGCGGCCTGGCGCGAGGCCACCGTCTTCACCGACGCCGAACGCGCCGCCCTGGACCTGGCAGAACAGGCCACCCGCATCGCCGACGCCGCCGGTGGCGTCAGCGACGAGGTCTGGGCGAACGCCGCCAAGCACTACGACGAAGACCAGCTCGCCGCCCTGGTGACCCAGATAGCCGTCATCAACGCCTTCAACCGCTTGAACGTCACCGTCCAGCAGCCTGCCGGCAGCTATGAGCCCGGCCACCACTGACGACCGCCACTGACGACCGCCACCCCTCCAACTCACAAGGACAAATCCGATGAACCTCGCCCTGTGGATCGTTACCGGACTGCTCGCCGCCGCCTATCTGGTCGGCGGCGCCTTCAAGGTGATCACGCCGAAGGAGAAGATAGCCGCCAGCGGGTCCAGCGGGAGGTGGGTTGAAGAGTTCAGCGCCGGCGGTGTCAAGGCCATCGGCACCCTGGAGGTCCTGGCCGCGGTGGGATTGGTCCTGCCCGCCGTACTCCACGTTGCGCCGGTTCTGGTGCCGTCGGCCGCCCTGGGCCTGGTGCTGCTCATGCTGGGCGCGGCGATCATCCGTATCCGTCGTCACGAGCCCAAGCTCGTGATGGTGGACCTGGGCTATGCCGCCCTGGCCGCCTTCGTGGCGTGGGGCCGCTTCGGCCCCGAATCCTTCATCAGCTGACTGGGCGGATCGAGGTACGGCGCCTGCCCACCGACGCGCACCCGGCCGGGGTCGGTGTGGAACCGTCGCCGCCGTGCTTGCCCCGCCCGGTCAGGCGCCTGTGTCCGAGGCCGGTCAGGCTCAGCCTGCAGGGCGGATCCTGTCGTTTGAACGGCAGCGAGTCATGCCGTCGCGGGGTGTCCCAGCCCGGTCTTGTCAGACGTCCGTCACATCCGTCGTGTTACGGCCGTCTCCGGGTCGGTCTCGGCTATGGGGTGTCGGCGCACAGGGCCAGGTGGCGCAGTGTGGTGTATGTGAGGTAGCCGGGCCAGGGGTCGGTGTTGGGGACCAGGCTGGTGAAGTGGGGGTAGGAGGTGCTCCCGTCCAGCACTCCGGCCGGTGCCCAAGGGGGGAGTTCAAGTCCTCCCTTGGACGCCAGCGGAGGACTCCCGTCCAACTGAGGTCTTCCTGCTTCCCGCGCCATGCGGTCGTCGCCCGAACGGACGGTACCGGGTTGCGATGCCGACGGGAGCCGCCTGAGACTCTGACGGAGGGGACTCTACGTCTGGAGGGTGCATGACCACATCGAACGCCCCCGAAGGCCCCACTCACGAGGACGCGCAGCTTCTGATCAAGCTGTACGACATGTCGAGGGACGGGCCGATCCGGCGGGGTTTCCTTTGGTACCTCGACCACTTCAGAGAGGGCATGGATCCGTCCACGGTCGACTACGACGCGATCAGGGCCCGTAACCCCCGCATCTCCGACGGCTACGACGCCTGGACGTCCGTGGCGTCCTTCTTCGAAACCGCGGGCGTGCTGGTTCGCAACGGCACCCTCTACGGCGGCCTTGTCTTCGAGCGGTGGCCCGTCGAGTGGTACTGGCGCTACCTGGGCCCGCTGGTCCAGGCCGAACGTGACAGGGGCCAGGTCTGTGACACGGCCTGCTTCGCCGACAACTTCGAATGGCTCGCCAAGGAGGCGAACCAGTGGCGACTGAGCGGTAAGGGCCAGGCGAAGTGGCTGTCCGGGCTGTCGGCCGGCAAGAAGCCGGGAGACATGATCCCGCCGGCCATCGACCCGCCGTCGGCTTTCGAACAGACGCGGGGGGCCATCGATCCGCCGACGTGAACACCGACCCCACGACGGACACGTCACGGCCGCTGGTGGCGGCAGCCTCCGCCCTGGAGGACGCCGCTACCACGTGGCTCTGCCGTGAGCTCCCGAAGTGTACGGTCGGTGCGGCCGGCCCCGCCTCGGGTGGTGTGAAGCCGCTCGTCGACACCTCCCTCTTCGCGTTGGTACGGGCACGGCTCCACCCCGCCGACGGTGTGCAGGAGGAGTTCTTCCGGCACCTCCGGCAGGAGGTGGAGAGGCCCGGCTACCGCGATCTCCTCGTCCGGAACGGTGACTTCGTCAACTTCTACGGCCTGCCGTACGCGGCCCTGGTGACCATGGGCGAGGACGGTTCCGCGGGTCGCCTGGTACGAGCGGTCATACGCAGCGGCGTGCCCATGTGGACCGAGCGCCCCCCGCACCGCCGTCTGGACGTGCTCTTCTTCCTCTGCCTGCTGGGAATCAGCGTCGACAGCGGCCCGGACGAGGTCCTGTCCCTCTCCTCCCTCGTGTCCGACCCGAACGTCCTGCTGGTCACCGAGCAGGAGAGCTATGCGATGGCGCACACCGCGATGTACGCGACCGAGTTCGGTCAGCGCCGTGCCGTGTGGCCGGACATCGATTTGTCGGACGTCCGTGACCTGCTGGACGTGTTGCTGCGGCGTGCCGTGGCCACGGGCCGCGTCGATCTCGCCGCGGAATTGGTGTGCGGCGCCGTCTCCGTCTGCGACGGCCGCGTCGCGGTGGACCTCGCACCCTTCCTGGACCTCCTGGAGAGTTCCCGGCGCGAGGACGGGAGCTGGCCCCGCTACGCGGAGGAACGGTCCGGCCCCGAGAACTGGCCCCGTTCACACCATGCGACCCTGGTGGTGGCGCTGGCTCTGACGATGGTCCGCCGGGCTCTGGAGCCGGGGCCGTACCCGGTGGGGCAGCTCGGTCGCGCAGACGGGCGGGCGCACCGCGACCGGGTGAGGCGCGAGGTCGACGCGGCCCTCTCCCGCGCTGCGCCGGCCGCCTCGCCGGCGGCCGGGCGGCTCTGCGGCCGGGCCCCCGGGAGAACGGAGGCGGGGCCGGGGGCGCTGTGGGACGTGCCCGGAGCGGACCGGCACGGCTGGATCGCGGCGTTGGAGGAGCGTGTCCTGCGAGGCGAGGCCGGACGGCGGGAGGTGTGCGACGGCGTCCTGCTGCTCGCGAGCTGGCAGGACGAGGACGGGCTCATCCGTTGCTGTGACGACGGGGAGCACCACGTGGGATCCACGGCCTCGGCCCTGCACGTCCTGAACGCGGCACGCCATCAGCTCTCCGCGTCGTGAACCGGAGCCGTCACGAACGGCTCACACCCTGGGGAAGAGGTCGCAGTCGAGGGGGTCTCCCCGTCCGAGGGCCGGCGGGGTCACGTGGCCGGTCTGGCCCTTGTTGTGGAACATGTCCGCCGGATGCGGATCCCAGGTCACGTCGCCCCCGGTGTAGACGACGGCCACCGCCCGGCGAGGCGTCCGGGAGCTGTTCGCGCGGGCCCCGTGGACGGTCTTGGGGTGGTGCAGCAGCGCGTCTCCGGGTTCCGACTCCCCTATCAGCCAGTCGTGCTCCAGGTATTCCGCGTCGAAATCGGGCTGCCAGTCCGATATCCGTCCGGATCCGGGCGCCTCGTACACCACACCCCAGCGGTGTGACCCCTTGAGGTAGTGGAGTGCGCCGCTCCGATCCGTCACGATGTCGAAGGGCACCCAGATGCGCAGGATCTGTTCGCCGGCAAGGGGGAAATAGGGATAGTCCTGGTGCCAGAGCGTGGGTTTGGGCGTGCCCGATTCCTTGACGAAGACCTGGTCGTAGAAGAAGTTCAGGCTGTCGGCGCCGGTCAGCACCTGGCGCGCGATGACGGGCATCGGCCCGGACAGCGCCCACGCCTTGAAGGCTTCGTCGAGCAGCCACGGGAACGACTGTCCGAAGAAGCGCGGCTGCCCCGCCTCCGCGTAGTTCTGCGACGACGGATCGGGATGCTGCGTCAGCCGGTCGATCGCGGCGCTCATGTAGGCCACCCACTCGTCCGGGACGATTCCCTTCAGGAGGGCCGCGCCATCCCGTTCGTACGCTGCCCGCTCGTCAGCGGTCACCCATCGGGTGGGCCCGGTGGCCGGATGGTCGCGGTGGATGTCGTGGGCCGGCCGGTTCACTGCCGCTCCCGGAACCGTTCGAGATGGAGCCGGGTCTGGTGTGCCGGCTCGGTGCCGTCGGCTCCGGCGTCGCGGCCGCGGAAGTAGTCGCGCTGCCAACTGCCGACCGGCAGATCGCCCCGTCTCAGCCTGGCCGTGAAGTCCTCCCGGGAGCTCTTGAAGAGCTGGAAGCGGGCGTTGTCCGCCGGTATTGACTCTATGTCCCGGATTTCCGGGTGGAACGACTCCAGCTCTCCTCGTCGCTGCGGAGCGACCATGCAGAAGGGTTCCCCTTCGTCGAAGACGATGTCCGTGAACGGTCGCGTCACCTTCCAGTTCATGGTGAAGGTCGCTGCCGTCCAGTCCGTTTCCACGATACCGTCCAGGGCGAACACGCCGTCTTTCGGATAGTTCGTCGGCCCGCGGACGTGGAGGTTGAACCCGGGAGGAGTCCGGAAGAGGTAGGGGACGCTCCACGTGATGATTCCGTACCCGAACTGACTGTGCGCCAGGGGCGGGGGCCGGTCCGGCCTGTCGGCGTGGCTGATGTTCAACGAGCCCGGCTCCTCCCTCCCCGACCAGCGCGCCGTGAAGCGCGTGTCGTTGAGGAGGATCCAACCGCTCTGATTGGCTATCAGCAGGGGGAGGCAGCGATTGGCGTAGTGCTGGAGCGTCGCGGACATCCAGGCTCGGCCTGCTGCCGCGGGCTCGATGGTCAGCGGGCGATCCGCTACGGAGTAGGCGATGAGGGACGCGGCGCCGTCCGGCCCCGCGTGGGACTGCGCCTGCTCACGGTTCCGCCGCCCGGTGGCGCTGCTCGGTTGCTCGTTCATGTTCGGCTCCTCACGGCCGGACGGTGCCGGGCCACCCGAACAGGCACTTCCCAGTGTCGGCCGGTCGGGTACGGGCCGCAACCGGGACGGGCGGCCTGTGCGGGTTCAGGCGTATCGCCAGCTCGTGGAGTGGCCGGACAGGTCGAACGCGCCGACGAACGACAGGGAGATGCTCGTCTCCAGTGAAGCGACCCAGTGCCACCAGCCGAGCGGAAGGAGGAGGGCTTCGCCCCCGCGCACCGTCGCCTCGGTCACGGGTACGTTCCTCATCGCCGGGAACCTGGTCAGATCCACACCGCCGAGGTCCACGGGGCTGCGGCCGCCCGGGTCCCCGTAGAGGCGTGGCAGGTTGTGCGGCTCCACCAAGCGCACGAGCTTCGAACCCCGGATCTGCACGAACAGGATGTTGGAGTCGTCATGGTGCAGCGGCGTGACCGTGCCCGCCGGGCCGAACCACAGCTTCGCGTGGCCGAGCGCGACGGGAGCGAGGAACCCGGGGAGGTGGCGGATGTCGTCCAGCAGCCGGTGGAAGGCGGGGCGTTGGAGCAACTGGTTCCGGGCCACCACGTACCGGTCGTTGCCCTCGTCCGCCATGAGGTGGGCCACGAACTCGCGCATGGTGATCTCGCGGCGATGAGCGAGGAAGTTCTCCTCGAACCGGGGGTCGCCCTGCCGGTCCGCCGATATCTCGATCACCGTGTCTCCGAACTCCTGGACGAAGTAGTCCAGGGACCACTTGTGAAGCGCCGGCCACCGGTCCACGAGGCCGCGGACGACCACTGGGCGATTGGCGAAGTAGAAGTGCTCGAAGAACGTCTCCGGGTCGGGCGGATCCATCACGGGAACCGCCGTCGCCCGCGGCGACTGGCTCCACTGGTCGCTCAGCGCATCCGCCAGTGAACGCAGCTTGCGGTGTTCGCCCAGGAGCCGGTGCGCCACGCGGAAGAGCGTGGCTTCCTCCTGCGTCGCGATCAACTGCCGGGCAACCGGAGGGGGGAAGCCCCGCTGCCGCATGACGGTGACGATCTCATCGTGCGCGACCCCGCTGAGCAGGCTCTCGGCCAGCCACTCCTGCCACGGCACGGTGAAGGCCGGGGGTGTGCCCGCGCGCTCTCCGTCCATCGTCGAACTCCGAATCAGGGGATCGTGCACGCCGCGGCCCGCAGGGCGCCGCACCGGTCTTCCCGCGAAGGCGTTGAGAAAAAGGTGTGGACTGCACCATAAGTGTACTCAAGGAGCATAGGGGAGCAGGGGCGTGGGGCGTGGGCGGTGGGAAGCTCAGGTCCGACCGGGCCGGTCTCCTTCCGGGCCCGGCATGGGCACGGCCGGGTCCGCGAAGCGTTCCGGGAGGCTGAGGGCCGGGTGGAGGTCCGGGTGGAGGGCGGCCGTGGCGAGGAGCCAGCCGGCGCGGGCGTGCGCCTCACCCGGATCGCGTGCCAGCTCGGCCGCATACCGGGGCCTCCGCGACCGCTCCCCAAGATCTGTGCCAGAACCGAATTCTGGGAGCGCGCCGGTATGTGCTTTTGGCCGTCTCGTGTGCCGATCGACTCGGTACAAGTGATCATGGCCCTGCCACCCGATCGCTGACCTATTGGCACACTGACCGTCCTGGTGGATCCAGAGCGCCGGACGCAACCCGACCACCGAAGGCGCCGCTGCGTACCTGGCTGCCCGTCGGACTCGCTCACCGAGACCGACTACCCGAGAGGACACAACACCTGATGTCCATATGGACTTCGATCGTTGCCGTACTCGGTACCCTCGCCGGTGCCCTGACCGCCGGACTCCTTCAGCACCGTTCGGCACGCACCGCACGCGCCGAGGAGCGCTCCGACAGCTACCGCCAGGATCAGCTCGGCGCCGTCACCGACTTTGCGGCCGCCTTGGACGCGCACCGCTCGGCGATGTTCCATCGGGAGCGTCTGGCCCTGGGCCGAAGCAGGCACCGAGCACCAGCTGGAGGCTGGTCGACCCACGGGGGTGGGCTTACCAGAGCCGCGGATCGGTGGCGGACAAGACGTTGACCGCCTACGGATCAACGAGGCGGCCCATACGAGTGGGCGCGGGAGATGTGCGACTTCGAGCGGGCCCGTAGCAACGGGGCGCTCCTTTCCTCCCGGGTATCTACGGGCCTGTGGGGCTGGCGTTCCGCCAGTTGACGAAGGTCGGCTCGTCTTCCAGGGCCGTGCTGATGTTCTCCCCTCGGAACGCCACATCGCCCAGGAGCTCGAGAAGGAACTCGGCCATCCCCAGGGGGTGCAACTGCATCTTGTCGGTGTACCTCACATACGTCAGGACGGGCCATCGGTCCGGGTCTTCGTTCGTGGTCACCCAGCAGTAGATGTCCGCGCCCGACGTCACGCCCCAGGCCACGATGGACTTGAGGTCCACCTCGAAGTCAGTCTCGTCACGGCACATCTCCCAGAGCTCGCGGGCGATCCCCGTCTCGCCCTGCAGCCCTGGGCCTTCCGTGTACGGGTACCCGGCAGCCCGCAGTGCGGGCAGCAGGATATCGATCCCGTCGCCGATCACCCCCGACCCGTAGACCTCCATTAAACGGACGTAGTCCAGGGGGAACCGGGTCCCCCAGACCGCCTCGACCTCAATCCAGTCGACCTGCTCGTCCACCCCGTGAGCCACCGGCATGATCTCAGCGAGTGCCGCAACCGCGTCGATCCCGCGCATATCCCACCCCTCGTCCCGCCGACCCGCACGGTGCGGAGCATCATCTTGGAAAGGCCCAACCTACGAGAACCGGCCCTGCATCGGTCTTCCGGGGGTCCGTCTCCGGAGCTTGGCAAGATCCGAAAGAGACGGCCTAGGTCCGGCCCGTCGTGCTGACCGTACGTTTGCCTCCCTGCACCCCTTGGTGCCAGAGGTCAGCGGATCAGGGCGCGTAGGTCCTTGAGGGTGTACTCGCCTTGGCGGCTGATGGTCTCGTCGCGGGCCCAGGCGGTCAGTGCGTTGTTCGGCTTGGGGCGGCGCCGGGGTGGAGCAGCCACGGCGCCGTCGGACTCGACGAGCTGCTCGATCATCTGGCAGAGGGTGTAAGGGCCTCCGTAGCCGTAGCCGTAGCCGTAGCCGTAGCCGTAGCCGATGCCGTATCCGATGCCGTATCCGGAGTTGTCGGTGCGGGGGAGGAAGTGGAGGTTGCCGTCGTCGTCGCGCATCCAGAACTCGTGGCGGTCGACGACGACGCTGCTCACCGCCCAGGTGCACGACCGAGTACTCCATGACACTATGTACTGCATCATTGATACAAGTTGGTGGGGTTGATGAATCTCTTGCAGTCGCTCCTGGCCTCGAACACACTCCTGGCCGTCCCGTTCTTCGTCGGTCTTCTGATGCTCCTTCGCCCGGGGCAGTGGAGGGCGGCCGGCCTCTTGCTGCCGCACGAGCGTCGCGCCGTTTGGTGGAGGCGCGGCGCGACATTGCTGGGTCTCGTTGTTGCCGCTCTGCTCGCATACCTGCCGGTTCTCGGACTGCGAGGGGACTGGCTTGCAGGACCGGCCTTCGGTGCTGTCGTGCTCGCCGGCGTCCTGGCTGGAGAACTGGCCGTTCCGCGACCGGCAAGCGACGTCAGGTCGGCAACGCTTGCAACCCGGCGGATCCGTGACTACCTCCCTCGAGGGCATCGCGTTCTGCTGGCCGTCCTCCTCGCCGCCCTCGTCGCCCTGCTCACGACCATGGCTGTACTTGCTGGTTCTCATCCGGCCAGCCGACGGGGTATTCACTTCGCCTGCGAGGGCGTCACTGAAATCATTCCGGCTGCTGCGGTGGGCATGCCCGCCATCACTGCCACGGCCTTCACGCTCGTCGGTAGCGCCGCACTGTGTCTGCCGGTCCTGCGGAAGATCGTCGGCCGTCCCCCCATAGCGGCAGGATCGGACGGCGCAACCCGGGACGCGGCCCTGCGCGAGGGCTCGGCCCACGCCGTGTTCTATGCCTGGGGTTGCCTGCTGGCTTCCTCGCTCTTCACCTCCGCGCTCGTCGTTCACGTGCTCTTCGGCGGTTTCGCCTCCACCTGCACCAGCTGGTGGCTGACCCCACTGAACGTGGCTGCCTACCTTGCGATGGCCATGGGAGGTCCGGCCTTCGTCTACCTGCTGACCAAGCTGACCCATCAGCCACGCTACCGACAGGCCGCCCCGTGAACCGGTTGACCGTGCACGTGGACACCACCAGCGCCGTCCCTGCCTACGAGCAGATCCGCGCCCAGGTGGCCGACCTTGTCCTGGCCGGCCACCTGGCCGAAGGCGATCGGCTGCCCCCCGTGCGACAGCTCGCCGCGGATCTCGGACTCGCCATCGCGACGGTCGCCAGGGCGTACCGTGAGTTGGAATCCGCCGGAATGGTCAAGAGTCGCCGCGGAGCAGGCACAAGGATCACCCACCCTGCACATCCCGGGCCTGTCATCGGCAATGAACTCGCCAGGGCCGCCCTGGACTACGTCACGACGACACGCAGGATGGGCGCCAGCGACGAACAGCTCCTCGCGGCGGTCCGCCTCACCCTCGCGGCCACCCCTTATGTCGCTGAGGGGGAGGGGGGAGGGTAGTTGCGGGATCTGAGCCCAAGGGATTGCAGATCATCGAGGTGTTGCTTCCCGGCCTGGGCCTCGTTGGTCTGGTATGCGCATCCCGGACGAGAGCCGTGACCAACTCTCCGCGAAGTTCGCGGTGTTGTTCCCGCATCTGGACGAGCGGCAGCGACGGCTGCCGATGGGAACCGAAGGCCGGCTGCTGGGGCATGGTGGGGTCCGCGCTGTCGCTCGGGCGGCCCAAGTCAGCGAGACGACGGTCCGCAACGGCGTGTTCGAGCTGGAATCCGGAGAGGAGCCATTGGGGCGAGTCCGGGGGCCTGGCGGAGGACGGAAACGGGTTGCCGATCTGGATCCGGGTGGGCGGCCGGCATTGTTGGCGCTGGTCGAGCCCGACGAGAGAGGCGACCCGATGTCGCCGCTGCGGTGGACCGTGAAATCGCCCCGTACGATCGCGGCGGATCCGGACCGGGCCGGGCACCGGATCAGCGCCGATACCGTGGGCGACCTGCTGCGGGAGGAAGGCTTCAGTCTTCTGGCCAACGCGAAGACGCTCGAGGGCAGTCAGCATCCGGACCGGGACGCCCTGTCGGCGTACTTCTCTGTGTGCCCGCCAAGTACAGAGATATGTACACCGAGGTAGCTCCCGTTCTGTGGCCGGGTTCAGTCCCGTAACGTCTGCTCTCTCAAGATCTGAGGCTGGTGGAGGGGGATCTCTTGGAGGAGAGCGAAGCACGCAGACGTGCGGAAGAGTTCGGCCGGACGCTGACCGACCGTTGGGATGAGTGGGCCTTCGAGCTTGGCCTGGTGGCGACCCCGACCAGCAGGGGCGTTTATGGCTTTACCTGGTATCCCACGGCGAAGGACGAACAGGGGCGCCAGATCCGGGGCGGGGGAAACTGGCCCATCATCGTCGACCAGGACACCGGGGCATGCCGACTCGTGCACGGGACGAAGGAGATGGCCGCGCTCAGGGGCATGTCAGGAGCTGGCGTGATCCGCTTCCACGACGCCGGCACTCGTCGGCGGCGCCGCAACGGCCGCTAGCTCATACGACGTAGCCGCCGGAGGAACCGTGAATTCTCAGGCTGCGTCTGTGCCGCGTTCGATGGCGGCAAGCCGGTTCTTGAGACGGTAGCTGGGGCCGTTGATGGAGATGACGTCACAGTGGTGGAGGAGTCGGTCGAGGATGGCGGTGGCCAGAACCTGGTCGCCGAACACCTGTCCCCATTCGCTGAAGGTCTTGTTCGAGGTCAGGATGATGGAGCTCTTTTCGTGGCTGAGAGCCAGCTTGGACGCGGGCCGCCTGTCTGGCGTAGCCATCACGGAACACCTCCGGATTGGCACGCTACGGAGGTGGCTACCTTCCTCAGTCAATTGCCAGTACTGATCGGCGTCCTCATCGGCACCATCGGAACACTCCTGACGACGCGCCTCAACGACAGGGCGCAATGGGCTCGCGCCCTGTCAGCGCGGTGGGAACTCACGTAGCCGTCACGGAAGCGCGGCCAGAACCCCGCATCTGTCCAATGAGCATTGGACTTGTCGTGTTGTGCATTGCCCTTGTCTTCCGGCTGGGACATGCGACGGAGTGCCAGGCTCATTGGCTTCCGCCGGTTGGCGATGGGTGGAACCGGCGAGGCTCGGCAATTTTTGACCGGAGCGCGAACGCCCCGTGACCTCGGCGGACCGATGTCACGGGGCGTCCTTGGACCGGCCGTCCGAACGGCTTCCGGCTACCGGCTGAGCGACCTGAGCGCCGCCGCGTCGTACGGCGTCAGCTCGTCGAAGCGGTTGCCGAGGACCTTTGCCGCCCACTGGGGGTCCTGGAGCAGCGCTCGGCCGACGGCGACCATGTCGAACTCGTCGCGTTCCATGCGGTCCAGGAGGTTGTCGATGTCGCCGAGCGCTGCACCCTCGCCGGCGAAGGCGCGGAGGAAGTCGCCGTCGAGGCCGACCGAGCCGACGGTGATGGCCGGTCGGCCCGTGAGCTTCTTGGTCCAGCCCGCCAGGTTCAGGTCCGAGCCCTCGAACTCCGGGAGCCAGTAGCGCCGGGTGGAGGCGTGGAACGCGTCGACGCCCGCCGCCGCCAGCGGGGCCAGGATCGCCTCCAGCTCCTCTGGGGTCTGGGCGAGCCGTGCGTCGTAGGCCTCCTGCTTCCACTGCGAGTAGCGGAAGATCACCGGGAAGTCGGCCGGGACGCGCTCGCGGACCGCGGCCACGATCTCCGCGGCGAACTTCGTACGGGCCACCGTGTTGCCGCCGTAGGCGTCGGTGCGGCGGTTGGTCCGCTCCCACAGGAACTGGTCGAGCAGGTAGCCGTGGGCGCCGTGCAGTTCGACGCCGTCGAAGCCGATCCGCGCGGCCTCCGCGGCGGCGTCGGCGAACGCGCCGATGACGTCGTCGAGGTCGGCGCGGGTCATCGCCTTGCCGGTCCCCTCGGTACCGTCGACGCGGATGCCGGAGGGGCCGACGGCGGGCGCGTCGGCGTACGGTGCCTCGCCCTGATTGCGCACCATGCCTATGTGCCACAGCTGGGGCACGATCGTGCCGCCCGCCTCGTGCACGGCCGCGGCGACCTTCGCCCACCCCGCCAGCTGGTCCTCGCCGTGGAACCGCGGGACCCGGTCGCTCTGCCCGGCGGACTCGTGACCGACGTAGGTGCCCTCGGTGACGATCAAGCCCACACCCGCGGCGGCCCGGCTGGTGTAGTACGCCTGCACGTCCTCGCCGGGCACGCCGCCGGGGGAGAACATCCGCGTCATCGGTGCCATCACGATGCGGTTGGGGACGGTCAGGCCGTTCAGCGTGACGGGCCGGGACAAGATCTCGGCCGCGCGGGAGGCGGTGGACGTGGTGACGGTCATGCGGGTCCTCCGGGTTGAGGCTGTGGCTCGCCGGGGTGACAACGAGGAATGCATAGTACACACGATATGTATCATGCATAGTACGGTCGGGCCATCGTGCGGCACCGCCGGCAGGCCGAGCCGTGCAGGGTCCGCCGGTCCGCCGGGTTCACAGGTCCGCGATAATGGAGCGCCGGAAGGAGCGGGAGGCGCAGTGCTGGAGAAACTGGAACGGGAGCTGATGCTGCTCTCGCGGCATCAGGTGCTTGCCCGGCGCGAGCGCGACCCCGAACGCCTGGAGCGGTCGGCATACCTGCTGCTCAGCCGGATCGACACACAAGGCCCCATGTCCATCGGACAGTTGGCGGAAGCCTTCGGGCTCGACACCTCCACCGTGAACCGCCAGACGGCCGCACTGCTGCGCTGCGGACTGGCCGAGCGCGTGGCGGACCCTGACGGCGGCATGGCCCGCAAGCTGCGCATCACCCTTGAAGGTGGGCGCCGGCTCGCCGAAGACCGTGAGGTCAACCGGTCCTGCCTGGCCCGGGTGGTCGCCGACTGGCCCCCTGAGGAAGTACGAGCGCTGGAGGACGCCCTGCTCCGGCTCAACCGCAGCGCCGAGGCCCTCGAAGGACGGTACTGGCCGCGCACGGAGGAGGACGACACCCGCGGCGCATGCCACCCGCCGGTCCCGCACGAATCCCCGACTCCTGCTCCGCGGGCACCCGCGACTCCCGCTCCGTAGGAACGCCTGGTCCGCCCCGCGGAAACGCCCGCGCATACCCCAGCTGATACCCCTGCTGAAGAAGATCCCGTCGGTCGCCGGCCTGGTGGGACGGCCTCGCGAGCGGCCCGACATTCTACTCGGCGATCTGCGGCTGCGGCCACGACAAGTACCGCCGTCTGGTCTGGGTGACCGGGGTCAAACCCGTGATCGCCCGCCGCGCCGTCCCGCACGGATCCGGACTCGGAGTCCACCGCTGGGTCGTCGAGCGGACCATCGCCTGGCTCCACGGCCTCCGCCGACTCCGTATCGGATGGGAACGACGAGACGACATCCACGAAGCCTGCCTCGACCTCGCCACCTGCCTCATCACCCACCGACACGTCCAATCCCTTTGTCAGGACCTCTTAGTACTCCAGGGTGACTTCGCGATCTATGCGCTGGAGGGGGCGGAGAGCCGCTGCCGGTAGTGGCTGCGACGTGCCGAAGCCTGGTGGCTTCTGCGCCGGTTCGACCAGTGCAGGAGTGCGTTCAGGGCTGTGATCGACGGGCTGAACAGTGCGCCGATCAGGCGGCGGATCTCCGGGACGGTCAGGTCGACCGGGTCTCTGCTTCGGGCCGGGCGGCTCGCATCCGCACGTCTGGTCGGCCTCGCGTCGTCGACTGCGCGGCAAGGAACGCGTCGCGTCGGTGCGGCGTTGCTCCGTTGGCTGTGATGTGTGGCGCCTATGTCACACCAGTGCCGCACCGCCGTCTATCGCGAGCGTGGTGCCGGTGATGTAGGCGTTGGCCAAGACGAAGAGATAGGCCGCCGCGGCTTCCTCGGCACTGCCGACACGCCGCGTGAGCAGCTCGGCCCCGGCGCCCTGGAGGAAAGCCTCCGGGTCCGGGACACTGCCGTCCCACAGCTCGGTACGGATCACACCGGGCTGGATCACGTTGACGCGCAGAGGGGCGAGTTCGACGGCGAGTGCCCGGGACAGGGCCTCGATGCCGCCGGTGATGCCTGCCGTGAGTGCGGTTCCGGACAGGGGGCGGATCGCGAGGACGCCAGAGCTGAAAGTGATCGACCCGCCGTCGCGCAGTCGCGGTGCGGCGTACTTGGCGGAGAGGAACGCGCCCCAGAACCGGCGCTCGAAGACGGCCCTGGCCTCCTGCGGGGTGGTGTCGACCAACGGCTTGATCAGCAGAGATTCGCCCGCGGTGTAGACGAGGTGGTCGAACTCCCCGACCTGCTCGAAGAACGCGGCGATGGCGTTGCCGTCGGCGACGTCCAGGCGGCGGCCTTCGGCCGGCTCGCCCAACCGCTTCGTCGCGGCGTCCACACGGTCCTGATTGCTGGAGGCGACCACGACGTCCGCGCCGGCCGCCGTGGCCTGTTGGGCTACCGCGAAGCCGATGCCGGAGGTTCCACCGATGATCACGATCTTCTTGCCGGCCAGAGACATGGGATCCATTCCTTCGTCGATGCAGTGCCGGGGTTCGGCAACCGCCATGGCAAGAACGTACGCCTCCACATCGAGACGGTGAATGCCTTGAAGTCTCGATTCCCTGTCATATCGTCTCGCCACACAGGCGTTAGAGTGGCGCAATGGACATCCTGAGCGACACCCTCGAAGTCCTGCGCACGGGACGCCCGATGGTGACTCGCACCGACGCGCACGCCCCGTGGGCCCTGAAGTTCCAACCCATCTCAGGAGCCGGATTCCACGTGGTCGTGGAAGGGCACTGCCACCTGCTGCCACCGCACGGCCAACCGCTCGCGCTCGGACCCGGCGACATCGTGTTCCTGCAGCGCGGCAGCGGACACACCCTGTGCGATGTGCCGGGCCGCGATCCGGTGGACTTCGTACCGGACCGCGTGGACCGGTCCTCGCCGATCGGCCAGGTCACCTTGGACGGACCAGGGCCGCACACGGTTCTGGTGTGCGGCGCGTACGCGATCGACGTTGATCGCCCGCATCCGCTGTTCAGCGATCTACCGAAGGTCATCCACCTCCCCGCGGTCCCCGGCCGCCACCCGGTGCTGCGCTCGGCGGTCGATCAGCTGTGCGCCGAGTTCCACGCGCCGCAGCCGGGCTCGGACGCGGTCGTCACGGCGCTCATCGATCTGTTGCTGCTGTACATCCTCCGGTCGTGGTACGCCGAACTACCGAAGGAGCGGACCCGGGGTTGGGTGGCCGCGCTGACCGACCCGGCAGTCGCCCCGGCCCTGAAGGCGATCCACGACGATCCCGGCCATCCCTGGACCGTGGAGTCTCTGGGCGCCCGCGCCGGGTTGTCCCGCGCGGCGTTCGCCCGCCGCTTCGCCTCGGTGGTCGGCGAGCCGCCGTTGACCTACCTGACCAACTGGCGGATGGCAACCGCGGCGCGGTTGCTGCACCAGTCGCCGACCCCGCTGAGCACAATCGCGCAGCACACGGGGTACACGTCGGAGTTCGCCTTCGCCAAAGCCTTCAAACGACACTTCGGGTCGCCGCCGGGGGCCTACCGCAAGCAGGTCAAGACGGCAGGCGACGAACCAGGCGGATACAACTGGCGGTGAGGGCCAGGACATCACCGCAGCGGATGGGGAAGCGGCGGTCGCTGCCGATCCCGGCCTCGCGGTGGCCCCGATGTGGTGGAGCGCCGGGCGGATCGTGTCCAAAAGCTGAGGAGCCCGATGCCCCCACGGACAGCTCTGCCTCGCCGTGGCCCACCGGCCACCGGTTCGCCGACCGGACTCGGGCCAACCATGCAGCCGTCCATATGCCGAGCTTCCAGACGACGGGGGCCGCCTCGCCCTCCACCGTGATCTCCTCCATGTGGGCCCGGGGGACGCGCTGGTGGCCTGCGCGGGTGATGTACTGGGCGAGGGCTGCCACGCCCCGCTGGACGGCCGCTGCCGTCTTCCCCGGTGCCTTCCCGCCACCCGCGGCCACCCTTGCGGTTGTCTCGAGCCGCGAACCCGGCGGTTCCTCGGCGTAGGTTTGCGTGTGGGCCTCGGCGCGTTGGTGACCGGGGCCGCCCTCCGGTAGGGGAGCCGGGTAGGGAAGAATGTGTTGGTATGATCGTGCGCCCTTCCGATGAGCTTGCCGCAGCTTTCGCCCGCCTGGGCGGTGAGGAGGACGGGCAGGTCTGGAGCGAGTTGTGGGATGACTTGTGTCACCAGGGCGAGGTGTATGAGGACAGTTTCCTCGCCCTTCCGTACCTGGCCGCGATTGCGACAGGCCGCGCGCCCGGCGCACTGCAGGACGCCGTCCTGATGGCAGGCCTCATTGCTTCCGCTGCGGACGACGAGCACGGCGCGCGGTACGCCGCAGAGTTTGCCGTCCTCCTCCCGGTGGCCCGCCACCTCCTCGACATGGCGACGGACGACCGTCCGACCTTCGTTTACCTCCTGCAGTGCCTCCTGGCCTTTGAGGGCGAACGCGTGTGGAGCGCAGGGAGGCTGGAGGGCCTGTTCTACGAGGAGTACGAGGTCGACTGCCCCAGGTGTGAGTCGACGCTCTTCATCGCGTTCGGCGACCACGGCACGTTCGCCTCGGCCGGTGACTATGTGACGGCGGACCCGGTCAAGACGCCGCTGCTGCCCGCCGATCCCGCCGCCCTCGACCCGTTGCCCGCGCGCTTGCACCGCATGGCGATGGAGGCGGGCCACGAGGGGGCCGCGCGCGGGCTGACGTACCTCTTCGGCCGGGCGATGTGCCCGGACTGCGCGGGCGATTTTGTGGTCTCGGACCAGGTTGCGGAGACGTACCTGTAAGCGACGCCGGCTCAAGTTCATGCAGACCTGGCCGGTGAGGTGCTTGGTTGCCCACCCCCTTCGTCCCGGCCTTGAATCCCGTCTCGGAGTCCGGATTCGGAGACACCTGATAGAGGCCGCCTTGCTCCTTGAGGATGTGCACCGTGTCTCCTTGGGCGTGAAGAGTCCAAGTGGCATGTACCGGGGTTCAGTGGCGGTCGCCGTCCCCGCCGTACCCACCGAAGGGGTCGCACTCCGCAGCGCAGGTCAACTCGTGCACCCCGGAAGCCCGGACCGGCTGGCGGTAGACGAACTCGGTGCAGTAGTCGTCTTCGTACGCGACAGGCTGGGGCGCGCACTGCCGCCCGGTGAGGCAGTTGTCAGTGCTGGCCGTGTAGAACGGACCTGGGACGTTTCGCCAGTCCCGCCTCTACCACCCGTCGGGCGCAGGCCCGGACCAGTCATGCCTCACAAGGTCGCCCCGCCACAGCGGATGGGCTCGCCCATCAAGGCGCGGATGGTCGGTATCGGATCCCAGTAGGTCGTGATCCGCAGGATGCCAGAGAGCTGTGCCGTAGCCCGTTCGCCTTCGCGTCCTTGGACACCTGTCCTCGCGTCCCGGTCAATCCGAGGCTCCGGCCTTCCGTCAGGCCTTACCCTGACCGACAATCACGAAGCATCCGCGTCGTGATCGATGAGGGACATGTCGGATGCCAACGCGCGGGCGGTGTCAGCGAAGTACTGCTCGTCTGCGCCGTGGGCGAGACCGAGGGTGACGCCTTGGCTGAGGCCGACGAACAGTGCCCTGAGTGCGGTGGTCAGACGTTGTGCCTGATCCGACGTCACGACGCTCCCGTTGTGCGATCTTCCGGTGAACCGCGCGATCAGGTGGTTCTCCTGCGATCGGATGGACTCGGCGAGCCGGGCCCCCAGGTCTGGGTCATGCAGGGCCATGTCCAGCAAGGTGATCTGGAGCGCCAGGCCAGACCGCGCATCGGGTGCGTCACAACTACGCCGGTAGTGCCGGGCGAAGGCGTCCACCGCTTCGAGTAGATCCAGTCCGGCTGGAACCGCCTGCTCGATCTCTTCGTAGTACGGCCGCAGGTAGTCGGCGACAAGGGCGACCACCAGGCCGTTCTTGCTCCCGAACAGTGAGTAGATGGCGCCGGTGGTCAGGTCGGCGCGTTCGGCGATCTCATCAAGCTTGGCCCGGTGCCCGTCTCGGGAAACGACCTGGAACGCAGCGTCCAGCAAGGCGCGGCGGTTGCGTTCCTTGGTCTCTGCTCTCGTCATTCTCATAATTTGATTATTGCCGTAATCTTGTTACGAAACCAGTCGAGAGAGCTCCAGAGAGGAACGCTCATGGCCCAGGTCGTGGCACCGCGGGTGACCCGCCGGACAGTGGGGGCCATCGCCGATGGCGCCTTCAAAGTGTTGCTCGCCGCTGTCTTCATCGCCGGCGCTGCCCCGCTCGGCCGGTTACTCGGCGCGCCCGTCTGGCTGATGGTTGTCTCAGGCGTGGCCCTGCTGATCGGCGGCGGCATCGAGATCGGATACACGCGCAGCCGATCGATGCGCACTTACACGCAGCTCATGGTTGCCTACGACAGCGGCTGGGTGTTGGCGGCCCTCGTCGGCCTCCTGATGGCGTGGCGGGGCAGCAGTGCCGGGGGTGAGGTGTGGATCGGGTACCAGACAGTTGCCCCCATCGGGTTCGCCGCCCTGCTGGCCGCCGCCACTCCGACAACGACGACCCCGGACACCCCAGAGGCCCCTGCCCACTGACGGCGGGCCTGAACGCCGCCCATCCCGTCAGAGGGAAAGCCCCTTCATCTTCCTCAGTTGAACCAAGACCTCCGGAAGCACCGCGCCTCGGATTCAGCGAGACCTGAGAGTTCAGAGAAGGCACGGACCGGGACGACCCGGGGGGCTGATGGGGATATTTGGATTTTGGCTCTGACCGGCATTCCGTGAGAGTGGTGGACGAGTCTCTTCTGATCGGCAGACTGGATGGATGCGGATAGAGAGCGTGGCCAGGATCCATGCAGTCCGGCTCGGCGTGACGGTCGGTGCAGTCGTCGCCGCTCCGGTTCTGTTGGTGGCTGGCACTCCGTTGCTGCGCCGTATGTTGCGTCGTTACTACCGCCCTGACGGTCCGGGGCTCGTGAGCAAGGAGGACGGTTGGGTGAGTCCGGCGTACTTCATCGCCACCAACGGTGTTGTTCGAGCCCTCTGCTGGCCGTCGGAGTACGTCCTCCGACGGATTCGTCCTACCTGAGCAGGCCATCATCGGGCGGCGGTGAGAAGCACCCGTTTGCAGGAGGCTGCCCGAGATATGGATACGGCTGCGTACTGGTGGGGTCGCCAAGTCAAGCCGAGGTGTTCCTGTCCTGTCCTGTCCTGTCGGCCGGTCGCCGTTTCGTAAGTCTCGGGCTGCTCGCCACACACCCGCGACTCGGCATCTGTCAGCGGTCGACGCCCGCCACATCGAGCAGCTGGTGCCGGATGAAAGTCGGGTCCGATGCCGCGCTGAGATGCGAAGGTCACGCCTATACCTCGTTCGCGATGAAGCACCGACGGCCTCGAAGGCCAAGCGGCCGTGCCGGGAACAGCCGGTCCGGCCGGCGGGTTGCATCGACCGAGGGACCGGCGCCGCGTGGGCGGGGAGCACGGAGACCACCAGGTCATCCGCCCCACCAGGATCCGGGCTTATCCGGGCCCCGGATCGCGGTGCGCCCGCCGTGCACTCGGACGAAGATGCATTTCTGCAGGAGGACTGTTTCATGACTGACCGGCCTTTGACGCTTATGGCAGTGCACGCCCACCCCGACGACGAGGCCACCGGAACCGGAGGGGTCCTCGCGCGGTACGCGGCGGAAGGCATCCGCACAGTTCTCGTGACGTGTACCGACGGCCGTTGCGGTGACGGACCGGGGGCTGTCAAGCCAGGCGAGCCCGGCCACGATCCGGCGACCGTGGCCGTGATGCGCCGTCAAGAACTCGAGGCGAGCTGTCACGTCCTAAAGGTCAGCGATCTGGAGATGCTGGACTATGCCGACTCCGGGATGATGGGCTGGCCGAGCAACGACGCTCCCGGATCCTTCTGGCAGACCCCCGTGGCGGAAGGCGCCGCCCGACTCGCGGAACTCATGCGGCACTACCGACCCGATGTGGTCGTCACCTACGACGAGAACGGCTTCTACGGCCACCCCGACCACATCCAGGCCCACCGCATCACGATGGCAGCGCTGGAGATGACTGCGCTGACACCGAAGGTGTACTGGACGACGATGCCCCGCTCGGGGATGCAGCGGTTCGGGGAGATCATGCGCGAGTTTCATGAGGACATGCCGGAGCCGGATCCTGCCGAGGCCGCTGCGATGGCCGAGATCGGCCTCCCCGACGATGAGATCACCACGTGGGTGGACACCACCGCATTCAGCGGTCTGAAGTTCGATGCGCTGGCCGCGCACGCTAGTCAGGGCGAGAACATCTTCTTCCTCAAGATGGGCAAGGAGAGGTTCGGCGAGTTGATGGGCATGGAGACCTTTGTACGTGTAAAGGACACCACTGGCGCGGCCGTACCCGAGAACGATCTCTTCGCCGGACTGCGCTGATCCGCCCGTCCGACCGGGGTCCGGGGAGCTCATCAGTCGCACGCTGCGATCGAGCGGGCCTGGGAGCTCCCGGCCGCCGGCGGCTCCCTGTGGGAGCGGTGGGCGGCGATCGCTCCCGGCCTCGCCGGGCACGCGGCAGCCGTCGGCTTCGACCCGGAGCCCGGCCGGCCGTGTGCCCCGACTTGTCGGCTTGGGCGACGGAGGCACGCCTGGAGCAGGCCCGCGCCGTGGCGGCCGCCCACGCGGCGGCGGGCTGTACTCCGTGCTGAAGCCCTGACCACGTTCAACGGCGACCAGGCAGTCGTGCTGGACCGCGTTCCCATCCGCCTTCCCGGATCTCTGTCCACCCTGTTGACCGAACTCGCCGACCAGGTCCCCTCCGGCTGGGCAGCGTACTCACCCTGCCGCTGGCTGTTCCCCGGTACGTGCCCCGGCCAGCACATTTCAGCGACTGCGCTCGCCCGCTTATCGCGCATGGCCTATCCGCCCGGCCCGCAATACCGCTCTCACCCAACTCGCCCAGGACGTCCCTCCAGCCGTCCTGGCCCCACTCCTTGGCCTTCACGTCGTGACCGCCGCACAATGGCGCCGCCGCGCCGGAGCAGACTGGACCGCCTACCTGGAATCCCGCACGTCGCAAGGCCACAGCTGAGCCCCGCCCTGCCTCGCCTGTCAGAGGCGCTCGATATCGTCCAGCCATGACCTCAAGCGATCATCTGCTCGACCTGATCCGGAACACCCCGGAGATCGATCTGCTGCTGCGGACGTCGTTCGGCTTCGACATCGGGCGGAAGTATCACGGCGAGGGGTTGAGGCTTGCCTCCGGTGCACCGCTGGACCCGATCGCCGGGGAGTTCGCAGGCGGGGCGTACTTCCTGTGTGCCGAGGAGGACGGCCGTCGGCCGGTGGTGTTCGCGAGTTCCGAAGGAGAGGGCGGGCTGATCGCCGACGACCTGGCGGACGCACTGGAGATCATCATCGGGCTTGAATGGCGGGACTGTCTCGGGTTCTCCGGCGGGGGCGACGTGGAGGTCATGCAGGTCTCTGCCCAGCACCTCGAGCGATACCTGGCCCGGGGCAACCCGGAGATCGCCAAGGAGCGGGCCCACGTGGCCGCGGCCCTGTCGCTGCGTGCCGTGCCCGTCGCCGACCTCGTCATCCGCCTGTGGGAAGCCGCTTCGAGAACCGAGCCGGACTACGTGGTGACCACCGAGGACGGGGAGGCATATGACCCACCATTGGGCGAGTACTCGGAGCCTCGCCACGGTGGCTGGCGCTGAACCAACCGATATCGCTCACCGGTCAGAGCGACACGCGACTGACATGGCCATTTGCCGGCCTGGTGGACAACCAGCATGGCGACGTACCTGGCCCTCTTCGACGACTCCAGCACCATCTGGCGTATCGAGCCTTCAGCCCTCACTCCCGTGCTCCAAGACATCTGGGCCGACATGGTCATCGATCCGACCATCCGGAACGAAGCTCGGGGCTTCACGTGGAGCTTCCAGACGTCCTGTGGCTCAGCTGAGACCTACCTGGATGAGGACGGCACATGCCTCTACATCGATGCCGCCCTTACTGACGCGGCCCAGATCGCCTGCATATTCCGTGACTGCGTGCCAGGGTTCATCGAAGTGATTCTCTGCGATCAGAGGTGCAACTTCGACCTGGTGATCACACCCGACACCACCCCAGCGGAACTCATCGGCAAGGCGAACGCTTTGCCGTAGGCGTCTCAGTGGCTGTTGTTGTTCCGAACTTGAGGAGTGCTGGTCGAACGGGAGTCACCTGAACTCCAGACCCGACCGGTCCTCCCCCCGCCATCGTGACCTCCGCGTCCATCACATCGAGCGGCAGCATGACCGCGCGCACCGGGTGGACGTCACGTCGCCGAGGTGCCCGGCCGCACGGCGAGGCCAGAGCACCCACAGGCACGACGCCTGGCGTACCGCCACGACCAGCGTCCTCGCAGCAGTGCGCAGCTTGTCACCCGAGCTGTGGGAGGCGAGGACGTCCGCAATGGCCAACCGGCGGCGACTGTGAAAATCGCTGTCCGATCACCGGAGCACGGTGATAGACATCCGGCGTGGAAAAGAATCTTGAGTTCCCTGACCTGTTGCGACTGATCGATGAACGGTCGACCGCCTTCCGCGCCGTGGTCGCCGCCGCGCCCGGTCTCGACGCGCAGGTGCCGACTTGCCCCGGGTGGACGCTGTTCGATCTGGTGAAGCACCTGGGTGGGGGAGACCGTTTCTGGGCCGCCATCGTCGGCGCGGGGTCTGCCGACGCTCCCCCGGCCGAGGCCGTCGCCGCGCGCGCCGCGCTGGAAGTGCCGCAGGAGCGTGAGGCCCTGCTGGCCTGGCTGGACGCGTCGACGCAGCTTCTGCTGGGCGCCCTGCGCGCGGCGGGACCGGAGAGCGGTTGCTGGACGTGGTGGCCCGCGTCGCAGTCACCGCAGACCGCCGGCGGCACCGCCCGGCACCGGGTCCAGGAGACCGCGGTGCACACTTACGACGCCCAGCTCGCCGGGGGCTCCCCGCAGCCGCTGCCGGTCGAGCTGGCACTCGACGGTGTGGAGGAGTTCCTGTTCACCGTCTGCGCAACGCCGAGTGCCTGGCCGCACAAGCCCACGGCCTTCGACTTCCACGCCGCCGAGGGCCGCTCCTGGCGCCTCACCGTCGACGGCGACGGCGCACGCATCACCCGCATCCCCGCGCCCACCGCCGCGACCGGCGAAGACTCGGACGCAGCCGGCGCCTCCGTCCACGGCACGGCCAGTGAGCTGGTCCTCTACCTGTACGACCGGATCCAGGCCGACTCCTTGCACGTTGACGGAGACGCAGGGCTGCTCGACCTGCTCCGCGCCTGGGAGCCGGAGGAGAAGTAGGACGTAGCGGCGGCGGTTGGCCGCGCCTCGAGCCGGTAGGACACGACTCTTCGCCAGGTTCGTCAGTCGCGGCACCGGGCTCAAACCCGCGAGGCGGCCTCGGGGCGTCACCAAGCCGACCGTCTACCTGGATGGCAGTGCGAATTTGTCCGTCCCAGCGATCACGAGAAGCGACGCGACTGCCGTCGTCCCGATCTCGTCGAGAAGTCAGTCGATCGGGTGACTGCGGCGGCTGCCGTGCATGAGAGCAGGGCCTCTTGGTAGCTCGAAGGGTGTCGAATCCAACGTGCGGTCCAGGAGGCCTTGTTGTCAGTCTCTGAGCTGGGAACGAAGCTTGTTGTGGGCCTGGCAAACGGGCCCAGATGGCGTCTTGTTGAGCGCGGGCGAGCACGGCGATGGCCTGCACGAGCTCGGAGTCGGCAGGCAGGGGCCGATGGGCGGCCATATCGGTCCGCAGGATGTTGGCCAGAGCCGCGGCATCAACGGCGTCTGACCTCTTGCGTGCCACGGAGTGGCGGTCCCGGTATCGGGCGACTGCCAGCGGATCGATCGCGAAGACTGGCCGGCCGGTGGCCCGCAGGCAGGCAACAAGCAGTCCGCGTGACGTCTCGATCGCCACCGGAATCGGGGCGTCCTCGCTATCGCCATGCTCATCCAACAGAGCCATGAGCTGGGCAAACCCTGCAGCATCGTCGCTGATCCGCACCTTGGAGAGTTGCTTTCCGCCGGCAGCGACCAGTGCAATGTCGTGGTGGTCTTCGGCCCAGTCCACGCCACAGAACACTGGCGTCGGTATCCCGGTGATCTCCACCTGCTCCTCCTTCGTCGCGGCTCTTTTCCCAGGCCAGAGCCCATGCAGGGTGCGCGTGCTCCCTAATGGAAGTGCTCAAGGCACGTCATCCCACCAGCCGTTCGCAACCCCAGCGAGTCGTACGGCCCTCGGTCCGCGCCAGAGCTGGAAGCTCAAGGCAGAGCTGAGAGGTGATCCGCACAACCGGCTCGGACTACGAAAAGCAAACCGCCCGGCGGCCGCGGATGGACCCGCCCGCAGCAACAGGACCGCTTCGAGGCCCAGACAGACAGAACTGCACCTGATTCCGAACACTCATGCCCAGACTGCTGGGCGCGAGCCAGCCTCGTCTTGTCAACAGGGCTCTCAGGCCCGGGCGTATTCAAAGGCTCGGCTCGCGCCCCCAGAACAGCAGCTACCGCTGACGTTAACTTCCCATTAGGCCTATTCGTCCCGGGCGATCCGCCGCCACTTGCGTCGGCGCGGGATCCGGACGGTGATCCCGCGGCCGGCCGACCAGGCCGCCAACCGCAAAACGGCTCGGCCGCCGAGGTGGCCGGCCGCCGGCCTTCGACCTCGAGGCCTACAAGCAGCGGAACACCGTCGAGCGGTGCATAAACAGACTCAAGCAGCGGCGCGGCCTGGCCACTCGCTACGACAAGACCGCCACCATCTACCTCGCCGGACTCCACCTCGCTGCCATCTTCATCTGGTCAGCGAGATGATCCGAAGGAAACGGCCTAGTCTGCCGCGTAGCACCCTGTTTGGTAGTCGAGCCCGGGATCGGGCGGCCCGCACTGCAGGATCGCGTCCACGGCCGGCCACAACTCGATGGGCACGTCGTACCCACTGAACATCCAAGGGTCGTCCGCGTCGGGAGTGATCACCTCACGGAGTTGCATGATCTGTTCGCGGCTGATGGGAAACTCGGTGCGCAGGAAATCGTCGACCTTACTGAACCCCTGAAGGACCCACACGGCCCCAAGATCTTCCGAAGACATCCACGGATCGTACCGACATCGCCCCGAGCCCACCCTCTCCGCGCAAACGCCGCTGGCTGCCGGCAAACAGCGACTGCTGCGCCTCACCACATAGGACACGGTCTTAGACGTCATCTCATTTGGAGATTCTGCGGTAGCAGATGAGGGTGCAGGCGATGCTGGTGAAGGCGAGGAAATGTTCGGCCTTGCGTTCGTAGCGC